>JAZRGA010000063.1:0-33008 GCA_045643945.1 Eubacteriales bacterium | reverse complement strand
TTTACTTTAAATAAAATATTTTAATAATAGCGCGTAATATAAAACTTCTTGATATTTTTATCGGTTTATGCTATAATGATTATATAATTTAATTAATGCGAGATATTTTATGCTTATATTAAAAAAGATTGCTTGTCGAGCGCTTCAAGGAGCGTTTCGAATAGCGACTCCGTTTTTGCCGTACAGAGAGCCGAATATTGTAGAATCCTATGAAGATATCGGTAGGATATTGCAGAAAGAAAAAATAAAATCCGCGCTTATAGTGACGAGAAGGCTACCGAAAGAGCTTGAGGCAGTGTTAAATCAAAATCAAATAAAATACGTGATTTACGGAAATACAAAGCCAAATCCCACTGTTGAAAACGTCGAGGAGGCATTAAAAATTTATACAGAGAATAAATGCGAGGCTATTATAGCGATTGGCGGAGGCTCTCCTATTGATTGCGCAAAGGCGGTCGGAGCAAGAGTGGCTTACCTTAAAAAAGCACTAAATCGACTTGGCGGGCCGTTGAGAATATTGAAAAAAATTCCTATGCTTATTGCAATTCCCACAACGGCGGGTACAGGCAGCGAGGTAACTCTTGCCGCCGTTATAACCGATACCGAGGCGCAGAAAAAATATGCGCTTATGAGTTTTCCTCTTATTCCCGATTATGCTATGTTAGATGCAAGCCTTACCTATTCCTTGCCACCGCATTTGACGGCAACAACGGGAATGGATGCATTGACTCACGCAGTTGAGGCTTATATAGGGCGAGCAACAACAAGGCAGACGAGGGCGCTTTCACTCGAGGCGGTGAGTATGATATTTAAAAGCCTTGAGCGAGCTTATATCGACGGTAATGATAAAGAGGCGAGGGAGGATATGCTCCTTGCGTCCTATAAGGCGGGAATGGCATTTTCAAGGTCATACGTTGGATACGTTCACGCAATAGCGCATTCCTTGGGCGGTAGATACGATACACCTCACGGACTTGCAAACGCAGTAATTTTACCTCACGTTTTGGAGGGGTACGGTAGTTGCATACACAAAAGATTACACGAGCTTGGCGTTGCCGCAGGAGTCAGTGATAAGAGCGACAGTCATAGTGACGGATCAAAGAAATTTATCGAAGCAATAGTGAATTTAAACAAAAAAACTAATATACCGAGTACGCTTAGCGAAATAAGGAAAGAGGATATTCCGAGTCTTGCAGAGCATGCCGAAAAAGAGGCAAATCCGCTTTATCCTGTTCCGAGATTGATGGACAAGAGTGAGCTTGAGGCATTTTATTTTAAAATTATGACTAAATAAAATTTTATTAATATCCGAAAGGAAAGAAAAAATGAAAAAATATATTCTTGCGTTGGATGAGGGAACTACAAGCGCGCGTGCGATACTGTTTGATAGAGAGTCTAATATTGTTTCTATGGCTCAACACGAAATTCCGCAAATATATCCCAAGGCAGGTTGGGTAGAGCAGAACCCGATGGATATATATGCAAATCAATATTCCGCTCTTACCGAGTGTATAGCAAAAAGCGGAATAAATGCCGATGAGATAGCCGCGGTAGGTATTACAAATCAAAGAGAAACCGTTATTCTTTGGGATAGAAGAAATGGAAAACCAATCTATAATGCAATAGTTTGGCAATGCAGACGTACCGCTGATATTTGTAAAAGACTTGAGTCGGCGGGTTATGGGGACTATATCCGTAAGACCACAGGACTTCGTATAGACCCGTATTTTAGCGGAACAAAGATTAAATGGATACTCGATAACGTCGACGGTGCAAGAGAAATGGCAGAGTCGGGAAATCTTATGGCGGGAACAGTTGATACTTGGCTTATTTGGAAGCTTACCGACGGCAAGGTTTTTGTTACCGATAGAACTAATGCTTCAAGAACAATGCTTTGTAATATACACACAGGAGAGTGGGATGAGGAGCTTCTTAAAATATTGGAGATACCTCGACAGATATTGCCTGAAATAAAAAGCAGTAGCGAAATATACGGAAGCTTTGAGTGTATGGGCTCTGAGCTTACCGTTGCGGGTATAGCGGGAGATCAGCAATCTGCACTTTTCGGTCAAGCCTGCGTTGAGGCGGGAGAGGCAAAAAACACCTACGGAACGGGATGCTTTTTGCTTGCTCATACAGGAGAGGATGCCGTTGAAAGCGCTCACGGCTTGTTAACAACGGTTGCCGCAGGCGAAAAGGGACGTCCTATTGAATATGCTCTCGAGGGCAGTGTTTTTGCGGGCGGCTCGGTAATACGTTGGCTTCGTGATGAATTAAAGCTTATTCACGAAGCGTCGGATAGCGAATATTTTGCGCGTAAGGTTAAAAATAGCGGCGGAGTATATCTTGTTCCCGCATTTAGCGGATTGGGAGCGCCTATTTGGGATATGCACGCAAGAGGAACTATTGTTGGACTTACCGCGGGAACGGGGAAAAATCATATTATCCGCGCGGCGCTTGAGTCGATAGCATATCAGACCGAGGACGTTATCTCTGCGATGAATGCCGATATCGAATATTTGTACGGTAAGGACTCCTCAAAAGAAATATCTGTGTTAAGAGTTGACGGAGGAGCATCGGCAAACGATTTGCTTATGCAGATGCAAAGCGATTTTTCGGCGGTAACGGTTCAAAGCTCGTCAAATCCCGAGGCAACCGCTCAGGGAGCGGCATTCCTTGCAGGGCTTGCGGTCGGATTTTTTGCCGATAGAAATGAAATAAAATCGCTTGTGGGCGTAAAGAAAAGCTTTCTTCCTTTGATAAACGAGGAGGAGCGCAAGCGTAGCCTTGACGGATGGCACAGAGCAATTTCGGCATGCAGAAAATTTAGTGAGATAGATGAGTAAGGAGAGGGCTATGATTGAAAAAATAAGCCTTTGTGTTCCTTCATCGGACGGCGTGCATAGCCTTTCGGGTGTGGTTTATCTCCCAGAGGGGGAGGTTAAGGGATTTTTCCATGTAGTACACGGAATGACTGAGCATATAGAAAGATACGATAAATTTCTTTATGATATGGCAAGCAACGGTTGGATAAGCTTCGGGTACGATCACTTAGGTCACGGAAGGACCGTCAAGGATGACGGTGAGCTTGGATATATTGCAAAAAATAACGGTTGGGAGCTTCTTGTAAATGACGTCAAGGCTTATTCCGACGAAGTGAGAAAAAAATACGGTAGCGAGGATATGCCATATATTTTAATGGGGCACAGTATGGGCTCGTTTGTGGCTCGTCTTGCCGCTCAAGGGTGCGTTAAGCCTCAACGCCTTATAATAATGGGAACGGGAGGACCTAATGCGGCGGCAGACGTTGGACTTGCTCTTATCGCCCTCATAAAGAAATTATACGGTGATAAGCATTATTCGCCTCTTATTGACGGCATAGCCTTTGGTAGCTACAATAAGCGCTTTGGCGGAGGTAGTGAGTCAGACCCTAAGCCGTGGCTAACAACCGACGAGAACGTAAGACGCCGTTATTATGTCGATAAATATTGTACCTTTAATTTTACCGTCAGTGCTATGGGAGATTTGATTAAGCTTATAAAGCACAGTAATTCGAAAAAATGGTTTTCCGAAGTACCGAGTGAAATGCCTATTTTACTTATTTCGGGAAATGATGACCCCGTGGGAAATTACGGAAAGGGCGTATCCAAGGTAGAGGCGCTTCTAAAAAAGCAGGGCAAGGACGCTTCAATTAAGCTTTATAGCGGTGCAAGGCACGAGATACTCAACGATTTTACATACGATGAGGTGCTTTGTGATATCCTTGATTTTTCCAAGATAAAATAAAAATTAAAATGCCGATGGGGAGAAAAACCTCATCGGCAAGCTTTATATACCGTACCCTTGTGTTAGAGGGTCTTTAAATATACCTATTTCGGGTGTTGCAAAGGTAAATAGAGCAAATAATAACGTTATTGCGCAAAGGGTAATCACACTTTGCTTAGGGGATTTGCAGGTGACTCGATTATTGATAAAAAGTCGAGCCTCGTATATATAGGCTATTGCAGCGCAGATAAAATATATAGTAATATTCAACCAATCGGGCGATTTGCCTATAACGCCGTTGTAGGTGTAAAAAATGATTGGAATTAAGACGATTCCGAGTATAATTCCCCGAAGCTTAACACACCAAAAATCCTTGCGCTCATTAAATAGCAGACCTTGTATTATAGCGAAGATAAACATAGGCCAAAATAAAATCTTCATATGCTCCCAGGTTGATTCATTTACGCTTGAAAAGGGAGCAATAAAGCTTGCCTCGCCAAACCAATCATATAAAAAGTGCAAGAGTGTTCCTAAAACAGAGGTAAAAAGAAATCCAAAAAATTGCCAAAGCTTTATAGAGCGCTTCATAGTATCTCCGATAAAATAAATATTTATAAAGAGTATATTCCAATGTGTAAAATTTATACCGCATCACGTTAAAATTTAAAGCGAAGCAACGATATAATATAAAAAATAAAGCGACAAAACTTGACAAAATTACCGAAAAATAGTACAATGTTATATATTGATTGATTATCTAAAAAATATAAAGGAGAATACCGTGAGTTTTAATATATTTTGCTTAAGCGCTATGGCTTTATCGCTTGCAACCGTGATTTTTTCTATCATATTGGGTATAAGAGCTTATCGCTCCGAATTTATAGGCAAGGGTGATGCGGTATATAAAAAGCATTTTTTACTGACGCCGTTTCAGATATTTATACTTTGCTTCTTTTTGGGAACGGTGTTCGTATTTGTTCCGATATATTATACCGATTATTTTTCCGAGGAGATTCAATTTGCGAGAATACTTAAATCAATATTTCTATCAATTCACAATACAATGAGATTGTTTATTTTGGACGGAGATTTTGATATTATCGAAAATGCGGTTACAGACCCCGAAAGGCTTCATTACGCTATCGGATATGCTTATTCAATATACGCGGCTTTTTTGTTCGTAGCAGCGCCTATAATGACGGCAAGCTTTGTTATGTCATTTTTTAAAAACGTATCAGCATATTTTAAATATACCTTTAATCTTTCAACCAAAATTTATTACATTTCCGAGCTGAATGAAAAATCTGTTGCACTTGCGGCAAATATACTGTCGGAAAGCGGAATACGCAAGCCCTTAATAGCTTTCTTTGACGTTTTTGAGGATAATGACGAGGTAAGCGTTGAACTGTTGGAAAAGGCTAAGCGCTTGGGAGCACTCTGCTTTAGAAAGGATATAACCGACATTAATTTAAAGCATATTTTCGCGCGCGCTGAAAGAAAATTTTATTTTATAGGTGAGGACGAGGATGAAAATATAAAGCAGGCTCTTGAGTTAATAGAATATTGCCGCGAGAGTAAAAGCTACAATACTCCTCAATCTCAGTTTTATGTTTTTTCAACGACCGTTGACAGTGAAGCCTTAATAGATGCCGTGGATAACGGTAATATGAAGGTTAGAAGAATAAACGAAAACAGAAATCTCGTTATGAGCACGCTTAGAGATGAGCCTGTTTTTGAAAAATTCATAAAAAGTGAAAACGGTAAAAGAATGTCTATACTTATAGTCGGTGGAGGTAACTACGGTACAGAGCTTATAAAAGCCCTCACATGGTGCGCGCAGATGCCCGATAGAGAAATTTCGGTTCATATAGTCGATAAGGGAATAAACGTAAAATCACGTTTTGCCGCTTTAGCGCCTGAATTGATGGAGAAAAATAAGCTTCGTGAGGCAGGAGAGCCTTATTATGAGATAGAATTTCATCAAGGAATAGACGTTTACGGAAGTGATTTTTCCGAGCTTCTCAGAAAAATTGAAAATATCACCGCGGCTTTCGTTACACTCGGTGAGGATGAATTAAATCTTGACGTTGCGATGAAGATACGCAGAGAGTACGGCAGATTGAATATCGAAAAAGGCTATGAAATACCGAATATATTTGCCGTAGTTTACAGTACACTTAAAACGCAGACCTTTCTTAAAAACGGACCTCTTTGCTTAGGTGAGGAAAAATACGGTATCAAGCTTATCGGTGATATGCGCAGTAGATTTTCTCTTGGTGTGATAGAGCAGGTTGAGCTTGAAAAAATGGGAATGGATATTCATTTAAGCTGGCTCGAGCGTAAAAAGGCAGAGATACGGTTACAGAAAAAGGATGAAACCGAAATCAATGCCGAAATAGAAAAGAGCAGAAGTTTTTACGACAAATATGAGTATTACCGTCGCACCTCGATAGCAAAGGCAATTTACGAGGAGCTTTTGGCGAAGGCGGGAGTGACCTTTGCAAGCGAGGAGTATGAAAAGGAGAACGAGCATAAAAGATGGAGCGCATTTATGCGTGCCGAGGGATATGTTTACAACGCAGACTCAAAGAATCATATTGCAAAAACACACTCGAATTTGAAGCCCTATAAGCGATTGGAGGGCTTCGAGAGAGATAAGGATTTGCTTTTGAAAAAATAAGCGGCGAAAAAGGTTTAGGGAAAGGAAACGGTAGAAGACTGTATGGTTATAAAGCTAATAACGGTTTCTTGCTTGGTAATTTTAATTTTAGAGCTATTATTCGTTATGATAAATCTGCTTTTAAGAAAAAGACCGCAGAGAATAGCGTTTTTGAGAAGCTTTAAAAAGGGTAAATGCGCAATAATATATGTAACGGCTATTCCGCTTTATTGTATTGGGCATATATATTCGGGGCAGAGCTTTTTGGTTGCGTTTTTCGGCTCGATTAATAAAATAGTTTCGCTCGTTGTTTTAAAATATGACGTCGAAAGTATTCAATCTTTAATGCACGCCGATATGTTATATAGCTTCACTATATATTTTTGCTTTGTGCTTGTAGGAATAAATGCCTTGATATTTACGCTTTCTCTTACAAATCAACATATTTGGGCAGCCGTTCAAGCATTTAAGGCTATGGCGACCCGCAAGGATAAGCTTTTTATCTTTGGAAATAATCACGAAAATATATTGTTATATAAGAGCGATAAAAACAGAAGTAAGCTCATCATCGATAATATTTCGGACAAGGAAAGTGAAAAGCTTTATATGGAGCGCGTTTCATTTATTTCATCACATTCCTTTGAATTACCGCTTGAAAGCGCATTTCGCTTAGTAAAGAAATATAACAGAGAATGTGTTATCGTTGTCAATACCCTCGATGAGGCAAAAAATATATCGATTTGTCGAGCAATAATAGATAAGATTGCCGACGTCCCCGAGAATATCAGAGAGCGCCTTTTCTTGAAAACGAAAATATACGTTTTTGGCGACCCGAGATATGAGGCAATATACGAGGATATTATTTCGAGCGGCTATGGGTGTATTCACTATGTAAATAAGCATCATAAAATCGCAATCGATTTTGTGGATAAGTACCCGTTTACTAAGTTTATGGGTGAGGAGCAAATCGATTATAAGACCTCTTTAATAAAGGAAAACGTAGATATCAACGTGCTATTTATCGGCTTTGGAAAGACTAATCAGCAGTTGCTCGTTACTTCCGTCGCCAATAATCAGTTTTTAAAGGACGGAGAGCGTGAGCCCGAGCTAAAAAAGGTTAAGTATTTTATTTTCGATAAGGAAAAATCCGAAAATAATAAAAATCTCAATCATAGCTATTACAGATATAAATATGAGTTGGCAAACGTAAATAGAGAGGATTATTTACCCCTGCCGTCGCTACCCGCAGAGGAATTTTATTATAAGCTTGATATTAATAGCTGTGATTTTTACGATAAAATACGAAGCGTTGTAACGAGGTCAAAGCACGACGTCAGCTTCGTGGTTATTGCATTTGGCTCGGATCTTGAAAATATCGATATGGCTCAAAAGCTCATAGAAAAGCGCAAGGAATGGGGGGCTGACAGTCTTGTCATCTTTGTTAAGGTCAGGGCGTGGCGTAAGGAGCAGACTATGATTGAGGACGGGCTATGCTATTTTATCGGCAACGATGAGGACGTGGTTTACAATATTAACAATATTATGGGTGATGATATATTCCGTATGGCTCAAATGAGAAACGAAATATATGATCTTGAATATGAAATTACCTCAAATCCAAGCGCCTCGATAGATGACGAATATATAAAGAGCATTAGCGCAAGCGCTTATAAAAAGTGGCATATAAGCAAATCTCAATTGGAGAGGGAATCAAGCCTTTACGGTTGTTTGAGCCTCAGGTCAAAGCTTAATTTAATGGGACTTGATTACTGCAAAAAGAAAAATGAGAGCGACGTAGGACTTAGCGAATCTGAGTATCTTGCAATATATGCAGGGGACGATATGCCCGACAGAGAAAGCTATGGCGTTAAGGCGAACGGTAAGCCAATCGTTAAATATACCTTGGATTTTCCGCTTTCAAGACGCAGAAATATGGCAATTCATGAGCATCAGCGCTGGAATTCCTTTATGATAAGCAAGGGTATGATTCCGTCAAGCCGAAAGCAGATAGAATGTGAGCGAATTATTGATAAGAATAATAATGAGCGTTATTCAAACGGAAAAAATTATTCTGTACGCAGACACGGAAATCTTACTACCTTTGAGGGCTTGGTTGAATATAGAAAAATTATTTCTAAAAGAGATAATTGCTCCGAGGAGTCAATCGACGTTATAAAATACGATTATCAGCTTTTGGACGATGCATATTGGTTGCTCAATTCAAGCGGATATAAGATAGTCAAAATCGATAAAAGTAAATAACACAAAAAGCCCTTGGATTTAGAGAAATCTTTATCTTGGGGCTTGCCTTTTGACGTTAAAAATGATACAATACCAATAAAGTAGATTAAAAAGCAGATTTAGCAAAATGAGGCAGAGCTTTTGCTTAATAATTTTACTAAATAATGCGAATGGAAGGAATATGATAAAAACGAATTTTAAAACCACTAAGCTTGCGTGCTATACCGCATATTTTACGATGTCGTCGATATTTTGCGTACCTCCTATTTTGTTTGTGACGTTTCGTGAATTATACGGCATTTCTTATACCTTACTCGGAACACTTGTTCTTGTAAACTTTTTTACTCAGCTTGGAATAGACCTTTTGTTTACGGCATTTTCAAGGTACTTTAACGCAAAAATAACGGTGAGAATAATGCCGATTATTACCGCACTTGGATTGTTTATATATGCGGTAATACCGACGGCATTTCCCGATTACGCATATGTCGGATTGCTTGTGGGAACGGTTGTTTTCTCGATATCCGCAGGGCTTTCCGAGGTTTTGCTAAGTCCCGTAATTGCGGCAATTCCGTCGGAAAACCCGCAAAGGGATATGAGTATGCTTCATTCACTTTATGCGTTCGGCACGTTTACGATGATAATACTAAGCACGGCTTTTTTGAAGATTTTCGGTACTGTGAGATGGATGTATTTAGTAGCATTCTTAGCACTTTTGCCGATTGTTGCCGCTATAATGTTTATGATATCGCCAATGCCCGATTTAAACGGTGAAGCCTCGGCATCAAAATCCGTAGGTAACAGAAAGCAACGTGCGATAGGGCTTGCTCTTTGCGTAGCATGTATATTTTTCGGTAGCTGCTCCGAAAATGTAATGAGCAACTGGATATCGACTTATATGGAAAACGCGCTCGGAATAAGCAAGGTAGTGGGTGATATTTTAGGCGCGGCGATGTTTGCCATACTTTTGGGAATAGCAAGAATTTCTTATGCAAAATTTGGAAAAAATATAACGAGGACTTTGCTTATAAGTATGATAGGGGCGGCTATTTGCTATATTACGGTAGGACTTTCCTCAAGCGTCGGAGTTGCTTTTGTTGCTTGCATTTTGACGGGATTTTGTACGTCGATGCTTTGGCCCGGAACACTGATTATGATGGAGGAGAAGATACCGAACGCAGGTGTTGCGGCATTTGCTTTGATGGCGTCGGGTGGGGATTTAGGCGCTTCATTTGCACCTCAGCTATTAGGCGTGGTGGTTGATAAGGTGTCGGCAAGCAATTTTGCGGTAAGAGTGGGAAATGGCTTGAATATCACGGCAGAGCAGGTCGGCTTAAAGGTCGGAATGCTTATTACGGCAATCTTTCCGATAATAGGAATTGCGGTAGTGCTTGTAATTATGAGATATTTTAAGAAAAATACGCAAAAATAATTTTGAATATAAAAACAAAAATACCGATGAGAATTATTCCTCGTCGGTATTTTTTTAAAATTATTTAAAATTATTGCTTTCCGGGAGAAGCGGTATCAATTCCGTCGCCAACAAGTCCTAAGCGCTTTGCGGCATCCTCACGCATTTTGTACTTAAGGATTTTTCCTGCGGCATTCATCGGGAAGCTATCAACAAATTCGATGTACTTGGGAACCTTGTGACGAGCCATGCTTGCTTTGATATAGCTTGACATTTCCTCAACGGTAAGGCTTCCTTTCTCCTTAAGAATTATGCAAGCCATAATTTCCTCACCGTATTTTTTATCTGGCACACCAATAACTTGAACGTCCCTTACAGACGGATGGGTATAGATAAATTCCTCGATTTCCTTGGGGTAAATATTTTCACCGCCACGAATAATCATATCTTTAAGACGACCCGTAATCTTGTAATTTCCGTTTTCGTCATAGCAAGCAAGGTCGCCCGAGTGAAGCCAACCGTCGGCATCAATCGTACCCTTGGTAGCATCGGGCATCTTGTAATAGCCTTTCATAGTGTTGTAGCCCTTAGCGCAAAATTCACCGTTAACACCGGGACCAACTTCTTCACCGGTTTCGGGGTCAACTATTTTACATCTGACGTGGGGGAAAGCGCAACCAACCGTTTCGGTGCGTACCTCAAGCGAGTCGGTCCAAGAGCTCATAGTGTTTCCGGGAGCGCATTCTGTTTGACCGTAAACGCTTACAATACCCGTCATATTCATTTCGTCGGGTCTTGCCGCGCGCTTCATAAGCTCGGGAGGACAACCTGCGCCCGCCATAATACCTGTTCTCATATGAGAAAAGTCGGTCGAACGGTAATTTGGGTGATTGAACATAGCGATAAACATTGTAGGAACACCGTTAAAGCAGGTAATCTTTTCCTGATTTATACAAGCCAAGGAGGATTTTGCCGAGAAATAGGGCATCGGACACATCGTTGCTCCGTGAGTCATAGATGACGTCATTGAAAGCGTCATCCCGAAGCAGTGGACCATAGGCACTTGAATCATCATTCTGTCTGCGGTGGAAAGTCCCATGCGGTCGCCGATACATTTACCGTTGTTGACTACGTTGTAGTGGGTAAGCATAACACCCTTAGAAAATCCCGTAGTACCCGAGGTGTATTGCATATTGCATACGTCGCTCGGCTTAACTGCCGCCGCCATTCTCGCAACCTGCTCACGGCTAACGAGCTTGTATCGGTCCATAGCCTCATCAAAGGTAAGACTTCCCGGCTGTTTAAAGCCAACGGTAATTACGTTGCGAAGGAAGGGAAGCTTCTTTGCGTGAAGCGGCTCTCCGGGCTTTGTATCCTTAAGCTCGGGACAGAGTGTGTTGATTATTTCTTTATAATTCGAATCCAAGCAATCCTCTATCATAACGAGAGTATGCGTGTCGGATTGGCGAAGCAGATATTCAGCCTCGTGAATTTTGTACGCGGTGTTAACGGTTACGAGAACCGCTCCGATTTTTGCGGTTGCCCAAAAGGTGATATACCAAGCGGGGAGGTTGGTTGCCCAAATAGCAACCTTTGCTCCGGGCTTTACACCGAGCGAAACGAGCGCTCTTGCAAAGCGGTCTACGTCCTCGTGAAATTCTGCATATGTGCGTGTGTAATCGAGTGTTGTATATTTAAAGCAGTATTGGTCGGGAAATTCATCAGCCACTCTGTCAAGCACCTCGGAAAAGGTAAGGTCGATAAGCTCGTCCTTTTTCCAAATATACTGACCGCTACCGTCGTGATTGAAGTAAAGATTTTTCTTCATATCGCGAGTTGAGTGGAAGCGTGACATAAAGTTTACAAAGTGGGGGAATATAATCTCGGGGTCCTTGAGGTCCTCAAGCCAAGCAGGCTTCCATTCAAGAGAAATGAAAGCATCGTAATTAACCGATGAGAGGGCACGCATAACGTCATCAATAGGCATAGTTCCCTCGCCGATAAGCTGATAATTACCGTCATCGTCGGAATCTCTCATATGAACGTGACAAACGTAAGAGCCGAGATTTTTTATGGTTGTATCACCCGTCTCACCGTTATCTCTGTATGGATGATAAACGTCCCAAAGAGCCGCAAGATTGTCACTTGCAAATCTGTCAAGCATAGCGCGAAGCCTTGCGGTGTCAGAGTAAATACCGCTCGTTTTGATAAGAATACTTACCTTCTTTTCGGTTGCGATAGGTAAAAGAGTATCAATCGCAGAATATACTGCATCCTCGTTGTCTGTAAGCGCGCAAACTACGATATAAGGTACTCTTGCTCCGTGAGCTATTTCAATTAGTCCCTTGAGTGTTTCAATTGCCGTAGAATCCGACGAAATATCGAGAGAGGTATCAAAGCAGGGAATAGAAAGCTCGCGCTCCTTAAGCAAGCGAGCCGTTGCGCCTACGTTGTATTTGTGGAAAGGACCGTCCTTGTCCATCATTGGGTCGAGCTTTGAAAGATTGTAGACCTCAACGCCCGAAAATCCCATATCAATTGCTACGTCGAGCATTTCCTCGAAGGTAAGCTCGGGCCAACCTCTTGTAGAAAATGAGAGCTTCATTCAACTTCCTCCTCGTAAACTATTTTATTGAGCGCAGAAAGATAGGCTTGAATTCCCGCGCCTACGATGTCGGTAGAAATACCGCGACCTGAATATACCTTACCGCCCGCGCGGAGCTTAACGAGTGTCTGACCCATAGCCTCGCGTCCTTCCGTAACCGCTTGAAGCTGGAAGTCGTCAAGCTCGTAGTGACATCCCGTAATATTTTCAATCGCTCTGAAAGCGGCATCGATAGGTCCGTCACCGATATAAACACCCTCAACGGATGTATCATTTTTTATAAGCTTGATATGAGCGGTAGCCGAAATACTGTTACCCGAGGTTACAACGTAATTGTCGAGCTTGTAGGTGGGAGGAACCTGCATAGCGGAGGAGGCAACGATGGCATCAAGCTCCTTGAGGCTCACTCTTTCCTTTTTCTCTGCAATACGCTTAAAGGCTTCATATACCTTTTGCGAATCCTCAACCGAAAGGTCGTATCCAAGCTTTGCGGTAGCAGATGCTATTGCCTCCTCGGTATCGTGCGCAGTGAGGAATATCTCATCGTCATCACGAGTGCTTGCAGTAGATGTACTGCTTTTACCCGTTTGATAAAGCTTGTCTATTTGAGCAATTATTCTGCTTATTTGTGTTGTTTTGATTCCGAGAGCAACGTCGAGAATATCCGATTTAGCGCTTAAAATGCGAGCGACGTTGGGAAGATATGCCTCACAAAGCGTGTGAGATACCGTTCTGATTTGCATAGCGCCCTCCGCAACTCCTATAACCGAGCAAGCATCTGCCATAGCGATATCGTTTGAGCAACGAATTCCGAGCGCTACGTCCTTAAGCTTGGGAGTAGCGGCGTATTGCTCGCGAAGGAATTTTGCAAACTCCGAGGGAAGCATAGCTCCTGCCGTATCGCAAATAGTAACGGTGGTTGCGCCTGCCTCGATTGCGGCGTCTATTGCGGCAGAGAGAAATGATGATTCACTGCGTGTAGCGTCCTCTGCGATAAATTCAACGTCGGGGCAGAGAGCCTTACAGTCGGCAACCGTGCGCTTTATTGCATCGAGCATAGCCTCGGGCTTCTTATGAAATATATATTCTATCTGTACGGGACTTGTAGCCGCCAAAACTTGAAGTCGGGGATTTTTTGCATCCTTGAGCGCATTCCATGTTTTTTCGATGTTTTCGGTATTGTTCAACTCTACGGGTACGGCAATTTTACTGTCCTTAACCGCAGAAACTATTGACTTTATTTGCAAAGAATCTATTCTCGCGTTTTTTATGCCGTTTAGCTCGATAAAATCTACTCCAAGCTTATCAAGAAGCTTTGCAAGCTCGATTTTTTCCTTAAAGGAAAGCTGCAAATCCTTTGAAAATTGCTTCATAGTTGCGTCACTGATTACGATACGTTTCATTGATTTTAAAAATCTCCTTTCAAAATTATCGGTTTATCAAATTTTATTTGTAAAATTATTTTTATTTGTAAAATTATTTGTTAAAAAACCAAAGATATAAACAAAAAAGCCCTTGAAGCCGTTGCGACTTCAGGGACGAATATCCGCGGTACCACCCTGATTATCCTTAAAGCATTACAGAACCTAAAAATAATAAAACGCAAAGTCCGATAATGAATTAAAAATCACCTTAGAGCCCCATTAGTAAGGGCCGCACCCTGTAACGGGGGCTACCGTGTCCCATTATTTGCGTAAAGCGTTGACAGGACCGACTCGGGAAGGAGAGCGCTGATATCTTTCGCATCGGCTCGCACCTACCGCCGATTCTCTGGAGCGCCTTGATAAGAGGCATAATTTCCGTCATTGTCTTTGAATTTAATTAAATATTGAAAAAATCAACATATATATTAAACCACTAAAATTTTATTTTGTCAAGTGAATTTTATAAATAAAACTTTAATTTATGATAATGCACAAAAAGATTATAGGCGTTTATATTAAAGTTTGTGCATAATTTGTTGAAAAAGACTTGACTTTTTTGAAAATAAATGTTACAATATATCATAAATATTTAAATAAAAAAGACTGTGACGAAGACGGTACGGCGTAATATACATACAGAGAGTCGGCACTTGGTGCGAGCCGATGGTTAAAGGCTATCTACCCATCACTTCCGAGTTTGAAATTCGAATTTTTTGTATAATTACAATATAATAAATAGAATTTTACGTTCCCTGCGTTAAAGGAAAAAATCTTAAGGATGCTTAAAAAAGTCTTTTGGATTTTAAGTGGCGGTTTTTCCGTAAAATGAGTGGTACCGCGGGTTTTTGCTCGTCTCAGGATATTGTTCTTGAGGCGTTTTTTATTTATGCTTGACAAGAAAAAGACAATCGACGTTGAACTTTGCTTTTAGATACGTCGGATATGAGCTTTGTCTATTCTAAAGAGTAATTAAAAGATAATATAATATTAAGTTAATATATAGAAAATATATAGATTTGAGGAATATGAAAATGGATAATATGGAACATAAGTTGAAGCAGATTGCCGACCGTGTGCGTGAGCTTCGCCTTGTAACGGGACTTTCTGTTGCGGAGATGGCGGCTCGCACGGGTATAAGCGAGAGCGAGTATGAGGAGTGCGAGGCAGGTAACAGAAACCTTAGCGTTGCTTTCCTTTATCACTGCGCGCTTAATTTCGGCGTAGATATGGGCGATATTCTTGAGGGTAAAAGCCCTAAGCTTCAGTCCTATGCGCTCACAAGACGCGGAGAGGGTCAGAGAATTGAGGAGGCTCACCATATGGTGGGATATAGCCTTGCTTCGGGATTCCGTAACCGTATAGCACTTCCGCTTTATATGGAAATGAATTATCACGAGGGAGCGGAGAATGAGAAAATAGAGCTTGTAACCCATGAGGGTCAGGAGTGCGATATAGTTTTAAGCGGTAAGATGAAAATTCAAATCGGAGCGCACACCGAAATTCTCGAGGCGGGAGATAGCATATATTACGATTCGGGAACACCCCACGGAATGATAGCAGTGGGCGGTGAAAACTGTACCTTTTACGCGATAGTTCTTCGTAACCAAGCGGCAAGAGAGGGCGAGCAAGGGCCTGCGGTATCTGTTGCTACTAGGCGACGCGAGGAGGATACACAGAGCAGAATTTATCAGAATTTCATTATTCCTACCGAAAAGGACGGAATGATTACCGAAATAGCGTTCAAGAACGAGGACAAATTCAACTTTGCGTTTGACGTAGTTGATGCGCTCGGCAAATCAAAGCCCAATAAGCTTGCTATGCTACATATAAGCGGTGACGGAGTAGAGCGCAGATTTACCTTTAGCGATATGAAAAAGGAATCCGCGAGAACCGCAAACTATTTTAAGTCGCTCGGCATAAAGAGAGGCGACCGTGTAATGCTTGTTCTTAAGCGCCATTATCAGTTCTGGTTCTCAATGCTTGCATTAAATAAGCTTGGAGCTATTGCGATTCCTGCACCTAATCAGCTTCTTGAAAAGGATTTTGAATATAGATTTAACGCAGGTAACGTAAAGGCTATTCTTTGTACCTCAGACGGTGACGTTGCAGATGCGGTCGATGCGGCTGCGGCTAAATGTCAGTGCCTTGAGAAAAAGATAATAGTTGGCGGCGAGCGTGAGGGCTGGCATAGCTTTGACGGAGAGTATAGCTTGTTTAGCAGTCACTTTGCAAGAAGCGCAGATTCTCCCTGCGGTGACGACCCTATGCTTATGTTCTTTACGTCGGGAACGTCGGGATATCCCAAGATTGCGGCGCATAGCCACAGATATCCGCTTGGACATTTTATTACAGCTAAATACTGGCATCAGGTTAACCCCGAGGGCTTGCACTTTACCATATCCGATACCGGTTGGGCAAAGGCTATGTGGGGTAAGCTTTACGGTCAGTGGCTTTGTGAGGCGGCAACCTTTGTATATGACTTTGACCGCTTTGACGCCGAGAAGATACTTCCTTTGTTTAAAAAGTATAATATAACTACCTTCTGTGCGCCTCCTACGATGTATAGAATGCTTATTAAGCAGGATATTTCACGCTTCGACCTTTCAAGCATAGTGCATGCATCTACTGCGGGCGAGGCACTTAATCCCGAGGTATTCCGTCAGTTTGAAAAGCACACGGGTCTTAAGATTATGGAGGGCTTCGGTCAGTCGGAAAGCACTCTTATCATAGGAAACCTTGCGGGCGGTAATTACAAGATAGGCTCTATGGGTAAGCCTGTACCGCTTTATGACGTTCGACTTCTCAGTCCCGAGGGCGAGGAGGTTGGAGTCGGTGAAAACGGCGAGATATGCATAAATATTTCGAACGGACTTCCTTGCGGACTTGCTTATGCTTATGAGGGTAATCCCGAGATAACCGCAGAAACGTGGAGAGATGGATATTATCATACGGGCGACGTTGCTTGGCGTGATGAGGACGGATTCCTTTGGTACGTTGGACGTGCCGATGACGTTATTAAGTCCTCGGGCTACCGAATTGGACCGTTTGAGATAGAAAACGTAATTATGGAGCTTCCGTACGTTCTTGAATGTGGAGTTTCGGCAGCGCCCGATGAAATACGCGGTCAGGTTGTTAAGGCAAGCATAGTTCTCGTAAACGGATATGAGGGAAGTGACGAGCTTAAAAAGGAAATTCAAAATTACGTTAAGTCCCGTACCGCACCTTATAAGTATCCGAGAATAGTTGAATTCCGTGAAAGCTTACCTAAGACCACGAGCGGAAAGATAATAAGAAAGCAGTTATAAAGATAAAAAATATGGAACATAAGAGATTGACGCTTTTTGCGGGACATTACGGAAGCGGAAAGACGAATATTGCCGTTAATTATGCTTTGCTTCTCGCAAAAGAGCTGAAAAAGGAAAATAAAAAGGTTTGTATCGCCGATCTTGACATAGTAAATCCTTATTTCAGAACGAAGGATAGCGAACGTGAGCTTGAGGAAAACGGTATAACGCTTATCTGCTCGCAATATGCAAACAGTAACGTAGACCTTCCCGCAATTCCCGCGGAGAGCTATCGACTCGTTCAGGATAAATCCTGCTTCGGCGTTATAGATATCGGAGGCGACGATAGAGGAGCTTATGCTCTCGGAAGATTTGCCGATGCTATAAAGGCGGAGGAAAATTACCGAATGGCGTTCGTCCTTAACCGCTTCAGACCTCTGACCTCTACCGTAGACGATGCGATAGAGATTATGAGGGAAATCGAGTTGGCTTCGGGCATCAAGTTTAACTGTATAGTTAATAACTCGAATATAGGCGCTGAAACTACCGTGGATACAGTGCTTGACTCCTTAGCATTTGCCGAGGAG
The DNA here is from genome assembly GCA_045643945.1 of Eubacteriales bacterium. Classification (GTDB taxonomy): domain Bacteria; phylum Bacillota; class Clostridia; order Oscillospirales; family CAG-272; genus HGM12713. Next base: position 15,032 of record JAZRGA010000063.1, on the reverse strand, counting down.
CTTAGTGAGAGAACGGGATTGCCGATATGGCTTCACACTGCCGAGAAAAGCGTTGCAGAGAAGCTTTCGGGTATTCCGTTGTTGCCTCTCTCATTACAAAAGAAAATATTTTAATTCCGTTGCTTGATTTAATTTTAATTAAATTTTAGCGGTGGCATTTAAAAATAGGAGGAATATAAATGACCAAAGTAACTTTTAATACCGACATGTGTAAGGGCTGCGGCTTATGTGTCGATGCTTGTCCCAAGAATTGCCTTGCTATTGCAGGGGATAAGCTTAATCGCAAGGGATATTCACCCGCGTTTATGAAGGAGCCTGAAAAATGTATCGGCTGTGCCTTCTGCGCAACTATGTGTCCCGATTGTATAATTACGGTTGAAAAGTGAGGAAAAAATTATGGCAGAAAGAATTTTAATGAAGGGCAACGAGGCTATCGCCGAGGCCGCTATTAAAGCGGGTTGCCGTCACTATTTCGGATATCCTATCACTCCTCAGACAGAAATTGCGGCTTATATGGCTAAAAAAATGCCCAAGATAGGCGGCGTATTTCTTCAGGCAGAGAGCGAGATAGCATCTATTAATATGGTTTATGGCGCGGCTGCGGCAGGTATGCGTGTTATGACCTCGTCGTCAAGCCCCGGAATTTCTCTTAAGGCAGAGGGACTCAGCTACATAGCAGGCTCGGACGTTCCCGCACTCGTTGTTAACGTTCAGCGCGGAGGCCCCGGTCTTGGCGGTATTCAACCCTCTCAGTCCGACTATTTTCAGGCTACAAAGGGCGGCGGACACGGTGACTACCGTATGATAGTTCTCGCTCCCGCATCGGTTCAGGAAATGGCGAGCCTTACTATTAAGGGATTTGATCTTGCAGATAAGTATCTTATGACCGCTATGATTCTTGCGGATGGAACGATAGGTCAGATGATGGAGCCTATCACATTCGAGGACACCGAGCCTACGGTTTATGAAAAGCCTTGGGCACTTACGGGAACGGAGTGCAAGCGTCCTCATAACGTAGTAAATTCTCTTTATCTTAAGCCCGATGAGCTTGAGAAGAAGAACTTCGAGCGCTTTGAAAAATATAAAGAGGTTGAAGCGAACGAGGCTATGTGGGAGGAATATATGATGGACGATGCAGATATTTGCGTCGTTGCGTTCGGTATTGCTTCAAGAATAGCAAAGAATGCGGTAGCACAGGCAAGAGAGCAGGGTATAAAGGTAGGTCTTATCCGTCCTATAACTCTTTGGCCGTTCCCCACAGCACCTCTTAAGGCAGCTGCGGATAAGGTTAAGTGCTTTATTTCGGTAGAGCTTAGCATGGGTCAGATGATAGAGGACGTAAAGCTCGCAACCGAAAGCAAGAAGCCGGTTACACTTTGCAACCGTACGGGCGGTATGATTCCTACTCCCGATGAGGTTCTTGCAGCTATTTGTAAGGCAGAGAAAGGAGAGTTTTAATTATGGCAGTAGTATTTGAAAAACCTAAGGCTCTTACCGATCTTCCGTTCCATTATTGCCCCGGTTGTCCCCACGGTATTATTCACCGCTTGGTTGCCGAGGTTATGGACGAGCTTGGCATAGAGGGCAAGACTATAGGCGTAGCACCCGTTGGATGCGCGGTTATGGCATATGATTATTTTAATTGTGATATGATTGAGGCGGCTCACGGTAGAGCGCCCGCAGTTGCTACGGGTATTAAGCGTTGGCGTCCCGATAACGTAGTTTTCACTTATCAGGGCGACGGTGACCTCGCTTCGATAGGTATGGCAGAAACAGTTCACTCTGCCGCAAGAAACGAAAATATAACTGTTATATTCGTAAATAACGCAATTTACGGTATGACAGGCGGACAGATGGCTCCTACAAGCCTTCCAGGTCAGGTTACACAGACCTCTCCTTACGGACGTGACGTAAATCATTGCGGTTGGCCGATAAAGGTAAGTGAAATGCTCGCAACCCTTGAAGGACCCGAGTATATAGCTCGCGTTGCGGTTAATAACGTAAAGAACGTAAGAAATGCAAAGAAGGCAATTAAGAAGGCATTCCAAAATCAGATAGACGGCAAGGGCTTCTCACTTGTTGAGGTAGTTTCCGCTTGTCCTACTAACTGGGGTATGACTCCTAAGCAGGCGCTTGAGTGGGTAGAAAGCGATATGCTTCCTTATTATCCTATCGGCGTTTATAAGGATAGAAGTGAAAACGGAGGAGATGCAAAATGAAAACAACAGAGATTCTCATAGCAGGCTTTGGCGGACAAGGCATTCTTTTCTCCGGTAAGTTCCTCGCTTATAAGGGACTTTTAGAGGACCTTCAGGTTTCGTGGCTTCCTTCTTACGGTCCCGAAATGCGTGGCGGTACTGCAAACTGTAACATCATTTTGTCGGATACTCCCGTAGGTTCTCCTATCATTACCACTCCTAACGTACTTATCGCTATGAATCTTCCGTCGCTTACAAAGTATGTTGATTCGGTTGTTTCGGGCGGTCAGATTTACGTTGATTCCTCTCTTATTGATGCAAAGGTAGAGAGAGATGACGTAGAGGTTTTCTACATCCCCGCAACACAGATGGCAAAGGACGAGGGACTCGGTAATCTTGCTAATATGATAATTATCGGACATCTTCTTGAAAATCATCCCGAGCTTTCCTTCGACGGAACGGCAGAGGTTGTAGAGAAGCTCGTTCCTCCCAAGAAGGCGGCTCTTAAGGAGCTTAATAATAAGGCGCTCTCTTTGGGTAAAGATTATAAAAATTAAGGAGAATGAAAATGGAAAAGAAGAATATCGATTGGGCTTCCCTCGGCTTCGGCTATATGGAAACCGATTATAGCTTTGTTTCATATTATAAAGACGGTAAATGGGACGATGGCGCTCTCACATCCGACCATAGCATCACTCTTAATGAGTGCGCTTGCGTATTTCAGTATGCGCAGACCTGCTTTGAGGGATTAAAGGCTTATACAACCGAGGACGGCAGAGTAGTTACATTCCGTCCCGACCTCAATGCTCAGCGCCTTGAGGATTCCGCAATAAGACTTAGAATGCCCGCTTATCCTAAGGATAAGTTTATCGAGGCTGTAAAGAAGGTAGTAAAGGCTAACTTGGCATACGTTCCTCCTTTCGGCTCGGGCGCTACTCTTTATATAAGACCTTACATAATGGGAACTAATGCGGTTATCGGAGTTAAGCCCGCAACCGAATATATGTTCCGCATACTCGTTACTCCCGTAGGACCTTATTTCAAGGGCGGAGTAAAGCCTTTGACGCTTAGACTTTCCGACCTCGATAGAGCAGCTCCTCACGGAACGGGTCATATTAAGGCAGGACTTAACTATGCGATGAGCCTTTATAATATTGTAGACGCTCACGATAAGGGATTTGATGAAAATATTTATCTCGATGCCGCAACTCATACGACGATTGAGGAAACGGGCGGAGCAAATATCATATTCGTAACGAAGGATGGCGGTGTTGTTACTCCTAAGTCGGATACGATTCTTCCTTCAATTACCCGTCGTTCACTTATGGTCGTTGCACGCGATTACCTTGGACTTAACGCAGAGGAAAAGGTTATTAATAAGAGCGAGCTTGATAGCTTTGTTGAGTGCGGACTTTGCGGAACTGCAGCGGTTATTTCTCCCGTTGGTAAGATAGTTGACCACGATAAGGAAATATGCCTCCCCGCAGGTATGACCGAAATGGGTCCTGTAACCAAGAAGCTTTATGATACTCTTACGGGTATTCAGATGGGTAGACTCGAGGCTCCCGAGGGCTGGATAGTTGAAATTAACTAATAATAAATACCGATAAGGCGACTGATTTCAGTCGCCTTGTTTTATATTTTATAAAGATAGCCCCCGACAATTGCTGTCGGGGTTAAAAAATATTAATATGTTTTAGTTAAACACCCAAAATGGGGCTGCGTCATTCAGATGCAGAAGTCGTAATTTGGTTCTCGTCGGCGTACAAAGGTACGTCAGAGAGCCAAAGCGCGGCTAAAAAACATATATAAAAATGGAATTTGAGAGTTTATCTCGAAAATTCCTACACAAAAAAACAGCTTTAACCGCGATTTTTATTCACAGTTAAAGCTATTTTTTTATTATTTTTATTTTTTGTGTTTTTGTTCTGCGCTAAATGACGCAGCTCTTTTGTAATATTAATTACTTATTAGCAGCGGTTGCTGTTTCAAGGAATTCGTAAAGAATGTATCCCTCAGCGGTGGAGGTGTAATTCTTGTTGTACTGTCCGTCAACTGCCTTGTCAACCTTAGTAGAGCGAATCTTAACCCAAAGCTTATCCTTGGAAACCTCTAAAACAGTTACCTCGTCGCCGCCGCAAAGCACGCCAACCTCACCAAGGTCATACTTGGAAAGGGTCTGGAGCTTGTGGGGGTATCCGTCTGCCAAGGGGAAGTAACGAAGAACGTAGTTTGCGCCTGCCTTAAGCTTGAATACGGGATATACGCTATTAACGCCCTGATCACCAAAGGTTACGGTGTCCTCGTTAGTGGTAATAAGATCGTTCAAAATGTAACCTGTGTAAGTGGTTCCGTTTTCTGTTGTGTAGGTTACCTTGCTCCACTTATCGTTTTTGAGCGAACGTGTGAGCTTTGCTCCAAAAGGAATTTCAGTAAGGATGGTAGCCGACTCAGTTGCGGTTGCACGGAGGTTAGCGGTGTAGAGAACGTAGGTGAAATCGTTTGCAATCTCAAAGGGAAGAACGGTTGCATCGTCATCGGGGGTGTTTTCACCACCATCGGGATGCGCTATCTTGTCCTTATATACTGTTACTATAACACCGTCCATATTGTTACCGCTTATCTCGTAGAGATAATTCTCGGGAACCTTAACATCGGTTATCGGGCAGTAGTAAGCAACGTGAGTGTTGTTTGCATTTATCTTTACGGGATTTTCAAAGCTTGACTGGTTGAGTATGGTCAAATAATCGTTCAAACAAACGTTCTTCTCAAATGCTGCGGTTGCGTGTGCAACACCGATGTACTTGAATACGTTTGATGAAGGATATGTAGCGATAAATCCGTACTTGTGAGCATTGATGTAAATCCAGTTGTAGAGGTCTACGCCTGCGATAGAGCGCTGATCCTGAACACCGTTCTTATCGTAATCGTGGAAATAGCTCAAAGCGATTGCCTCACCGCTTGAGTAAATTGCGTCCTGAATTTCGATTGCGGCATTGTCATATGCGCCTGTGATAACTACGTTTCTATCCTTAGTAGCGTTGTAGAAATCCTGCATCATATTATTCAATGCGGCAGCGGTTGCAGCGGTTGCAAAGTATCTCTCTCTTACGGGCTGGAGAATAGAGTAGGAGTTTGTTTCACCGTCGTCTATCTTCGAGCGGTCCTCTCTGTCCTGAAGATTTACAACGTCTACCTTGCCGGTAAAGCGCTTGTTAACGTTGAGAGTAAGAAGATTACCTGCGTAAACTGCGGTCTGGTCCACAGTCTGAGTCTTGTATTCCTCGTGACCGCAAACAGAGCAAGCTCCGTCGCTCCACTTGTGAGCTTCTTCCTTTAATACAACGGTTTCGCAGCAGGGATAAAGCTTTTCGTGAGTTGCGGGAGTGGTTACGAACTGCGCCTTTTCAGCGTGGTTGTTCTTGTTGATTTCGCCGTACTCAGCTCCGCAGGTTGCGCATTTAGCCTTTGCCTTGCAGGTTGCCGTTCCGCCTGTATGTGTGCAGGGCGCAGGTGTATTACCGTTATTTTCGGTATTGTTGTTTTCGTTGTTGTTGTTGTTACCGTTGTCACCGTTATTGTTGTTGCCTGCGTCTGTTTCGGTGCTGTCGGTCTTGTCCTCGGTTTCGTTGATTTCATCATCGTTGAAGTCGTTTACGTCATTGGACGGCTTCTTACCGCAAGCGGTAAATGAAGAAAGGGTGATACCCGCGGCTAAAAGAAAAATTAAGATTTTTTTCATGTCTTTTGCTTTCTAATGTTTAATGAAAAATTAGAAATTCTCCTTTTATAATTATAGATTTTCGCCAAATAATGCCAATAAGGTATTATTCCTAATCATTATAGCACACTTAATCGAAAAATGCAACACTTTGGAGAATTTTTTTGAATTTTCTGTGAAAAAAGCGGAAATTATACTTGAAAAAAGTAAATTAGTATTGTATACTGTTAATATGAAGATAAAATTTTGCTTGACACTGTGGAATACTCCAAGTTGCGTCAGAGCTTAGCAGAGTAGTAAGGGTTATGTTTTTGCTCTTGGAGCGAAAAAAGCTTTAAATCTCCTTTTGTTTCTTGCTCGTGCTTTTGTGCGGGCGGTTATCTGCAAAGGGGGATTTTTTCTTTAAATTTATTTTATTTATAATAATTGATATATAAAAAACAAGGAGGTAGCATATGAAATATTATATCGTGTCCGACGTACATTCCTTTTATGAGCCACTTATGGCGGTGCTTGAGGAAAAGGGATTTTTTAAGAGTGATGATAACAAGCTTATTCTTTTGGGCGATGCTCTCGATAGAGGACCTGATACGAAGCGAGTTGTTGATTTTCTTTTGACACTTCATAATGAGGGAAGACTTATTTACATAAAGGGAAATCACGAGGACCTTTTAGAGGATTGTCTTAACGATATAAGCAACGGAAAAATCTTTGAGATAGCCTGCGGAATGTCACATCACTACGGTAACGGAACTTATGAAACGCTTTTGCAGCTTGCCGATATGAAGTCAAGTGTGGCTATGCAATATCCCGACGTGCTTGTATCAAAGGTGAAAAAATCGGATTTTTATAAGGTATTGCTCCCCTCGTGCATAGATTATTTCGAAACGAAGCCTTATATTTTTACTCACGGATATATTCCGACCTTTACTACGGGAAGATCTCCGTACAATAAATGCGCGTATAATCCCGATTGGCGTAATGCAAGCCCCGAGCAGTGGAGGGAGGCTCGTTGGCTTAACGGTATGGCGGTTGCTTATAAGCATAAAATTGTAGAGCCGAATAAGACTATCGTTGTAGGGCATTATCATACCTCATTCGGCCATTACTATTTTGAGGGCAAGGGTAGCGAATGGGGCAAAAATGCCGACTTCTCACCGTTTAGAGCCGAGGGACTTTTAGCAATAGATGCGTGTACCGCGCATACGGGAAAGGTGAATTGCATCGTTTTGTAATTCTTAAATAATACAGATTAACATAAAATAATAAAAAAAGAAAAGGAGAGAATTTATGCTTAAAGGAAAAAAGATTTCTATACTGGGTGACAGTATATCTACTTACAGAGGCGTTTCTAACGATAGAGGCGCAAACAGTACACTTTATTTCAATCTTTATTTCCCGGGATATGCCGACGAGTTTCCGCTTGAGAGAACTTATTGGATGCGAGTTATAGACGCATTGGGACTCGAGCTTTGCGTTAATAACTCTTGGTCGGGTGCAAATTTAAGCGGAGAGGATGACTCGGCGGGTGTAAATCGTGCAAGGAATCTTGCGCGTGATGACGGGATGAAGCCTGATATCGTGATATTGTTTATGGGTATGAACGACCTTGGACGAGAGGTAAAGCCCTGCGTTTTTGAGGAGTATTACAGAAAAGCTCTGCAAATCATTAAGGAGCAATATGACAGTCCGTTCGTTTGCTGCGTAAATATGCCCGATAGGCACGTTAGCGTTAGGGAGGAAACCGTTGTATTTAATGAAATAATCGAAAGAGCTGTAAAGGAAAATGGTGAGAAATTCTTCGTAGCCAATCTTTTTAACAGTGATTTTAATAATGATAATTATTTTAAAAATACACTCGACGGCTTGCACCCCGACGAGGACGGAATGAAAATAATTGCCGAGGTCGTAGAAAAGGCAATAAGAGATAATTGTAAGTGAGAATAATTAACCGCTATCGAGCGTGAAGCTTTGATAGCGGTCTTTTTTTCTATAAAAGTAAAAAATATCTGTAAAAAACGTTTTTTTGACATTTATCAAGAAAAAAATTATTTTTTTGAAAATTTGTAACGCTTTTGTAACGCGGAGGGTGCTATAATGATGTCACAGAGGTAGAAATATCATTTGTTAATCAATTTGTTTTATAAAAAAGGAGATAAAAATTATGCCAAATCCAGTAATGTTTTCAAATGAACAAGCTCTTAGGAGGGGCATTGAGCGTGCCGCTTGGAAGGTAAAAATGGGTAACGATTACTTTGAGGAAGTAAAGAAAAAGTATAATCTTGAGAAGAAGTGCTTTTTTGACAAGAGAGAGGCAGAAACCGTAGCTGCTTTGTTTATTGATATCAGTAGCGTCGCAAACGCGCCTGAAGATGTAAAAAAAGCTTATTATATTTCAGAGCTTAAAAAGTTTGAGGAGGAATATATTCTTTCTGATGACGAGACAAGAAAAGCTCGCTTTATGCAAAGATTGTGCGAAAATTTAGCCACTACCGCAGAAATCAATTGGGATGACGAGAGGGAAATCGAACACCTTGCACTTTCACATAAAACGCAGCAGGCACCCGGAACAACGGTTGAGAAGATACCGTTTGAAGTTTTGTCTATGTTTAATAACAAGGATGAGGTGCAAGCTTTTGACACTATAACTGTTAAAAATATGATTTACATCACAAGATTTTCTAGTGCGTTGGCTGGAAGGTATCCCGACCTTGCCAAAATGATCTCATGCTATGATCTTGATAATGCCGACCAAAGATTTCGTACGGGTATTGTCGAAAAAATGCATATTGCAAGAGATAATGGTACTAATCAGATAATTATTGATCCTGCCGAATCTGATGTTATGAAAAAGGTGTTATTTGGCGATAAATTTGAAATTGTGGAAAGGAAGCCGCTTCGTTCAGACCCCGACCCCGATTCATACGATGTGTCTACCTTTGACGATGAGACGGCTATAATGGCATTTGTGGACTGTTTTTACAATAACTCCCAAAACACTATGAACGAGTTTATGACTGTTAGGGGATATAGAGGGAACGTAGACAACAGAAAAGATCTTCTCTTTATAAACGGTAGGACTTTGACGGATATAGTTAAGGAAAAAAAGGAAGAGCTTAGAAATAACGGTGGCGCAAATATACCCGAAAATATTATCGCAGGAAAAGCATTTCGCGATGCTCTGTGCGCAGGTAGTGTTATAAGCGTTATGCGACCCAATATGCTTCCGGGCGGTAAGGTAGCCTTTTCATATCAAGAAGTCAAGGTAAACCTCGATGCTCTTAATAAGTTCGAGCGTGATGAAAAGCACAATGCATTTAGAAGAGCCTTGGATTATTTAGGAATTTGGAAAATTAAGCCTAAGTATCCCAGCAACGAACAGCGTGAGGCTATGCAGGCACAGTTTAAGTCAAGCGTAGAATATCAAAATAGTATTAAGGCAGCAGAAAAGAAGTTTATTGATACCTATAATGAGAATTCAAGAAGACAAAGAGCGGAAGAGGATAAATTGCAAAAGAAGAGCAAGGATCCGATCAAAAGAAGCACGATTTATCAAGCGTTTCCTGAGGTTTCCAACGCCGCGGATGATAGGGCGCGTGAAGAGGATATTAGTGGACCTGTAAATAACAACAATAATGACTTAGCGAGAGAAACTCTACCGAATATTTTAAATGAGCTTGAAGAGAACAAGAATATAGCAGTTTCCTCCCCTATAATCTCTGAGGATGATAATGCTAAGGATATGAATGTAAATATCAAGTAATACTTTTAACAGTATTATAAAATTAGAGCCGATATCGTGCATGAATTTATAGCGCGGTATCGGCTTTTTATATAAAAATAATGGGGAGTTGTTTTGTATTGATTTTGTCACAATTTTCCAAGTAATAATCTATAAATAAATGCAGATAATATTTACAGAGCAGGAATGCTCGATTAATATAGATTATTAAAAAATATCCGCAAGTCGGATAATAAGGAGAAAATTATGGCAAACAAGTCAGCAAAGAAGGCGCTTGAGCAGATGAAGATGCAGGCTGCAAGCGAGGTAGGCGTAAATCTTAACAACGGAGGCTACAATGGTGACCTTACTGCACGTCAGGCAGGCTCTATCGGTGGTCAGATGGTTAAGAAAATGGTAGAAAGCTACGAAAATCAGGCTAAAGGCTCTAACTAAGAAAGAAAATTGTTTTTAGCTTAGTTTAAGCGATTTGTGGGGCTGCTTCAACGGATATGTTGGGGCAGTCCTTTTTCTAATCCTTTTATCTTTTTTCTAATCCTTTTTCTTTACATAGTTTATTATTGACTTTTTTATGATTTTGTTTTATAATATTATCAATAAATCTATGGAGAAAAATAAAATGAAGCTTGAACTTGTGGCTACCTGCCTTTTTGGACTTGAAAAATTACTTGGCGAGGAGATTGACGCCTTAGGATATGTGCGCACTGAAACTATCGACGGACGTGTTTCCTTTATTGGTGACGAGCGCGCTGTCTACCGCGCAAATCTGCATCTTCGCTTTGCTGAGCGTGTTTTTATAAAGCTTGGCTCATTTAAAGCAGAAAGCTTTGAGGAGCTTTTTGAGGGCACTCGCTCTCTTGAATGGGAAAAATTTATAGGCTCGACCGACGCCTTTCCCGTTAAGGGACATTCTATTAAAAGCACTCTTTTTTCAATTCCCGACTGTCAAAGCATTGTAAAAAAGGCTATTGTAAGCCGTCTTTCATCTAACTACGGTATAATCTGGTTTGCCGAGGAGGGCGTTAAATATCAAGTCGAGTTCTTTATTTTAAAAAATATTGCTACGCTTATGATAGACACCTCGGGTGTTGCTCTGCACAAGCGCGGATATCGAATTGAGGCGGGTGCTGCTCCCTTGCGTGAGACCCTTGCCGCTGCGGTTGCGGCTACCTCAAGACCTCGCGAGGACGTTTTGCTTTGGGACCCCTTTTGCGGCTCAGGAACTATTGCTATTGAAGCGGCTTTGATGATGACGAAATGCGCTCCCGGTCTTGCCCGTCATTTTGCGTGTGAGCAATTTGAAATTCTTTCAGACAAGAGTATAATTAAGGAAGAAAAAGAGCGCGCCTATTCAATGATTAACTACGATAGCGCCTTTGAAGCCTATGCTTCGGACATTGACGGAGAGGTCCTTGAAATAGCAAAGCAGAATGCCGAGCGCGCGGGTGTTGATGACAGAATAAAATTCTTTAAAGCCGATGCGAGAAAAATTGAAAAGCTTGACCGCAGAGGAACTATCGTTTGCAATCCCCCTTACGGTGAGCGTCTTATGACCGAGAGGGAGGTCGAGCGACTTTACAGAGATATGGGAAAGGCGTTTTCCGCTCTTGCTCCGTGGCAGATATATATTTTGACATCAGCCGAGAATTTTCAAAGCCTTTACGGTAAACGCGCCGACAAGATAAGAAAGCTCTACAACGGAATGATTCCTTGCAGTCTTTACCAATATTTTAAAAACAAATAAAAATAAATTAAGGTTGCCAAAGCAAAACTGCCGAGGCAACCTATTTTTTATTAAATTTAAAACCCTCTCTTTTTACCTATGAGGCGCAGAAGCATTTTTCTTAGCAGGTCTGCGGGAAATACCGAAAGTGCAAGCAGAAGTGTTATTTTCAACTCGCTTGCGCTTAGCGGAACAGTGCGTAATACCGAGCCTCCGAGGTAGATGAACAATATTTGAACAGTAAGTATTAATATCATTATAAATATAAACGTCTTGTTCTTTGAGAGCTTATTGAGTAAAAATATTCTGTCGGTTCTTGCGTTAAAGCAATGAAAGACCGATGCGAATATAAAGAGAGCGAAAAATGCGCTTAGAAGTGTTGAGTTATCGCTTGATGACTTGAATTTTGAGGTTATGGTGGGGCAGAGCAAAAAAGCTACGAAAAGCCCTACGGTAAATATTCCCGAGAGTGCTATTTGACTTATCATATATTTATTTAAAATCGGTTCTTCACGTTTTTTCGGCTTTTCATTCATATAATCGGGGCTTGGATGCTCACCTGCAAACGCAAGTCCGCCAAGTGTGTCCATAATAATATTTATCCAAAGCATTTGAACAACGGTGACGGGCGAGTCAAAGCCTATAAACGGTCCTATCATAGAAATTCCCACCGCGCATAGATTCATCGTAAGCTGCAAAGTAATGAATTTACGAATGCTTTTAAAGATAGTTCTGCCGTAAAGAACCGCTTTACTTATCGAGGAAAGGTTGTTGTCTATTATAATAATGTCGCTTGCCTCCTTTGCAACGCTCGTTCCGCTTCCCATAGCAAATCCAATGTCGGCACGCTTAAGGGCGGGGGCATCGTTGATTCCGTCGCCCGTCATTCCAACCACAAGCCCCGAATCCTGCGAAATTTTTACAAGTCGGCTTTTATCCTGCGGCAGCGCTCTTGCTACAACGGCAAGAGAGGGGAGCTTTTTCTTTAGCTCATCGTCACTCATAGCGGCAAGCTCGGAGCTTTCAAGCGCTAAATTGCGTTGATTGTTAATTATACCGCATTCCCTTGCGATATGCTCTGCGGTATCCTTATTGTCGCCCGTTATCATAACCACGCCAACGCCTGCCTTGCGTAGCGATTCGGTTGCGGATTTTGCTTCTTCTCGAATTTTGTCGAGTAAGGCTACGGCGCAGATAAACGTAAGCTCCCCCTGATTTCCCCTTGGCATAGCGGTTGATTCGGCTATCCAGATAAGTCTTTTTCCCTCGTGAGTGAGCCGAGATAGAGATTGCAATAGCTGCTTTGAAACCGATGCGAATGGAACTTTTTTGCCGTTGCTCGCATATGCGTATTTGCAAAAGGGGAGTAATCGCTCGGGCGCACCTTTTATCAGTATTAGTCGCTCCTTCCCGACGATATCTACCGCAGAATATTTCAGAGCGCTATCAAAGGGAAGCCTTTCGAGAACGGTGTAGCTATTAAGGCTTGAATTAGGCAGAGCCTTCAAAACAGACTCACCGAGCGCCTTTTCTGTTGCATTTCCACCTAATACCGACGTTGAGTTAAAGGCGGATGAGGTGTTGAAATATGCGTTTAAGAGATAAAGCTCTGCGCATTTTGGAGAGCCTTTTTTAAAATCGTTAAGGTTTTTATAGGATTGAGCCTCGGAGGAAATTATCTCGCCAACGCTCATTTTGCCCTCGGTAACTGTTCCTGTTTTATCGGTGAAAAGAATATTCATACTACCCGCCGCCTCAATTCCGACGGGCTTTCGGACAAGCACGTTATCCTTTATCATCTTTTTTATATTTGACGATAAGACAACGGCAATCATCATAGGCAATCCCTCGGGAACTGCCATAACTATTACGGTAAGCCCAAGCATAAAGGCGTGAAGAAGGTGGTCGAAAAGATAATGAAAATCCTTGATTTTTTGAATAATTATAAGCCGTTCAAATCCACTGTCGATTATTAGCACGTTAAACAGATAGGCGAGCGCAACTAAAAATGCGGCGATATAGCCGAGAACGCTTATCTGCCTTGCGAGCTTGGTAAGGCGCACCTTGAGCGGACTTTCGCGTGTGTCAAGTTTTACCTCGTCGGATATTTTACCGAGAAAGCTCTCCTCACCAACCGCAAAGACCTCTATTTCCGCTTCTCCCGATAAAACCGTCGAGCCTCGAAAAACCGCGCTTTTAGAGGAGGGCGTTTTTGTTTTGTCATTACTGTATACCTTTCGTATCTCCTTGCTTTCACCTGTAAGCATGCTTTGGTCAACCGAAATATTGCCGTGGGTAATAAAGGAATCGGCAGGAATTTGCTCGCCTGCGCTTATTTTGATGACGTCACCGACAACTATGTCCTCAATGCTTATTTCGGTGAGAGTGCCGTTTCGGTAGACACTGAAGCTTGCGTGCGAGCATTCCTCGTCAAGCTTACGGAACGCTGCCTCACTTCCACGCTCGGAAAGGGTAGAGATTAGAGTTGAGAGAAAAACCGAAATCGCAATTCCGACGGTTTCTATTACGTCATTTCCACGAAAAACAAGAAAAAGATTGACCGCAAGGGCGGCTAAAAGAATTTTGATTACGGGGTCGCCAAGATTTTCAAAAAAGCAGCGGATAAAGCTTTTAGGCTTGCGTGAGCTGAAAACGTTTCTACCGTGCTCCCGACGGGAACGCTCTACCTCCTCGTTTCCTAACCCCTTTTGCGGACCTTGAACAGTGTATTTTTTCATAACCTCTCCCTTGTTGCACGATAATTTACTAAAATAAATATATGAGAGGGGAAAATAAATAATACATTAAAATGTAGAGCAAAATTTATTTTAAGTATTGACAAATTTTGCCTTTGATTGTATAATTAAAAGTGCCAAACTAACTTAATAAACGTGAATTTAGGTGTGCTATCTTTATTTTTAGGGGGAGTCATACCTTTTTGGTAATACTTTTTGCAGTATTAGATTTGAAAAAATGCAAATTCTATTTCTACTGCAAAATAGTATCAAATCCATAGGGATGGCGTATTTATTTTCACGTAAAGTTAGTTTGGCGACTATCGGAGTTTGCGTTTTTGTGCGGTTGCTTCGGTAGCCGCACTTTTTATTTTTATATATTTTAGGAGGAAAAAATGAAAAAAACAATTAAAACAATTACGTTATTTTTGCTTGTTGTAGCAATGCTTATTTCGCTTATTGGTTGTGGAAGTGAAGAAAATAAGGTATTTTATACTGCTAGTGATTTTGCAAGTGAAGAAAATAAGGTGTTTTATACTGCTAGTGATTTTGCAAGTGATATTTTATCGAGTGGTCTAAATGGTGAGGATGTTAATAATAAATTTTCAGATTCATTCAATGATTTGGATATTTATATAAAAAAAGCAAATAACTTTGCTGATGGAGTGGCTTGGGTTCAATTAAAAGTGGTAAACTATTCTTTGTGTACAGATGTGGAATATCAAGCGTTAATTGATACATCTGGAAAAATTTTATTTGATATGCCTTTATCGTCTAATGAGGAGTTTTTGCCATATAAAAACGGTCTTAGTGTGAAAAAAGAAAAAATAAATAAGTATGATTATGCTTATAAATCTGTTTACGATAAAAAAGGAAATAAAATTATTTCACCTGAAAAGCATGGATATGAGAA
>JAZRGA010000062.1:0-12956 GCA_045643945.1 Eubacteriales bacterium | reverse complement strand
AATGGCATTCGGTAACATGGGCGACAACTGTGGTACCGGTGTTGCATTCACCCGTGACCCCGCTACCGGCGAGAAGAAGATGATGGGTGAGTTCCTGACCAACGCGCAGGGCGAAGACGTTGTAGCAGGCGTTCGTACTCCCATGCCCATCGCTCAGATGGCTGAAAAATTCCCCGCTGCTTACGCTCAGTTCCTCGATGTTTGCAAACTCCTCGTAAGCTGCGGGGAACTTCTCAGCCATTTCAGCGATGGGCATAGGTGTACGAACACCTGCAACAACGTCCTCACCCTGTGCGTTTACGAGGAACTCACCCATAAGCTTCTTTTCACCGGTAGAGGGGTCACGGGTAAATGCAACACCTGTACCGCAATTGTCACCCATGTTACCGAACGCCATAGCCTGTACGTTAACAGCAGTACCCCAAGAGTAGGGAATATCGTTGTCACGACGGTATACGTTTGCACGGGGGTTGTCCCAAGAACGGAATACGGCCTTAACTGCGCCGATAAGCTGCTCCTTAGGATCAGTGGGGAAGTCAACGCCAATCTTAGCCTTGTACTCAGCCTTGAACTGATTTGCAAGCTCCTTAAGATCGTCAGCGGTAAGCTCTACGTCAAAGGTAACACCCTTTGCCTGCTTCATTTCGTCGATGAGCTCTTCGAAATACTTCTTACCAACTTCCATAACTACGTCAGAATACATCTGAATAAATCTTCTGTAGCAGTCATAAGCCCAACGGGGATTGCCGGACTTCTTTGCCATAACCTCAACAACCTCCTCATTAAGACCGAGGTTGAGAATGGTATCCATCATACCGGGCATAGATGCGCGAGTGCCTGAACGAACCGAAACGAGAAGGGGATTTTCGAGATCACCGAACTTTTTGCCGGTAACCTGCTCCATCTTTTCGATGTACTCCATGATTTCAGCCATGATGTCAGAATTGATCTGACGACCGTCCTCGTAGTACTGAGTACAAGCCTCAGTTGAGATCGTGAAGCCCTGGGGAACAGGGTTTCTTTCAGGGAACTTTTCTTTGAAAATGTTAGTCATTTCCGCAAGGTTCGCGCCCTTACCACCGAGAATTTCACGCATTGTTGCGTTACCCTCGGTAAAGAGATAGCAATACTTTTTTGCCATTGGAAGATACCTCCATTTATAAAAATTTTTTGACAAGTATTTTAACTCGAGAGGACTCGAGGCTTTAACACTCTTTAGTCTTCCCAAGCTTTGAATATTATAACATATTTTAATAAAAATGGCAACTTTTTTTCAAAAAATATGCCTGTTAATATGTAAATTTTTAGTGAACATACTATTAATTTTTCTAAAACATTGACAATGGTAACAAAAAATAGGAAAATACTGTTGATTTTTTAAAATTTATATAATATAATATATAGATAGGAATTAAAAGTGTCGATTCTTGAAAGGAAGAAAAAATGGCAGATATTTTCGATTTATTTAAAAAGATATCCAGCGAAGCAAATGAAAAATCGCTTGGAAGCATAGAATATATAGTTGTAGGACTCGGAAACCCCGAAAAAATCTATGAGAAAACTCGTCACAACGCGGGATTTATGGCGATAGACAGCATTGCGACTCGACTTGGCGTAAGGCTTGACAGAGCTAAATTTTCGGCTCTTGTCGGAGAGGCGGTCATAGCAGAAAAAAGAGTCCTTCTTATGAAGCCGCAAACCTCTATGAATTTGTCGGGAAATGCAGTTATAGAAGCGGCGCGCTTTTACAAGATAGCTCCACAAAATGTTATAGTTCTTTCCGACGATATAACTCTTGACGTTGGAAGACTTCGTGTTCGCAGAAAGGGAACTCACGGAGGTCATAACGGCTTGCGAAGCATTGAGGCTCGACTTTCCTCTCAGGAGTATCAGCGCATAAAAATAGGTATTGGAGCAAAGCCTCATCCCGATTATGACCTTGTTAATTGGGTGCTTGGTAATTTTACGTCCGACGATATAGCGACCTTGAATGAAAGCTTCGATAAGCTTTATGCGGGACTTTGCAAGATGCTCGAGGGAGATACCGACGGCGCTATGCAGATATGCAACGCAAAATAAATTTTCACGGAAGCTTAAGCAACACATTTAAAAGATACAAAACGATACGATTAGTATAATATTTGCAAAAGAAAGATGAGTATAGTAACAGATTTTATAAAGCTTGATAGAGAGTATGGGGCGCTTTTTGAATGCGTAAGCCATGAAAGAACGCTCACTACACCACATCCGATACTTGTTTCGGGACTGTGCGACGGTGCTACAGATGCCGCTTTCGTTACCTTGATTAAGGATTTAAAAAACGATGGAAGCGGCACCGTCTTGATTCTTTTGCCTGATGAGAAATCCTGCGCAAGACTTTGCTCCTTTTTAAATAAGCAAGGCTTGTCAACGGGATTTTATATGGCAAGGGATTTAACATTTTATAATATTACTGCCTCCCATGAGTACGAGCATGAGAGGCTTTCGGTGTTATCAGGTATAATTGACGGTCGCTTTGATGCCGTTGTAACCACACCTGATGCGGCTTTAGGCTTTACCATTCCTGCGGAGCGATTAAAGTCGTCGAGATATACCGTTGAATATGGAAAAACACTTATAGACCCACAAGAATTCAGCGAGTTTTTGGTTAGTCTTGGATACGTTAGGGTTGACCTTGTGGATGCTCCGGGACAGTTTGCGTGCAGAGGTGGAATTTTTGACGTATTTCCGTCGGTAGCGCATTATACAGATATAGAGGGAAAGGTCTTTTTTGAGAGCGCGCCCTTTAGAATAGAGCTTTTTGGTGATGAAATCGACCGTATGGAATCCTTTGATCCCGAAACGCAGAGAATGACCTTTTCAATCGATAAGGTTGAGTTTACGCCACCGAGAGAAATACTTCTCGACTCCGAGGCAAAGCAAAGGCTCAAAAAAGCAATAGTTGCGCAGCAAAAGAAAACGACCGACGAATCGGCGCTTCTTGAGATAGGACGTGAGCTTGCGGCTATTGATGCGGGCGCAGAGATTAATTTCCTTGATAAATATATTTCGGTTATATATCCCGAAAAGGCTTGCTTGCTTGATTATTTTAAGAGCGGTACGACCGTCTTGATAAAGGATACCGACGGCGTTTACGCAAAAATTAAAGCGACGGGCTTTCAGCTTGAGCAGAATGCCAGATCTATGGTCGAAAACGGAATAATTTCGGCAAAAAATGCAGTTTATTCCAAAAATGCGGAGGATTTCAAGGAATATCTTTCACGTTTTTCCGACGTTCATTTTGATACGCTTTCCCACGGTATCACGGGTGAACGCCTTGGAGGATTATTTAATTTTAAAACTAAGCAGGCAATAGGATACGGAGATAATTTTTCTATTTTAAGAGAGGACATTGAATCCTATCTCCACTCCGGACATAAGATATGCGTTTTAGCGGAAAATGAAGCGGCGGCTAAAAATATATGCTCGCTTCTTAAGGAAAACAAGATAAGTGCCGTTTCCGAAGCATCGTTTTCCGAGGCGTCGCTAACTGATATTCCTAAGGATAAGGTTTTTGTTGCGTACAAGGAAATAATCAAGGGCTTTGAGCTTGTAACTCCAAGAGTTGCGGTATTATCCACCTTACCCGACGGGCATGATGGAACTCATGACGGCTCTTTGATGAGAAAGCGTAAAAGACTTAAGCCCGGAACGGCGCGAATACTTTCTTATAACGATCTTGAAATCGGCGATTTCGTTGTGCACGAGATACACGGAATAGGTCAATATATGGGTGTTCAAAATCTAAAGGCGGACGGTGTATCCCGTGATTATATCACGATACGCTATGCGGGCACTGATAAGCTTTTTCTCCCTATCGAGAAAATGGATATGATAACAAAATATATAGGCGCTCATTCTGACGATGGAATGGTAAAACTTTCAAGATTTGGCGGAGCGGAATGGAATAAAGCAAAGGCAAAGGCTAAGGCGGCGGTAAAAAATATCGCTAAGGATTTGATATTGCTTTATGCCGAAAGAGAAAGGCGGGAGGGCTTTGCTTTTCCCGAGGACGATGCTTCTCAATTAGAGTTTGACGGCTCGTTTGAATATGAGGAAACTGACGGACAGCTTTCGGCTATTGACGATATAAAGAGAGATATGGAGCTTTCTCGTCCGATGGATAGACTTCTTTGCGGTGACGTAGGCTTTGGTAAGACAGAGGTTGCTATGCGTGCGGCGTATAAGGCAGTGCTTGGCGGTAAGCAGGTTGCTTTGCTTGTTCCAACAACTATTCTTGCGCTTCAGCATTTCCAAACCTTTACAAGCCGAATGAGAGCCTTTGGCGTTAGCGTAGATATGATATCTCGATTTAGAACCGCGAAGCAGCAGGCTCAGTCACTTCGTAAGCTTAAGCGCGGAGAAACCGATATAATTATAGGAACTCATAGGCTCATCGGAAAGGGAATCGAGTTCAAGGACCTCGGTCTTTTGATAGTTGACGAGGAGCAACGCTTTGGAGTATCACAAAAGGAAAAGCTAAAGCAGCTTGCTTTTAACGTCGACGTTTTAACGCTTACCGCAACACCTATACCGAGAACTCTTAATATGGCGCTTAGCGGCATAAGAGATATATCTGTTCTTGATGAAGCACCGGGCGACCGACTTCCGGTACAGACATATGTGCTTGACTATGATGAGCTTGTTATATACGATGCTATACGCAGAGAGCTTAGACGTGGCGGACAGGTATTCTATCTTTATAATTGCGTTGAGGATATCGACCTTTGCGCAGGAAGGCTCGCAAAGGCTATTCCCGAGGCAAGAATAACGGTGGCGCACGGTAAGATGGACAAGGATGAGCTTGAGGATATATGGAGTAATATGATTTCGGGAGAAATCGATATCCTTGTTTCTACTACTATAATAGAAACAGGTATCGACGTTCCGATGGCAAATACTCTTATAGTTGAAAATGCTCACCGTCTTGGACTTTCTCAGCTTCATCAGCTAAGAGGTCGAGTTGGACGTTCATCACGCAGAGCCTATGCTTATTTCACTTTCCCGAAGGGTAGAGCGCTTACGGATATTGCAAGTAAGCGACTTGAGGCAATAAGAGATTATGCCGAGTTTGGCGCAGGCTTTAAGATTGCGATACGCGACCTTGAAATAAGAGGAGCGGGAAATCTTCTTGGAGCGGAGCAGCACGGTCACCTTGACGCAATAGGCTATGAGCTTTATATAAAGCTTCTTAATGAGGCGGTGCTTGAGGAGAGGGGAGAAAAGGTTAACCCGACCAAGGATTGCACGCTTTCACTTAAAGTAAACGCGTATATTTCCGAAAGCTATATTCCTAATACCTCACAGAGAATGGATATATACAGACGAATCGCGATGATAGAAAACGACGTTGATAAAAAGGATATTATCGACGAGCTTATAGACCGTTTTGGTGATCCGCCTAAGTATACGCTTGATTTGCTCAATATTTCACTTATACGCTCCGCGGCGATAAGATGTGACGTTTCGAGCGTTGTTGAAGAACCGACGCTGATAAGGATTTCGCCCTCAATTTTTGACGGTGATATTTGGGCGGCTCTTTCTTACAGTACGAATTTTAGAGGAAGAACGCATATTTATAAGTCGGCTAACACCTCAATCGTTATTAATAAAAAGAACGGAGAGGATATTTTTACGCTTTTGACGTCACTGTTTAAAACCTATGAGGCGATACGCTCTGAAATTCAAGCGATTGAATGATGATTAATACAAGATGATGATAAAGACGGTAAAAATTATAAATTTTGAAAGGATAATTAAATAAATGAAGTTGATTGCTTTTTTGAAAAGAGCGCTTTGTGTTGTTATTGCGATAGCGTTGCTTGCTTGCTCACTTGTAGGATGCGCTTCAATGGGAAAGCCGCTTTTGATGCTTGACGATTGCAGTATATCTGTAAATCTTTTTGAGCTTTATTTAACTCGCGCTAAGGGCTTGCTTTGTGCAACCGAATATGGTGAGGCGGCAAAGAGCGAGGAGTTCTGGGAAACGTGGGTCGACCTTTATGATAAAAAGACCTACAATACGCTTTATACCGAAAAGGTTTTGGAGGATGCTAAGGGATATCTTGCATCTATTGCCGTTTTTGACGAGCTTGGACTCGAGCTTCCGCAATCTTATATTGATGAAATTGATGCCGAGCTTAATGAAATGCTCATCAATGAGGCAAACGGCTCTAAGGCGGCGTTTAACGCAATTCTTGCCCACTATGGCGCAAATTACGATATTCTCCGCGAGGCTTATATAATTGAAGCAAAAATTGAATATCTCCGAGAGGAGCTTTTCGGTAAAAACGGAAGTAAGGTCGGAGCAAATTTAATTGATGATTATTATAAGGAAAATTACGCAAGATTTAAGCAGGTATTCCTTAGCACATACGAGGAGGTATATGACGAGGACGAGAACGGTGATAGAATTTATTACCGTAAGGATACGTCAAGAATTTCCTACGATACCACAAAGACTGCAAAGACCAAGGAGGACGGAAGCTATGTAACCGATAAAAACGGTGATAGAGTTTACGTTTATACCGATGATAGCGGAAAAGAAAGAATTGCCTACAAAAAGGACGGAGCTGAGGCGAAGAAGCAGTATGATTCTGCGGGAGAGCCTAAGATAAGACATTATAAGGATAGCGACCCCGAAATGAAGATAGTTGAGTCGGATGCCAAAGCGATACTTGCAGAGGCAAAAACGGGGGATTTTGACGGCTTCAACACACTTGTAAGTGAATACAGTCAAGGCTCGAACGATTATCCTAACGGCTATTACGTTTCGCAATTCAGTGATTATGATGCTATCGAGGTTATCGACGAGGTGTTTGATATGCAGGTCGGTGAGGTGCGACGTGTGCGCTCGGATTACGGAGTTCATATAATTATGAGATATGAGCTTGAGGAGGGAGCATATACCTTTGAGGAAAACGACGATCTCTTTATTAGCGTAAAGACCGGAACTTATATTTTTATGAATGATCTTATAGATAAGCTTCTTTATGAGTATATAAAGGAATATAAGGATAGGATAACAGTTGACGAGAAGCTTCTCACAACGGTTGATATAAAGAGAGCGGATATTAATTTTTATTATTAATTTTTGTCGGCTAAAGCTATTGACAAATAAAAGCTTTGATGCTATAATATTTAAGAAAACTGCATAGAAATCGGGGGTGCCCACCACGGCTGAGATGACGGAAGTCGAACCCTTTAACCTGATACGGATAATGCCGGCGTAGGGAGATTGATTCAAATTTGGTAGCTGCAGATGCTAAAGATGAGAAATTTGACCGCACGGAGATTTCGTGCGGTTTTAATTTTTCACATTTAGGAGGTCTTTTAATGACTAAAAACAAGTTTAACACTCAAAGGCTCACTACGTCTGCGGTGATGCTTGCGCTCTCGGCAATTCTTGCTATGGTATGCGCTTTAATTCCGTTTTTAAATCTTCCTTTTGGAGGAGGCTTTACTATTGCAAGTATGCTTCCAATTATTATCGTGTCTTATATGTATGGCGTAAAGTGGGGACTTTTTACGTCGGCAGTTTACTCGGTAATTCAGATAGTAATGGACCTTTACTTAGGTAAGGGCTCTACGATAATGGCGCTTTTTATGCCAAACGGTGATGAATTTATGGGATATGGCGCGGCGGTTGCTATATTGATAATAGATTATCTTTTAGCCTATTCTGTGCTCGGCTTCGGTGGAATATTCAGAAATAAAATAAAGAATAAAACACTCGCTATATCGCTTGGCGCTTTTCTTGCATTGTTTTTAAGATATTTAGCTCATATTATTTCGGGATTTATTTTTTACGGCGCTTGGGCAGAGTGGTTTTTCTCTCAGGAGAATTTCTATTCGATAGGCGGATGGATACTTGATAGCTTCAGCGGTCAGGCGCTTGCATTGATTTATTCTGTATTTTATAACGGCTTGTATATGATTCCCGAGATGATAATTACTGTCATAGCGGCGGTTGCGGTAAGTAAAATCTCAGTAATTAAAATTCAGGATAAGATTTCTTGACATAATGCATTAATTGTGCTATAATATTAAAGAACCTTGCTAAACGGTCGCGCGGTATGTTGCCGAAAGGTATTACCGTGAGGAAAGTCCGGGCTTCGTAGGGCAGGATAACTGATAACGTCAGTCGGAGGCGACTCCCGAGAAAGTGCAACAGAAATAAACCGCCTGCATTGGCAGGTAAGGATGGAAAGGCGAGGTAAGAGCTCACCCACTTCTATGGTAACATAGATTTGCTGTAAACCTTATCCGAAGCAACACCGTATGCGGATAGTTTGCCCGACGCATATCCGCGGGTGGCACAAGGCTATGCCTTGGAGCTTTGCGGTGACGCAAAGCAAAGATAGATGACCGTTCTCGACAGAACCCGGCTTATAGGCAAAGTTCAAAAAAATGCGTGCAGAGATGCGCGCATTTTTTATATTTCTTTTTTGGATATGTAAAAGCATAGTAGAGAGCCTAAGAGAACGCAAATAAAGGATACTATCGAATGCTCTATCATAGGAAAATAGCGTAAAAAGCTCGTCATAGGCGGCAGAGAGGGAGATAGCTTTGCGTATAGCAAAATAGCCGCAGAATGTATTATTACGGCGTACAGACCGTAGTGCAATATCATAAAAGAGAGCCGCGAGAGGCTCGGAAAATGTAAAATATTCATAAAATCTCCTAAATTTATGTATTTTTATTAATTTTGATTTTTTACGATAAAATCTGGTTTTTCGGGCGGTTTAGATGATTTATAATTAAATTATAGCAAAAAACGCGAGTTGATTCAAGAGGAAAATTATGTATTGTAAAAAAGTGTAAATCCACAAGTTGGCTTTACGAAATAAAAATGTATATTTATTCGCATATATCACATTTTTATACAAAAAATATTACTGTCGTTATACAAAAATTGCAATGTGTTGTCTTTTTATTCCTTAACCCCATAAAAATCTTAATCGAAAAATGCTTTTTTAGTGTTGTAAAATGAAAATACCACGAAAAAGGAGAAATTTTATGAAAGACGTTAAATTTGAAAGACTCAAGGAAAACACGAAAGGAGATAAGGTTTATATGCTTTTTGAGGTATTGCTCGAGGAGCGCTCGGGATATTGCGTAGCGGTTCTTGACAATGACCTCTCGGTTGAGGGTGTCGGCAACGATTTTAAAAGAGCCGAGGAAATGTACGGTGCTTTATATTCTGCCGAAGCAAGCGCAATACATATAAGAGATGTTATAAGTGATATGAGAAATGAAATTTTCGTATGAATTTATTTACTTTTTTGAATTTTTATGATATAATAGATTCAGCAAGTATTTCTTTTTAAATTTTAAGGAGTTATGTTATGAAGTGTCCTGCGTGCGGATTTGCAGAAAGTAAGGTTATAGATTCCCGCCATATCGAGGAGGGAAACAGTATAAAAAGGCGTAGAGAGTGCCTTGCATGTCAAAAGAGATATACAACGTATGAGTATATCGAAACCGTTCAGATATTCGTTGTAAAAAAGGATGGCTCGAAGGTGCTTTTTGAAAAGGGAAAGCTTCTTTCGGGAATTGCAAAGGCTTGTCATAAGCGTCCCGTAGATCCGGTAGAGATAGCAAACGAAATAGAGAGCGAGCTGCAAAATTCACTGCGTAATGAGATAACCACAAAGGAGCTTGGCGAAATCGTAATGATAAAGCTAAAGGAGCGTGACGACGTGGCTTACGTCAGATTTGCTTCGGTTTACCGTGAATTTAAGGATATAGATACCTTTTTGAAGGAGCTCGACAAATTAAAGAAAAATTAAGCGGTAAAGCATTTGCATCTCTTTGTAGTGTGCAGATGCTTTTGCCTTTTTATATATAAGAAACGGAGGAAAATTTTATGGTAAAGGAGCTTTTAGACAGAATAGAGAAGCTGCGCGCTCTTGAGCTTAATCAAGAGATAATAGAGGAAATAATATCTTTATATGACTCTGTATGTGACGTTACGTTACATAATGAGCTTGATTTGTCGCCAATCTTAGATTACATAACCTTTTTGTGTGATGATTTGGGTCGCTTTGAGGATGCTCTTGAAGCTTTTGAGTCGATTGACAAGTGCCTCCGTCAAACGGGTAGAGAGGTATCCGCAAGGGAGAAATCCGAGCTTTTTTATTTAAACGGTAAGATAAATATAGGAATTAAAAGCTATAATCACGCAATAGTTGTTCTTGATGATGCAAAGGAGCTTGCCGACGAGCTTTACAGAGCAGAGGGGGCGAGCATTGCGGCTCTTTGCGGATCTATTAGAAACGCAACGGCGTGTGCGCTTGAGCTTTCAGGCAGATATAAAGAGGCTTTTGAATACTATAAGCGCGCAAAAGGATACGCAGAGATAGCGTATGAGTATGATTCGTACGCTAATAGGCATTACTTGGCGATGATATACGATAATTATAGCAGTAGCCTTGATATGCTTGGCGGCGAGGATAATACCGTGCTTAAATATCATAGCCGCGCAATAGAAATTTATAGGGAATTAGTTATTGAAAATAAAAAATATAAAGCTAATCTTGCAAACTGCTATTATAGTATGGCGAGATATTTTAGTAAGCGCAAGGATTATGATAAAGTCGAGAGATATTTTCTTGAATCCATAAGAATGCGAGAGGAAATAAGAGAAAAAAATCCGACTGCAGTTGATTGTAAATTATCGGGTACTTATTATGCTCTCGGACTTATGTATATGAGAAGCGGGCGGGGAATATCAAAGGAGCTTTGCGCTATGAATTCCGCTAAGGAAATACGAATATCCTTAAGAAAGCGAAGCGCCATTTATGCTAATGAGCTTGCCGATGTTTTCCAATATCTTATTTATGATATAGGACCTGAGGTTGATATAAATCAGCGGAATGAGCTTCGTGCCGAGTACGTAGATGCTTTGCTGCAATCAAACGGCTTAAGCAAAAAGGAAAATCAAAATCTGTGCGAGGAGGGGTATCTAACCGCTTATTATATGTCGGACGTCGGTAGATATGATAAGGCGTTGAGCGTTTTGTGCGGTGTTATAGACACGTTTATAAATGTTGGCTCAAATAGATGGCTTTTGAGCTTTGGTCAGGATGAGATTGATTTATTGAGTAAGCTTTGCAGTGAGTTGAACAGACCCGAAATTTATGATGAATATTCAAAAAAGATATTAAATCTTTATTCGAATGGCTCGAAAAGGTGAATTTTGTCGTTTACAGTTGACAAAACGGCTAAAAAATGATATAATTAATAAGACTTGTCGCTAATATCGTTTAATACTATATATAAATGCTTATTTGACTTTTAAATATTGTTTTTAAGGAGCGAAAAATGAAAGGCTTATTACAGAATCATAGAAAATTTGCTTTATGCATATTCGATATATTTTGTTACGTTATTGTAACTCTTATTTGTTTTCTGGGCACTCTTATAGACCCGACAATGCTCGTTATATATCCGTATTTCTTTACAAATGCGGTAATTCTCGGTGTAATGATATTTACCTTCCGAGCGGTATTCGGCTTTTATAAAAATGTGTGGAGATATACCTATACAAGAGCGTATTTTGGAGCGATACTTCAAGACGCTTGCGCTACAGTAGTTTCCGTTTTCCTTGTTTTCATAGTAAGAGGAATAATCAACGGTGTATTTATCTTTATGCTTTGGCAGTTTGTTATTATGGCTTCATTGTTCTGCCTTGTAACACTCAGCTCGAGATACGTTTACCGCTTGTATTACAAGTACCGCAACAGAGTTGACGATGAGGGAGATGCGCATAAAATAAACGTAGCTATCGTCGGTGCGGGTCAGATGGGCGCTTTGCTTGCGGACGAGCTTCGTTGCAGCAAAATATCCAATTATAATCCGATAGCGTTTATAGATAAGGATAAGTCTAAAAAGGATGAATTTATAGGCGGCTTAAGAGTTTATCACGAGGACGATAATATAGTCAAGGTGATAAAGTCGCTTCCAATTCAAGAAATATTTATTGCAATGCCCGGACTTGACAGTGAGGCTATTAAGCATTTATACAGACTTTATTCGCAAACGGGATGTAAGGTAAAGCTTTACGATACTCCCGTAACCGAGCTTGGAGCGGACGGAAGAAGACGTCAGCTTCGTGAGTTCCAAGTCGAAGACCTTCTTTTCCGTAATCCGATAAAGATAAACAGCAAAAAGGACCTTGAATTTTACACCGATAAGACCATTTTGGTTACGGGCGGAGGCGGCTCAATAGGTAGTGAGCTTTGCAGACAGTTGGCAAAGCTTAAGCCTAAAAAGCTTATAATCGTTGACATTTATGAAAATAATGCTTATGATATTCAGCAGGAGTTAAAATTCGTCCACGGAAGTAATCTCAATCTTGACGTTCATATAGCCTCGGTACGCGATGAAAAGCGTATAGACACGATATTTGCAAATTATCGCCCCGACATCGTATTTCATGCGGCTGCTCATAAGCACGTTCCGCTTATGGAGGATAGCCCTTGCGAATCAATCAAGAATAACGCAGTGGGCACCTATAAGACGGCTTATGCCGCAATGATGAACGGCTGTAAGAGATTTGTTCTTATCTCAACCGATAAGGCTGTTAACCCAACAAATATCATGGGCGCATCAAAGCGTCTTTGCGAGATGATAATCCAATCCTTTGACAGAAAGATCAGAGAGGGCAGGGCACACGAGATAATACCGATGCACTTTCATTCTGAAGAAGCCGAGAAGCTTGCACCGAATACTGCACCGATTACCGAATTTGTGGCAGTGCGTTTCGGAAACGTTCTCGGCAGCAACGGATCCGTTGTTCCGAGATTCAAGGAGCAGATTGCAAAGGGAGGCCCCGTAACGGTAACGCATCCAGATATCATCCGCTACTTTATGACGATACCCGAGGCGGCTTCTCTCGTTCTTCAGGCGGGAAC
>JAZRGA010000061.1:0-15831 GCA_045643945.1 Eubacteriales bacterium | reverse complement strand
TGAAAGAATCGCTATTGAGAATGACGAGAGCAAAACGCAGGTACAAAGGTACATCAGCTTAACTCGTTTAATCCCCGAATTTCTTCAAATGGTAGATGACGGAAAGATAGCACTTTCTCCCGCAGTTGAAATATCAAAGCTCGGTACTGATTCTCAACGTATTCTTCATAATGCTTGTATCTTTTACGATTGCACGCCATCCTATGCTCAAACAGTTCACTTGCGAAAGTTTGCAGATCGAGGCGAACTCAGTGAAAAGAAAATATATGAGATAATGGGTGAAGAAAAGGCAAACCAAAGAGAGAAAATTGTTATCTATATGGACGATTTGAAAAGATTTTATCCTAAAAACATTACGCCTAAAGATATTACAGCGGATATTATCCACTTACTTGAAAAAAGGAAAAGACAGAGAGATAGAAATGGGGAGGAACGTTGTTGAAGATTATTATTCCAAAAGATACACGGTATTATCATTTTAACGGAGTACTTTATCAAGTACATTCGCATTTCAAAGATAAGGGAGAGGAAACTCTACAAACACGTTTTGGAAGATTAGTAAAAAATATTTCTCCCGCACATTTGACGGATGAAAGCCAAGATGATAAAATAAAGGCGGAATATGTTTTGGGTACTGCCGGAAAGGAGAAGAATGCAGACCAAAACTAAAAAGAATAATAAAAGAATTGGAATCACCGCTTTGTATTGTCGCCTATCACGCGATGACGGAATGGAGGGCGATAGTAATTCCGTTGCAAATCAGAAAAAATTACTTGCTAAATATGCTAAGGAAAATGGCTTCGACAACATAAAATATTACGTTGATGACGGATACACGGGAACTAATTTTAATCGTCCCGATTTTCAAAAGCTGCTCGACGATATAGATATGGGATATATTTCTACGGTAATTGTGAAAGATATGTCGCGACTTGGTAGAGATTATCTTCAAGTAGGATATTATACCGATAAGTATTTTCCCGATAGAAATATTCGTTTTATAGCTGTCAATGATTGCGTTGATAGCGCAGACGGAGAAAATGAATTAGCTCCGTTTCGTAACGTAATGAATGAAATGTATGCAAGAGATATTTCAAGGAAAGTCCGTTCTTCGCAGAGACTTCGCGGAAACGCGGGAGAGCCACTTTCTCAACCACCTTACGGATATATGAAAGCTCCCGACAACAAAAAGAAATGGATAGTTGATGAGGATGCCGCAAAGATAGTTCGTCAGATATACGCTTGGTGCTTGGAGGGGAAAGGTAATGAAACAATAGCGCGTTTGTTGCAGGAGAGTAAGGTTCTCGTTCCTATGATGTATTGGCAAAGTAAGGGATTGAATCGTGGAGGCAAGAAAACGCAAACAAATCCGTATAAGTGGTGTAAGGCTTCGGTAGCGAAGATACTTTCACTTCGAGAATATACGGGAGATCTTGTGAATTTTAAGACTGTTTCAAAATCATTTAAGGATAAAACCCGACTCAGAAATGATGAAGAAAATTGGGTTATCTTTAAGGATAATCACGCGCCTATCATAGATAGAGAAACTTGGGAACAAGTACAAGAGCATATTAAAAAAACAAAGCGCCGAGCTCCAAAGAAAGAGAACGGCGAGAAGAATATGTTTTGCGGATTGTTATATTGCGCTGATTGTGGACATCCATTGTGGTTTAATGTTAAGAATAATGCTAAGGCTATTCCGTTTTTTAATTGTTCTAATTACAGAGCGAACAGAGGAACTTGTGAAACTACGCATTATATCCGAGCAGACTCGCTTTTTGAAATAGTAAGATGCGAGCTTAGACGTTTAGCGGAATATCTTAAAGAAGACGAGAAATCATTTGTCGAGTTTTTGGAAGAAAAGACTAACAAGGATATGATAAGAGAACGTAAGGTATTGGAGAATACTTTGCAAATGGCAATAGCACGTAACAATGAGGTATCCCGACTTTATGAACGCATTTATGAAGATAATGTAAACGGCAAGATAAGCGACGAAAGATTTATGCAGCTATCCCATAAATACGATAATGAACAAGAAGACTTAAAAAAGCAGATAACGGATATCCAAGAACAACTTGCAAGACTTGATGAAACTAAAACTTTAAAGGAAAGCTTTATAAAGGCGGTTCGTAAGTTTATGGAAATGAAAACGTTGACCCCCGAAATATTGCACGAACTGATTGAGAAGATAGAGGTTTATCAAATGGTGAGAACGGGAAAGTCAAGAGTTCAGCAGATAGTTATTCATTATCGATTTGTAGGGTGTATAGAAATGCCCGATTCACCGCAAATAGTTCACTCTCTTGATACAAGACAAGGTGTTCGTGTAAGCTACGAGGCAATAGCGGTATAAAAAGAAAAAGAGCGGAAAATCTGCTCATAAACAATGCAATATTAAGAAAACTAAGGCAAAAAAGTATCGAGTATCCATACCAAAAGCTCAGGTTCGTTATGAATACTCGATATGGTGCGGGTAACAGGGGTCGAACCTGCACGAATTAACATAAGATCCTAAATCTTACGCGTCTGCCAATTCCGCCATACCCGCAATTTGAAGTATAATGTAATAGGGAAGAAGTTATTGATGATTTGTGGTACAACCCTATCCTATAAGATTGTACCACATTTTTTTCTATTTGTCAAGCATTATTTATCATCATCAAGCTTGAGAACTGCCATGAATGCTTCGGGGGATATCTGTACCGAGCCGAGCTGGCGCATCTTCTTCTTTCCTTCCTTCTGCTTTTCAAGGAGCTTCTTCTTTCTTGTTATATCTCCTCCGTAGCACTTTGCAAGGACGTCCTTACGCATAGCCTTAACTGTTTCTCTCGCAATGATTTTTGAGCCTATAGCCGCTTGAATCGGTACTTCAAAGAGTTGACGCGGTATATTGTCCTTAAGCTTCTCGGCGATTTTTCTTGCTCTGCCGTATGCCTTTTCCTCGTGTACTATAAAGGAGAGTGCGTCGACCTGCTCACCGTTAAGTAGGAAATCAAGCTTAACGAGCTTACTCTGCACATAGTCACCAAGCTCATAGTCAAGAGAAGCATATCCACGCGAGCGGCTCTTGAGTGCATCGAAAAAGTCGTATATAATTTCGTTAAGCGGTAAATCGTAATGAAGCTCTACTCTTGACGTATCTATATATTTCATATCAAGAAATACTCCGCGCCTATCCTGACAAAGGTCCATAAGGCCTCCGACGTATTCGGTGGGGGTGATTATATTTGCTCTAACGATAGGCTCATAAGCGATTTCTATTTCATCGGCGGTGGGGAAGTTTGAGGGATTATCGATACGAACAAGCTCGCCTCCGCGCTTCTTAACCTCGTAAATAACCGACGGTGCGGTGGTAATAAGGTCGAGATTGAATTCACGTTCAAGTCTTTCCTCGATTATTTCCATATGGAGAAGTCCCAAAAATCCGCAACGGAATCCAAATCCGAGCGCTATTGAGGTTTCGGGCTCGAATATGAGTGCCGCATCGTTAAGCTGAAGCTTTTCAAGCGCATCACGGAGGTCACCGTATTTTGCGCCATCGGCTGGGTATATACCTGCGTAAACCATAGGCTGAACCGATTTAAAGCCGGGCATAGCCTTTTCGGTGGGATTGGAGCAAAGCGTTACGGTATCGCCTACGCGTGTTTCACCTATGCTCTTAATAGATGCTGTTATATATCCAACCTCTCCTGCCGAAAGCTCGGAGCATTTTTGAAGCCCGAATGCCGTCATATAACCTACGTCAACAACGTCGAAGGTTGCTCCGTTACTCATAAGCTTTATTTTATCTCCGCTTTTTACCGTACCGTCAAAGAGCCTTACATAAACAACAACTCCGAGATAGCTATCGTAGTATGAATCGAAAATAAGCGCCTTGAGTGGAGCATCGGCATCTCCCTTTGGAGCGGGAACGTCCCTAACAACCGCCGCAAGCACCTGCTCGATATTAAGTCCTGTTTTTGCCGATACCGCGGGGCAGTCCTCTGCGGGAATACCGACGATATCCTCGATTTCGTTGCGGACTCTGTCTACGTCTGCGGAGGGAAGGTCTATTTTATTTATTACGGGAACGATTTCAAGATTTGCGTCAACCGCAAGATATGCGTTTGCAAGCGTTTGAGCCTCTATTCCTTGGGTGGCGTCAACAACCAATAAAGCACCGTCGCATGCATTAAGCGAGCGAGAAACCTCGTAATTGAAGTCGACGTGACCGGGAGTGTCGATAAGGTTGAATTGATAAACCTCACCGTCGGGGGCTTTATAATCCATTCGCACCGCACGCGCCTTAATGGTTATTCCTCTCTCCCTCTCAAGGTCCATATTATCGAGAAGCTGCTCCTCCATTTCACGCTTGGAAACGGCTTCGGTCGCCTCTAAAATTCTGTCGGCAAGCGTCGATTTACCGTGGTCTATATGCGCTATGATAGAAAAATTTCGTATATGCTTTTGCTTTTCGGTATTCTGCATTTTTTACTCCGATATTAGTATTTTTTAATATATATATTATTATATAATATTTTTTGATTTTTCTCAATAGGCTTTTTACATTTTTTTATATTTTTATAAAAAATAGTGATAAATAATTCCAAAATAATAGACAAAAGTTGCTATTTTTTTCTTTGTTACTTGACATACCGATATAAAAGTGGCACAATATACTTTGTATGGCAACATATATAGTTGCTAATTTTAAATTGCTTTCGGAAGGAAATTTCTATGTGTACTAAAAAGGGCGTAGCGGTTGTTGGCTACGGAGGAATGGGTGCTTGGCACACCAGACATATATTGAACAGTGACGTTGCGGAGCTTAAGGGAATTTGGGATATTAAGGAATCTCGCCGCACTGTTGCTACGGAGAACGGAATTCACGTTTATTCATCGTTTGAGGACCTTCTTGCCGATTCGTCGGTTGAGATTGTTACTGTTGCCGTTCCTAATGACGTTCACAAGCCACTTTGTATTGCCGCTATGGAGGCAGGAAAAAACGTAATTTGCGAGAAGCCCGTTGCTATGAATCTTGCCGACCTTAAGGATATGATAGCCGCATCAAACCGTACGGGAAAAATATTCACCACTCATCAAAATCGCAGATGGGATGCCGATTTTATAATGATGAGGGATGTTTATAATTCGGGAGATCTTGGCGAGGTATTTGCAATCGAATCACGAGTTCAAGGCTCTCACGGAATACCCGGTGACTGGCGTAAGGAAAAGGAGCATGGCGGCGGTATGCTGCTTGATTGGGGTGTCCATCTTATAGACCAGATATTGCAGATGGTTAAGGGAAAGAAGCTTTCAAGCCTTTATTGCCGTTTTGACCATATAACCAATTATGAGGTCGATGACGGATTTAAGCTTGATATGTATTTTGAAAACGGACCTGTGGCGCGTGTAGAGGTTGGAACGTCTAACTTTATTTCGCTTCCAAGATATTATATGCTTGGAACTAACGGTAGCGCAATCGTTCGTGATTGGGGCAAGGACTGCGAGGTAGTTTGCTGTAAGAATTGGGAGGACAAGGACGTTGTTCCCGTTGTTACCGCGGCAGGACTTACAAAGACTATGGCGCCTCGTTCAAAGGAAACTCAGACCGAGTATACCATTCCCTCAGTAAAGCTTGACGTTCACGATTTTTACAGAAATATCTGTCTTACAATCGACGGAAAGGCAGAGCAGATTGTTACTCACGAGCAGCAGGTAAGACTTCTTTCGGTAATGGAGGCTTGCTTTGAGTCCGACAGACTCGGTATGCCCGTTAAGTTTGAAGATTAATAAAAAAATATTCACACAAATATATCCTCCGACATAGTATGGTAGCAGAGGGGCAAAGCTTCTCAAACATCATAAGTATTTCGGAGGATATTTTTTATGAATAACTGCTTGTGTAATCTCTTTGGCGACAGCAACGTTTGGTGGATTATTATCGCTATAATCCTCGTTCTTTTCTGCTGCTGCGGCTAATCTGACTCTTAAATAATAAAGCGGGGGAAGCTCTCCTTAAAAGAAAGCGTCCCCCGTGTTTTTTATTTTTAATGCGATAAGAATATTATAAAGGCTTACTTCATCTCGGCAAGCTCATAGACAAGTCGTTCGGTCTTTTCCCAACCAAGACAAGGGTCGGTTATAGATTTGCCGTAGATGTTCTCGCCTATTTTTTGAGTTCCGTCCTCAATATAGCTTTCAATCATAAAGCCTTTAAATAGCTTTTTGATATCCGAGGAAAGGGAGCAGGAGTGAAGCACCTCCTTGCAAATTCTTATCTGCTCGAGATATTTTTTACCCGAGTTTGCGTGATTGGTATCAACGATAAGCGCGGGATTTGCAAGCCCTCTCGCAGTGTATTCGGTATAAAGATGCGCTATATCCTCAAAGTGATAGTTTGGCATGGATTCACCGTGCTTATTTACATATCCTCGTAAAATTGCGTGAGAGAGAGGATTTCCGCTTGATACGCATTCCCAGCCTCGATACAAAAAGGTGTGTGAGTGTTGAGCGGCGGTAATTGAATTAAGCATTACCGAAATATCTCCGCCCGTCGGATTTTTCATTCCTACGGGAATATCTATTCCGCTTGCGCAAAGTCTGTGCTGCTGATTTTCAACCGAGCGTGCGCCAATTGCAACGTAGGAGAGGAGGTCGGAAAGGTAACGGTAATTTTCGGGGTAGAGCATCTCGTCGGCACAAAACAGACCCGTTTCCTCGATTGCGCGAGTGTGTAAGCGGCGAATTGCTATAATTCCCTCAAGCATATCCTCCTTTGCGTTGGGGTTTGGCTGGTGTACCATACCCTTGTATCCGTCGCCCGTTGTTCTGGGCTTGTTGGTGTAGATTCTCGGAATAATAAGTATTTCCTTTTCTACCTTTTCCTGAAGCCTTGCAAGACGGGAAATGTAATCGAGAACCGAGTCCTCTCTGTCGGCAGAGCATGGACCTATTATAAGTATAAGCTTGTTCGATTTACCCGTAAAGACGTCGGCAATTTCAGCGTCGCGTATCTTTTTCTTTTCGGCATATTCTGCTTTTAGAGGATATTGAGCCTTTACGTCCATCGGTATCGGAAGCTTACGAATAAATTTCATATTGTTGTGCATATATATTTACCTGACCTTTATAAAATACAGTAAGATTTTACTCCTTTTTATCTTATTTGTCAACGGTTTTTCTCAAAAAAGATTGACAAATTATGAGTAAAATATTATAATAAATATGAATGAATTTAGGAGGCTTATATGCAGAATTTGAATAATTTTGAAAAGATTGACGTAAAGACTCTCGACAATGCGATAAAGGCTATCGGTGATGATTGGATGCTTATTACCGCTTATGATAAGGATAATAATAAAACCAATGCTATGACGGCAAGCTGGGGAGCATTGGGCGTGCTTTGGAACAAGCCCGTTTGCATTTGCTTTGTTCGCCCCGAGCGCCATACCTTTAAGCTTTTGAATGAAAAAAAGGAGCTTTCGATTGCTTTTCTTGACAAGGGAAGACGTAACGATTATATGATTTGCGGCAGAGAAAGCGGAGAGAGCGTTGATAAGCTTAAAAAATGTGGACTTACCACCGTTGAGCTTGACGGAATTTCGGTTATAGCAGAGGCAAGCACTATCCTTACCTGTAGGGTGCTTTATGAGGATGACCTTAAAAAGGAAGGCTTTTTGGATGAGTCGCTGCTTTCAAATTACGCATCGGCAGGCTATCACAGAGCCTACGTTTGCGAAATAATCGGAGCATATAAAAGAGCTTAAAATAAGCTGTTAAAAATATAAAGAAATATAAAAGGATATAATAAAATGGATATTTATGCAGATGTAAAAGCGCTTTGCGAAAGTGCGAGGAGCGCATCAAAATCTATTGCTTTGGCAAATGAAACTCAAAAAAATAAGCTTTTGCAAAGGCTCGCTGAGCTTCTTTGCGAGAATGCTACAACTATAATCGAGGCAAATTCTATCGACCTTTCTGCAGCAGAGTCTAACGGTATTCCCAAGGCTATGCTTGACAGACTTATGCTTAATGAGGTAAGAATAAAGGGAATTGCCGATTCACTTATCAGTGTTGCGGCACTTGATGACCCGATAGGAAAGGGTGAGGTTTGGTCACGTCCCTCGGGAATTACCTTGCGCAGAATAAGAGTTCCGCTCGGCGTGGTGGGTATTATTTATGAGGCTCGTCCAAACGTAACCGTTGATTCGGCGGCACTTTGCTTAAAGACGGGAAATGCGGTAGTTCTTCGTGGAGGCAAGGAGGCTATAAATACAAATAAGGCGCTCGTTAGCGTAATAAAGTCGGCGCTTGTTGAATGCGGATTTAACTCTGATGCAGTTGGACTCATTCAGTCGACCGACAGAGAGAGCGCAAATGCCCTTATGTCAATGAGAGGGCTTGTTGACGTTCTTATCCCTCGAGGCGGTAAGGGACTTATAAATGCCTGCGTGCAGAATTCCAAGGTTCCCGTTATCGAAACGGGCGCGGGTAACTGTCACCTTTACGTTGATGAATATGCAGACCTTAATAAGGCTCTCAAGGTTGCGGTAAATGCAAAATGCTCACGCCCCTCTGTTTGTAACGCAATTGAAACGGTTCTTGTTCATTCCTCGGTGGCAGAAAGCTTTTTGCCTATGATGGCGGAGGCATTTAGCGCGTATAACGTCGATATCAGGGGCTGTGATAGAGTGCGCTCGATAATTTCGGCTAACGTCGCAACCGATGAGGATTTTGCTACCGAGTTCGACGATTATATAGTTTCGGTCGGAGTTGTTGACTCTCTTGACGAGGCAATTTCGCATATCAATAAATACAGTACGGGACACAGTGAAGCTATAATAACCGAAAATATGAAGAACGCCGACGAGTTTTCAAGCCGTATCGATTCGGTTGCGGTTTACGTTAATGCATCGACGAGATTTACCGACGGTGGAGAGTTCGGCTTTGGCGCGGAGATAGGAATTTCTACTCAGAAGCTTCACGTTAGAGGTCCTATGGGACTTATGGCGCTTACCACCGAAAAATATCTCATAGTCGGTGACGGCGCAGTTCGTTAAGGAGGAATTATAATGGCTGGATTGCTTATTTGCTCGGATATTCACGGTGACGCTATCTCGGCAAAGAAAATAGTAGATGCCTTTGAGAGTCATAAGGCGGAAAGACTTGTAATTCTCGGAGATATACTTTATCACGGTCCGAGAAATGATTTGCCCGCAGGATATGCCCCGAAAAAGGTTATCGAGATACTTAATCCATACAGTGATAAAATACTTGCGGTACGCGGAAATTGCGATGCAGAGGTCGACCAAATGGTGTTAAGCTTTCCGATACTTGCAGATTATGCATTTATTGAGCGTGACGGACTTCGATTTTTTGCAACGCACGGACACGTTATAAATAAAGGCTTTTGTCCGCAGCTGCGTAAGGGGGATATACTTCTTCACGGTCACACTCACGTTCCCGTCGCAGAAAAGTTTGGTGATGATATACTTTATGTAAACCCTGGCTCTACCTCAATTCCAAAGGAAAATTCCCCTAAGAGCTATATTTATTACGAAAACAGAGAGCTTCATTTTATGACGCTCGACGGTGAGGAGTATAGGACTGTTAAAATATAAAAATATAAAAACATAAAAATTGCGCTCGACTATGCTTTATCGTCGAGCGCATTATTTTTATCGACCTTGCGGTCTTTATGAGGAGAAAACCTCATAATATATTTTTAATGATTTTAATTTTTAACAGGATTATTCACAAATCCCGCAACCGCCCAATCGGCGTGGTCATAATTTTTACCGGTATATTCAACGTGGTCGGTATAAAGACGTATTTGCTTTGCTCCCTCGGGAATATCAATGTCAAAAACGTAATGCTTGGTTATACCTAAAAGCGAGGATTGGTCAACGTGCTTTCCGTCTATATAAACGTGGAATATCATTCCGTAGAAATTAGGCTCTTTTACCTTATTAGCAGTCATTTGAGCGATAACCTCGTCATCCATACCAACAACCGCAACAAATTTTTTTGCACCCTCGGGAATATCCATTATAATATCCGACTCGGCATGCGCGCCAATTCCTTTGGAGAATTTATTGCCTGAAAGGGAAAAAGTATTCTTATCTATCGTTTTGTCTATTTGAAGCGTTCCCCAACCGTTGGTTGCCTTTTTCCATTTCGACCTTATATCACCCGCAAAAACGTCAACGGTATCCTTAGACCAATAAATGAATTCACTTGATGCTTGTGCATAGCAAACGCCGTCCTGAACAAGATACGCCTTAAGCGTAAGGTAGTAGCAGGAAGAAGCGGGAATTTTAAATTCCTCAATCGGTACGGCGTTAGTAAAGGTTGAGTTCTTGCCCGCTGAAACGTACACCTTGGGAGAGTCATAGCTGCTCGCCGTAAAGTTAACCTTTACCGCTTGTCCAACCGTTACAACCTTGCAGGTTTCGGTTGAGAAGGTGAGCGTAGGCTTTGAATAGTAATTATCCATGCTTCCAAGATTATATACGTTGGTATATCCCATATCCAAAAGCCTTTGGAGCGCTTGCGTTGAGCGCTTTGCCATAGAGCAGTAAAGAACTATTGGCGTGGATTTGTTAGGAGCTATTGATGCTATCCTTTGCTCAATTTCAACGTAATAAATATTCTTTGCTCCGTTTATATGTCCCTTTGCAAATTCCTCGGCAGTGCGAACGTCTATAAGAGTTGCGCCATTCTTAATAAGATTTTTAGCAGTCATAGGACCGACGTTGTAATCGGATATCATAGGCTCTGTTGATGGCTTCGAGCTGCCCTCGCTACCTTGAATATCTACGTTTTTGCCCTCTGCGGTATAAACGAGCGTTCCGTGAGAGGGAATAGTTACGGTGATTTTTCCATCAACCGCGATATCCTCGTGAGTCCACGCATCTCGAACGACTTCAACGCCATCAAGTCCTACCTCGGAAAAAATAACGGTTACCGTCTTTTCCGAATCGGTATCGTTAAGAAATGCAAATGCTTTCTTTCCTGAATTTGCTTTTCCAAGATCCTTCGACCAAACCTCAACACCACCGTAAGACTTTACGGGAATTGCCTGAATGCAAGCAACGTCTTGATTTATTGCTATAAGCTCTTTGTTTGAAATGATTGACAACGTTTCCTCGGATATGCAATTAAGGTCCATTCCAAGCATGAGAGGCGTCGACATCATGCACCACATGGCAAAATGTGTTTTATCCTCCTCATAGCTCATTCCGTTACCGACCTGAAGCATATCAAGATCGTTAATGTGTCCGGGGCCGTTATATTTAGCAAGGTCACGAATTTTGTTTACCTGATAAATAACCGATTCGTAAGTATTGGTTATATCTGCGCCCGTTCTCCAGGAATCGGCAACGTTAACCACCCATTCTCCCGGAAAAGCCCATGAGCATACGTTGTATATCTTATCCTTACCTGTCTTTTTTTCTATATCCTTGACAATATTACCGATTTTTGTATAGGCTGTTTTTTGACTGAGCTTCAACTCGTTACCGCCGCACCAGTCAACCTTTATAAAATCGTAATCCCAATCAATAAGATAGCGCTCAAGGTCCTTTTTTTCATAGCCGTAAAGACCGACCTTAGTATTTTGTCCTTCTCCGCTATATAGTGCCGCACAGGTGTTTGCTCCCGCATCGGAATATATACCCGCTTTGAGTCCCATACTGTGAATTTTGGTTGAAAGAGCTTTCATTCCCGAGGGGAAACGCTCTGCGTGAGTTACAACGTATCCGTCCTTGCCTCTGCCGTTCTGCCAACCGTCATCGACGTTAACGTAAACGTATCCAAGGTCGTCAAGTCCGTATTCAACAAGCTTTTCTGCTTGCGATAAGATAATTTCCTCTGAAATTCTGGGATGATACGCATTCCAAGATGCCCAACCCATTATTGGCGTTTTTCTTGGTGCTTCAGGTGTTGTCACTTTTTCGTCCTCCGTATCGGTTTTCTTTTCGGCTTCCTTATTTGTATTGCTTTCACTGAGGCTCTCACTAAGACTTTCGCTGATGCTTTCATCACCCTCAAGCTTTTCTGTAGAGCAGCCTGCAAGGGTACTTAGTAGAAGTAGAAAAGCAATAAATCTTAAAAGTTTTTTTCCCATATTCATATTTTTTCCCTCTTAATATTTGCTCCGAGTGAGCGAAGCTTTTCAATTATGTGATCATAGCCTCTCTCAACAAGTACGATATTTGTAACGGTAGTTATTCCTTTTGCGGCAAGCCCTGCAAGTATAAGTGCTGCGCCACCGCGGAGGTCGGGGGCTTTTACGGTAGCTCCTGTCAGCTCGGAAACACCGAAAATCGTTAACGAGCCTTTTTCGGCATCCTTTGTAATCTTTGCGCCCATATTTATAAGATGGTCGGTATATTTATAACGTGACGAGTATATTCCGTCGGATATATCGCTTACTCCCTTAGCAAGCGTCATCAAGGCGCTGAATTGCGGTTGCATATCTGTTGGAAATCCGGGGTAGGGATTGGCTTTTATTGGCGTTCCCTTTAGCTCGCTAACCGGTCCTACGGTAATATGAGAATCTCCAATTTCAATCGGCACGTTAGCCTCGGTAAGCTTTCGGGTTATATAATCGAGATGCTTTGGAATTACGTTGGTAACTCTAACCTTGCCACCCGTAATAGCGCCTGCTATCATATATGTACCTGCCTCTATCATATCGGGAGCGATAGAATATGAGCAGCCCTTAAGCTTCTTAACGCCTGTTATCCTTATAGTTGTAGTTCCCGCGCCCATAATTTTTGCTCCGCAAGCATTAAGAAAGCAAGCGGTGTCAACGATATGAGGCTCACGGGCGGCGTTTTCAATAACTGTAACTCCGTCCGCAACTGCCGCCGCATACATTACGTTTATCGTTGTTCCAACGGAGGCAATATCTAAATATATCGAAGCTCCCTTAAGACCGTTTGGAGCGGTGAGGCTTATTGCGGCGTTGCTTTCATAGGAGTATTTTGCGCCAAGCATAGCAAGACTCTTTAAATGCTGAGCGATAGGACGTCCGCCGCCAAAATCGCAGCCGCCGGGGTGTCCTACAAGTGCTTGATTAAATCTGCCGAGCATCGTTCCCCAAAGATAGTAGGAGGCACGAATTTTGCTGACAAGCTCAAGCGGGGGAGTTTTATCGGTTACTACGCCCGAGGTATCTATAATAGCGGTATTAGTATCTATAAATCGTACGCTTGCCCCAATGCTTTGAAGTATAGCAAGCGAATCCTTTACGTCGCTTATATCGGGAAGATTACTTATGGTACAAGTGCCCTTTGTGAGAATAGTTCCGAAAATAATGGGGAGCGCGGAATTTTTCATTCCGCTTATAGCTACATCACCGTTAAGCGGAATACCGCCACAGATGATAAATTTTTCCATAGTTACCTCCAATCATAGCTTAGTCAGTTGTGTCTGCCGTGCGGTTAGATTCGACCTTATAATATGCAACGGCAAGGTCAACCACCATTCCGTAGCTTTTTGAGCCCTCTTCAACTCCGTTTATATTGAGGAAGGTATCGTTTACTGCGCCTGATACGTCGCTAACAACTGTTTTTCTGTATTTTTCAAAGAATTTCGAATAAGCCGCCATATCGGTTTTTACACCTAACGGAAGGCTTCTGTATATCGGAGTGTAAAGCTCCTTTTTTGCCGAGTAGAGAGCGTTAGCAACGTATTCGTATACGTTAAGATATGCCGAATAGCGAATATAATGATCGTCTGACTCCATGCAAACGAGAAATGCAACGAAGTTTGCCTCGTCCTCACGCGCAATACCTCTCTGGTGCGCAAATTCGTGCGCCGCAGTGTAGGGGAGAACGTAGTCGGGGAAGTTTACGTTAAGGTTAGCCTCGCCCGTAAAAAAGGTATAAACGCCGCTTATGTGCGTATAGGTCATAGGCTCACTGAGCATTACTTCCTTGATGTTACTGTGAAGCGGAGATATAAAATCGTATTTCTTGCAAGCCTTCTCATAGGCGTCCATAAGCTTATCGTTAAGCTCTCCGTAGCCGTAGGGCATTACCGAAAATCCCTCTCCGTTAAAAATTATATGCTCGGCTTCCTTTGCAAGCTCACTTGAAAGTATAGCTGCCGTTTCATAAAGCTCCTCTGCGCTCACCTTTTGCTTATCAAGGTCCATCTTCTGGTCAAGCGTAGAGCCGTGATATGCGGGAACAAAGCCTAAGGTGTAGGTGCTGAAGACGTAGGAGGCGATTGATACCATTATAATACAAAACACACCCACGTTTCGCCAAGAGTCGCAATATTTTTTTACTCCCACTCCAACTATTAAAACAATAATGAGGGGAATGAGTATTATAAGCATTTCAGCAAGCGAAAAGGGAATCCACGTCGTAAGGTAAGAAAGCGCGGCTCTTATTATCGGAGATATATTTTTGTTGAAGAAATCACAAAACGCGGGGGAATTAAGGAAAATAATATAAAGCACTGCGCAGAATGCGGCAATTCCCAAAAGAATTTTTGAGAAAAGCGGAATGCGCTGCTTTTTTATAATTTCCTTGCTCTCCTCGGTTGCTTTTTCGATGTTTTCGTTATTATCGTTATTTATTATAATATCTTTTTCGTTGTTTGAATTCATTTTTACGTTATCCTTAAATTATTTTATATTTATGACGGTTGAAAGCGCTTCACTGCCGAAAAGCTCGACTATGACCCTTGATATATCCTCGCTTGGAGGTGCGCAGACCGTTATTGGCGTATTTGTTTTTGGATGTATAAACTCAAGCGAAAGTGCATGCAGGGCGTGACGGGATATTAGCGGACTTTCATTTCCGTACATATCGTCACCGAGTATTGGCGCGCCCATATGCGAAAAATGCACTCGAAGCTGGTGAGTTCTTCCCGTTATAGGGGAGGCGAGAACAAGAGAGTAACCGTTTGATTTGGCTAAAAGCTTGTATTTTGTAATAGCGCGGTCGCCACCCTCGTTTTCTTTGCAGACTCTGCGAAAGATTATACTTTCTGCTTCTCTTTTTATATAAGTATCAATAGTCCCCTCGTCAAAATCAAGCTCACCGTCGAGAATGGCAATATATTTTTTACTTATATCACCGTTTTTCATAGATGCGGATAGGCGAGAGGCGCTTATTCTGTCCTTTGCAATCAATAAAATACCGCTTGTGTTTCTGTCAAGACGGCTTATAGCTCGGAATACGAATGGAATACCCTCCTCTTGATATTTATATGCAAGAGCATCGGCTAAGGTGTCGCCACGGTGGTTGTGAGATGGATGAGTCGGCATATCGGCGCTTTTGTTCGGCATAACGATATATTCGTCCTCGTAAGCAATATCGAGAGGGAGAGGAGTCGGAGTCAGTACGCCGTCCCTTTGTACGTCCTCTGTGGCAAGAAAAAGAATATCTCCTGCGCTTACCGTTCGTCTAACCGTGACCTTTTCACCGTTAAGCATTATTCCGTTATCAAGAAATTTTAATTGCTTTGTAAAGGCAAGGGAAAGTCCTACGCCATAGCGAAGTATTTCCTTTACGGTTTTCCCATTTTCCTCTGCCGAAATTTTGTATATCACGTATTCCTCTCAAAAAATATAAATATAGTTACACATAATAATTATATCACGGAGGCAAATATATTACAATATTTTTTTGCAAATTTACTAAAAAAATGAGAGAAAATTTTGCGTTAATTTTAATTTGAAAAATCGGGGCTGAGTCATTCAGATGCAGAAGTCGTGATTTGGTTCTCGTCGGCGTACAAAGGTACGCCAGAGGGCCAAAGCGCGGCTAAAAAACACACATAAAAATGGAATTTGAGAGATTTTTCTCGAAAATTCCTACAAAAAAC
>JAZRGA010000060.1:0-36899 GCA_045643945.1 Eubacteriales bacterium | reverse complement strand
ATTGTAAAAATACACAAAAATATTTAAAAATGTACAAAATTATTGACAAAAAAAGAATGTTGTTATATAATATTTGATGTATGTTCAAATTTTAGACAAATTTCGGAGGTTTTTATGACTATTTATGACGAGCTCGTTGCCAGAGGTCTTATCGCTCAGGTTACCGATGAGGCTGAAATTAAGGAAATGGTAAACAATGGCAAGGCTGTTTTTTATATAGGCTTTGACCCTACGGCAGATTCCTTGCATGTAGGACATTTTATGGCGCTTTGTCTTATGAAGCGCTTGCAGATGGCAGGAAATAAGCCGATAGCTCTTATCGGTGGCGGTACTGCTATGATAGGCGACCCGTCGGGAAGAAGCGATATGCGTCAGATGATGACGACAGAAACCATTCAGCACAATTGCGAATGCTTTAAGAAGCAGATGAGCAGATTTATCGACTTTTCCGAGGGAAAGGCTATGATGATAAATAATGCCGATTGGTTGTTGGGCCTCAATTATATTGAGGTTCTTCGTGACGTTGGTGCTTGCTTCTCGGTTAACAGAATGCTTTCTGCCGAGTGCTATAAGCAAAGAATGGAGAAGGGACTTTCCTTCCTTGAATTCAACTATATGATAATGCAATCATACGACTTCTATCACCTCTATCAAAATTACGGCTGCAATATGCAGTTTGGCGGTGATGACCAGTGGTCTAATATGCTTGGCGGAACAGAGCTTATACGCAGAAAGCTCGGTAAGGACGCTTACGCTATGACTATAAATCTTCTCCTTAATTCCGAGGGTAAGAAGATGGGTAAAACACAGTCGGGCGCAGTTTGGCTTGATCCCAATAAGACAAGCCCCTACGATTTCTATCAATATTGGAGAAACGTAGCTGATGCCGACGTTCTTAAGTGTATAAGAATGCTAACCTTCTTGCCGCTTGAAGAAATTGATGCTATGGATTCTTGGGAGGGTTCTCAGCTTAACCGTGCTAAGGAAATTCTTGCATACGAG
This sequence comes from Eubacteriales bacterium, assembly GCA_045643945.1. GTDB lineage: Bacteria > Bacillota > Clostridia > Oscillospirales > CAG-272 > HGM12713. The sequence goes on along the minus strand of JAZRGA010000060.1, from coordinate 35,897 downwards.
CTTACAAAGCTTGTTCACGGTGAGGATGAGGCAAACAAGGCAGAGGCAAGTGCTAAGGCTCTCTTTGGCAACGGTGCTAATGCGGACGTACCTCAGACTGAGCTTTCAGAAAGTGATTTTGTTAACGGTGAGCTTGATATTTGTGCGCTTCTCGTTCTTTCGGGTCTTGTAGCAAGTAAATCCGATGCACGCCGTGCGGTTGACCAGGGCGGCGTTGCTGTTGATGATGTAAAGATTACTAATTTTAAAGAAACATTTAAATATGAAGACCTTAAGGATGGAAAGCTTTTCCGCAGAGGTAAAAAAGCATTCCGTAAAATAATTGCTAAATAATTAAGCGATTAACAGTAAAAACGATAAAATAATTTAGGTAAAGCAGATAAAACATCTGCGGTGGTATTTTATTATGAAGAATATAAACAGAAATCTCACGATGCTTTGCGACTTTTATGAGCTTACTATGAGCAACGGATATTTCCTTAATGGAATGAAGGATAAAATCGTTTATTTTGATGTTTTTTACCGTGATAATCCCGATAACGGAGGCTATGCTATAGTAGCCGGTCTTGAGCAGATAATAGAATATATCAAGGACCTTCGATTCGATGGTGATGATATTGAATATCTTCGCAAGAGAGGATGCTTTTCCGAGGATTTTTTGACCTATCTTTCGAGCTTTAAATTTTCGGGAGATATTTGGGCAGTCCCCGAGGGAACAGTTGTTTTCCCGGGTGAGCCGCTTATGACGGTAAGAGCTCCTATAATTGAAGCGCAATTTATAGAAACCTATGTTTTAATGATGATAAACCATCAGTCGCTTATTGCTACAAAGGCATCAAGAATTTCGAGAGCGGCAAAGGGAAGAGCGGTAAGCGAGTTCGGCTCACGCAGAGCGCAGGGAGCTGATGCGGCGATTCTCGGAGCGAGAGCCGCTTATATCGGCGGATGCTCATCGACGGCATGTACTATTGCGGATGAAGCGTTCGGCGTACCCGCAGGCGGAACGATGGCACATTCCTGGATTCAGCTTTTTGACAGTGAATACGAGGCTTTTAAGACTTATTGCGAGATTTATCCCAATTCGCCGACTCTCCTTATTGATACCTACAATGCGCTTGAGAGTGGACTTGTAAACGCAATTCGAGTTTTCAAGGAGCTCGGTATCACAAAATGTGCGGTAAGACTTGATTCGGGCGACGTTACTTATCTCTCTAAGAAGATGCGTAAAAGGTTAGACGAGGCGGGACTTGTTGACTGTAAAATTGTAATCTCAAACTCGCTTGATGAATATATTATTCGTGAGCTTATCCGTCAAGGTGCTTGCATTGATGCATTTGGTGTCGGAGAGCGCCTTATTACCGCAAAAAGCGACCCCGTTTTCGGCGGTGTATATAAGGTATGCGCCGTTGAGGATGCGGATGGAAACGTAATACCTAAGATCAAGATAAGCGAGAATGTCGGCAAGATAACCACCCCTCATTTTAAAAAGGTTTACCGTATCAGAGATAAGGAAAGCGGAAAGGCAGAGGCGGATCTTATTTGTGTTTACGATGAGGTTATTGATGAATCAAAGCCGCTTGAAATTTTTGATCCTGCCGCAACCTGGAAGCGAAAGACCTTTGATAGCTATACTGTTACAGAGCTTCTTGTGCCTATATTTAAAAATGGAGAGTTGGTTTATAATATGCCAACCCTTCAAGAAATAAAGACTCACTGTGCAGAGGAAATCGACGGTATGTGGGACGAGGTTAAGAGATTTAACAATCCTCACAACTATTATGTAGACCTTTCCGAAAAGCTTTGGAGCTTGAAGCACGGTATGCTTGCAGAGCATGGGAGGCGTTAAGCTATAATATGGAAATAATTGTTTGTCTTGATGATTATGGCGGAATGCTCTTTAATTCTCGCCGTCAGAGCCGTGACAGACTGCTTATTGAGGACATTATCTCAAATCTTGGTGATAAAAAGCTTTACATTTACGAATATTCTCAAATTCTATTTGAGGCATATGAGGGTAAATATGAGATTACCGATGATTTTTTTGCGATAAACGATGATAATTGCATATGTTTTATCGAAAACATCGATGTAAAGCCTTATATCGACCAAATAAGCGCTGTTACGGTCTATAATTGGAATAGGGTGTATCCGAGGGAACTCGTGTTTGATATAAATTTAGAAAAAGAGGGCTTTTCTTTGATGTCAAGCCGCGAGTTTAAAGGATACTCACATGATAAAATAAGGAAGGAGGTTTATGAAAGATGAAGCTGAGAAAAAGCCTGGTGTTGCTTCTTGCGTTCCTTCTTGCTGTCTGCGCACTCTTTACAGGGTGTCAGGAGGCGATAGTTGATAACGCAACAGAGGCTGATGAAAACGCTGACGAAGTAGTTTTAGAGGACGAATATGCGTATAGCTTTTGGGATTATCTCTTTGGTTGGGCAACCCCAAAGACAACTCAAAAGGCTACAACTGCTACTCAAAAGGCTACGCAGAAGGCAACAACATCCACTCAAAAGGCAACCCAAAAGGCAACAACTTCTACCCAGAAGACAACCCAAAAGGCAACTTCTTCTAATAAAACAGGCGCTTCGCTCGCATCCGTAATGGAGTACACGGGCAAGGCATACGCAACTGTTTATAACAACAAGCCCGATTTTGCGGCAAGTGAAATAACATCAAAGGCGTATGAGTTTTATAGCCCGCTCGATTCTAAGGGAAGATGCGGATACGCTATGGCGTGTGTTGGCAAGGAGATTATGCCTACGGGATCTCGTGGAAGCATTTCCTCTGTAAAGCCTACCGGTTGGGTGCAAAACACCTATGACACAAAGCTTGTCAACGGTGGAAGCCTTTACAACAGATCTCACCTTATCGGCTGGCAGCTTACAGGTGAAAACGCTAACAAGAAGAATCTTATAACGGGAACTCGCTATATGAACGAAAATATGATTCCTTTCGAGGATATGGTCGCAGACTATGTCAAGGAAACAGGAAATCACGTTATGTATAGAGTTACTCCTATATTTGAAGGAAACAATCTTGTTGCAAGCGGTGTTCACATGGAGGCTTATTCGGTAGAGGACAACGGAAAGGGCGTATGCTTTAACGTTTACCTTTACAATGTTCAGCCCGGTATAACCATTGATTATGCTACGGGAAATAACCGTTTGGCAACGACAAGCGGTTCAAGCTCAAGCAGCAATAGCTCGACTTCCACTAAGGAAACCGAGGCTGCTGACACCTACATTCTCAATACCGGATCTAAAAAGATTCACTCTTCAACTTGCAAGTCTGTAAGTAGCATTAGTGCTAAGAATAAGAAAACTTATACAGGCTCGCCCGATGATCTCCTTAAGCAGGGATATACCGCCTGCGGTTCTTGTAAGCCATTATCTTGATAGGCTAAAGATATCAATTTTTATGCTTGTTTAGCGGCAATTGTCGCAGTGGCAGCCATCTAACGTTTGTACTATATCCTTGGAGCAAGGTGACCTATAAAGGCCTTGACGTAAGCCCTTAACGTCAAGGCTGAGGCATCTTCAAATAAAATTTACAATTTGTGAAAAATGTTAAAAAGCATCCTTTCGATTTAATCGTTTGGGGTGCTTTTTTGTTATAATATGTGCAAAATGTTGATTTAATAAAATCTAAGCAATAGTCCTTGAAAAAAATATATAAATATGATATAATATATATAACTTTGAAATTATTTACAACGAATATTAGGAGGTTTATCCAAAAATGAAATTAAAAAGCGGATTAATTTGGATACTTGCGCTTCTCGTTGCTCTTTGTATGGTATTTACGGGATGTAACGCAGACAGCGGTAATGGTAAGGTTACAGATGAAACGAAGCCCACTGAGGCTACCGACGATATTACCGATGAAAGCGAGGAGGAAACTCAACCAACCGAAAAGCCAACGGATCCAGTTGACGTAAATAAGCCTCTGACGCTTGCGGACATAAAACCGTTTTCGGGTAATCCTTACGTTGTTATCAACGGTAATCAACCCGATTTTACAAAGAGTGAAATAACTGCAAAATCTTATGAATTTTACAGTCCCTTAGATTCGCTTGGCAGATGCGGATATGCAATGGCTTCACTCTCAAAGGATACTATGCCTGCACCCGGTGAGGAACGTGGAGATATAGGCAAAGTAAAGCCTACCGGTTGGATTAATAATGCATACGATACGTCGATAGTGCCCGGCAGATATCTTTATAACAGATGCCACCTTATAGGATGGCAGCTTAGCGCAGAAAATGCAAACAAGCAGAATCTTATAACCGGAACGCGTTTCATGAACAATGAGGGAATGCTTCCTTTTGAGAATATGATTGCCGACTATATAAAGGATACCGGAAATCATGTTATGTATAGAGTTACACCTATGTTCGACGGCAACAATCTCGTCGCAAGCGGAGTTCACTTAGAGGCGTATTCTGTTGAGGACGAGGGTGAAGGCATTTGCGTAAACGTATTTCTTTATAACGTACAAGAGGGAATTATAATAGATTACGCTACCGGTGAAAACAAGCTCGCTAACCCTCCTGTTGAGGATAGTGGAGAAACAAATCCCGACGTAGGAGATGAAAACGTAGGCGGTGATAATAATGACGGCGGTGATGATGTCGGCGGTGGTGATAATTCCGATACGCCAGAGGGACAGACGACTTACATTCTCAACATAAATCCCAGAAGCAAAAAAATACACTATCCCGATTGTACGTCAGTTAGAGATATGAGTGAGGCAAACAAGCAGGTATATACAGGTCCTTTAAGTGATATAATCGCTGAGGGATACACGCCCTGCGGTAGATGCAACCCCCAATAAGTTTAAATTAAGGAATTTTTTATGAAAAAGTTTTTAGCAACCATTTTGGCTATGGTTATTGCTCTTACAATTCTTTCAGCTTGTGATAAAAAGCCTTCGAATGTAGGTTCGATAACGGATGCCGTAACCGATCAGATTATTAATCAAACCGAAAATAATAGCGGAAATCTTCCAAGCGCGCCTGTTGAAGATGAATCTGATGATGAATCCGATGACGAAGCCGAGTCCACCGATAAAGAGGAGGATTTGTGTGACCACGAGGGCGGTGAAGATGCAACTTGTGTAACAGAGTCTATCTGCGAGATTTGCAATAAGCCTTACGGTGGAGTTGACACAGGAAATCATGAGGGCGACGAGGAATGGGATGCTAATGCGGAGTCACACACATTAATTTACGGTTGCTGCGGAGCAGAAATCGAGGATGCGCAACCGCATACGTTCAGTAACGGAATATGCTCCGTATGTAAATATGAATGTGAGCATACCGAAGAAGACAGTCATAGTTGCTCATTGTGCGGTGCATTCATTAAGCATAATTACGTCAACGGTAAATGTGCAGATTGCGGTCTTACTTTAAACGGTAAAAATGTAACCTTCGGTATATATCCGCAAGCTAAGGTCACGTCCTCGGCTTTAATATCGACTTTAAATAGCAAGAGCGGAGAATGGACATTAAGCAACGGAATGTGGTATTTGGACGTAGAAAATGAAACCGATAAATACCGTGGTGTTAAGATGTCGCAAGGCGGGGTGGCTGCTTGGTTTAAATATGAGCCTATATCTTGGACGATTCTTGAGGAGAGCAACGGAAAGGCGCTTGTTCTTTGCGATATGATTATTGATGCTATGGCATACGACTCTTCAAGCAATTCCTATGAGGATAGCGACGTAAGAGCGTGGCTTAACGAAAGCTTTCTCAGTACCGCCTTTGATGCTTTACAAAGAGAGGTTATCTTAACTACTTTGGTTAAGAATGATAAGGACTCAACAGGCTACGGTGAGAATGCACGTTTTTATGGAAATAATACAAATGACAAGATATTTTTGCTTTCCCGTATAGAAGCAAAATCTTATGGCTTTAATTCTGACGGTAGCGTCCAGGATTCTGCGCGTAAGAAGCAGGCAACGGCATATGCAATAGCACGAATAAACGGTGGTTATGATGCTACAAACGGTGCGTGGTGGTGGCTTAGAACTCCCACACATCACACAACCGATGCATCGAGAGCAGATCTTGCTCACAACATTAAGGTTAACGGTTCGTTAAATAACACGAACGTAAGCACTGCTACGGGTGGAATTCTTCCCGCAATATGGATAAAACTTTAATGTGTTTTAATTAAATATACAATTCCCGACGGGTAAAACGTATTGCTTTATTGATGATGCGTTTAAATTCGTCGGGAATTTTTATATATGAGAAGAAGAAAAATCTTTTTAAAAATTATTAAAAATATTAAAATAATTGTTGAATTTATTTACTGTGTATGATATAATGGTATATGTATACTCTTATTTAAGATTATTTTGCTCGGAGGTGATTTTGCTTGAAGTTTTTAGAGATTTTAAAAAACGTATTTGATATTTTGGCGTTGGCTGCAATACTCTTTTTCATTTATCGCTTTGCGGTAAAGAGGAGGGCATTAAGGCTTGCTTTGGGAGTAGTTCTCTTTTTACTTGTTATGCTTGTTGTCGATGCGGCAGAGCTTAACGCTCTCGGATTTGTTTTTGGAGATTTTAGACAACTCGGCGTTATAGCTATACTTATAATTTTTCAACCCGAGCTTCGTTCTGCACTTGAAAAAATAGGCGGAAGCACCTTTGAGGGAATTCAAAATATAAATCACGCTGCTGATAAAAAGCCTGTTGCTGCAAGTACGCATAAAGGGGTAGATGCTATTGCTTCTGCGGCTGAGGACCTTGCAAAAATAAATTACGGTGCGCTTATTGTTATCGAGCGTGAAAATTCCTTAGATGAATTTAAGGAGGGTGCGGCTAAGCTTAACTCCGATTTAACCGCGGAAGCTCTTAACTCTATATTTTATAAAGGAGCTCCTTTGCACGACGGCGCGGTAATAATTCATAACGGAAGAATTGATTGTGCAAGATGCGTTCTTCCGATGACTCAAAGAGTTGATATTCCCTCGGAGTTTGGAACACGCCACAGAGCGGCGTTGGGAGTTACCGAAAACACTGATGCTATCGTGGTTGTCGTTTCCGAGGAGAGTGGAATCATTTCACTTTCGATTAACGGTGAGCTTGAGAGAGGATTTACTTATGCAACGCTTTGCGCACGTCTTGATAAATTGCTCAATCCAAAAGAAAAGAAATCGAGAAAAAAGCAGAGAAAAAATAATCCGAACAAGCAGAATGCTCAAAAAAATGCAGTACAGAAAATAGGTTCTGCAAATAATAAGTCTTAACGGAGGTATTTATGGCTGAGGAAAAAATTAATTCCGAAATCGATGTTCAGGATTCGGATGTAGAGAAAAACGTCGCCAATACCGAAAGCATTGAGGACGTTGAAAATACAATTAATAACGCAAAGCAGAACGAAAGTTCGAACGAAGTAAGACTTGAAATAAAGAGAAAGCGCTTTACAAAATCCGATATACTCGTTTTGTGCGCTTGCCTTGTGACATCTGTTCTTGTATGGCTCTATGCTTCAAGTCTTCAAAAAAAGGACGATGAAAATAAGCTTACTAAGGATGATATGCTTAGTAAGGATGATATAATTGAGGTTGTTGAAAGTAATATGAATAAAGCTACCGAGGGCTCAACCGACGTAGCTGAGTAAAAAATTTAAGGAGGGGTAGATAATGGATAAAAAATTAATTAGCGGCTTGATTGTAAGTGGAATAAGTCTATCCCCCGATACCGACGATAAAGAGGCGTGCCTTATAGCCGCCAATGAATTGAAGCGTGCAGGGATAAGCCCTGCACGAATTCGTTTAAGCATCTATAAGCAATCAGTAGATGCAAGAAAAAAGAATGATATTAAGCTTGTATATTCGGTAGCCGCTCGCTTTGATGCTCCTACCGAGATTACTATTCCTACCTCAAAAAAATACAGAATATCTGCTATTTCAAATGAGGAACTCGAAATAAATTACGGTAGCGAGAGAAGTGAGCATAGACCGTTAGTTGTCGGAATGGGTCCCGCAGGACTTTTTTGCGCTCTTTTGCTTGCCGAAAACGGTTATTCACCGATTATTATAGACCGCGGAGATTCGGTCGAGGAGCGTTTAAAAAGATATGAGCGCTTTTGTAATCTTGGAATTCTTGACACCGAATCGAATATCCAATTTGGTGCAGGCGGTGCGGGAACATTTTCCGACGGAAAGCTTCTCACACGAATAAATGACCCTAAAATTAATTATGTGTTAAGGCGATTTTGCGATTTTGGCGCGCCCGCGGATATTCTTACTGCGGCAAAGCCTCATATTGGAACAGATTTATTGCTTGGCACGGTAGATAATATATTAAAAGAGATAGAACGTCTTGGCGGCACTGTAATGTATCGTACAAGGCTTGATAAAATAAGTGAAAATGCCGATGGTAGTGTCTGCGCTCATACCTCGAGTGGAGATATTATATGCTCTGCCATAGTTTTAGCAACGGGGCATAGCGCAAGAGATACTTATAAAATGCTGCTTGAAAGCGGTTATATGATTGAAGCAAAATCCTTCTCGGTAGGTGTTAGAATAGAGCATTTACGCGAGGATATAGATAAAGCGCTTTATGGTGATATGGCGGGACATCCACGTCTTGGAAAGGGAGAATATCATCTTTCGGATACCACAGGCGACAGAGGTGTTTATACCTTTTGTATGTGTCCCGGCGGCGAAATAGTTGCGGCGGCGTCTGAGGAGGGCGGTGTTGTGGTTAACGGTATGAGCCGCAGAGCGCGTGACGGAAGAAACTCTAACTCGGCAATTGCCGTAAGTGTTAGAAAAAATGACTTCGACGGTACGCCCATGGGAGCAATTGAATTTCAAAGATGGATAGAACGTAATGCATTTGTTCAAGGTGGAAGCGATTACTTTGCTCCGATACAGACCGTCGGGGATTTTCTCTCGGATAAGTCGGGAAGTGAGCCTACAAGGGTAATTCCTACTTACCGTGACGGTTGTGTCAGAACGGCGGATATGAACACTGTTCTGCCTGAGTTTGTTTGTCGAGAATTAAAGATGGGCATACGTTCATTTGATAGAAAAATTAAGGGGTTTGCATCGGATAGTGCTATATTGACGGGCGCTGAAACAAGAACATCCGCTCCTGTTCGAATTATGCGAAACGAGGAGCTTATGGCGATAGGAAAATCTAATGTTTATCCCTGCGGAGAGGGTGCAGGCTATGCGGGCGGTATTACAAGTGCCGCAATTGACGGAATTCGCATAGCGCAAAAATTAATCGAGCGTTTTGCACCCAACCTTTAAGTTGTTAAAAAAATAATATATAGAGGTACTAATGGAAAATAATTTTAAGGAAAGGGTGTGGAACGAACAGTACGTCTTCGGTGATCCCGAAAGGGATGCTACAATCGAAAAAATGGCAGAGGAGCTTGGTAGAAGCCGATTTTTTGCCGCTCTGCTTTATAATCGAGGTTATCAAACCACCGAGGAGGCTTTACGATTTTTACACTTTGAGAAAGAAAATTTGCATGATCCGTATCTTCTTTGCGATATGGAAGGTGCAACAGAAAGAATTTTTAAGGCGATTGAAAATAATGAGAGAATATGTGTTTACGGCGATTATGACGTCGACGGAGTAACAGCTGTTAGCACACTATATCTTTATCTTACGTCGCTTGGAGCAGAGGTGCTTATAAAAATACCTAAAAGAGATGGCGAGGGATACGGAGTTTCTACTGCGGCAATAGAAAAGCTTGCCGATATGGGAGTTGATCTTATTATAACTGTTGATACAGGTATCACCGCCTGCGATGAGGTTCTTTTCGCAAAGGAAGAATACGGAATTGATTTTGTAATAACAGATCACCACGAATGTCGCGAGGAGCTTCCCGAGGCTTGTGCCGTTGTAAATCCGCACCGTCGTGATTGTCCGTATCCGTTTAAGGAGCTTGCGGGAGTTGGAGTTGTTTTCAAGCTCGTTTGCGCTCTCGAGATAAAGCGATGCAGAGCGGAGGGATGCTCGATAGAGGACGGACTCAGAGATATATGCTTAAAGTACGTTGACCTTGTTGCATTGGGAACGATTGCCGACGTTATGCCGATTGTTGATGAAAATCGTCTTATAGTAAGTATGGGTCTTAAGCTTATGGAGAATTCGTCACGTCCCGGATTGCGAGCATTGATTGATGCCACAACCTCGAAAAAGACTGTTGATGATTCTAAAAAGAAAAAGATAAATTCTACGCTTATTGGCTTTGGCATAGCCCCCAGAATAAATGCGGCGGGAAGAATTTCTGATGCTTCGATTGCCGTTAATTGCTTGCTTGCAGATGAGGATGACGCACCTGCGCTTGCAGAGGAGCTTTGCGAAATAAACCGTAAAAGACAGATAGAGGAGAACCGAATTGCCGAGGAAGCATATGCAATGATCAGTGATCTTGCAGATCTTGATGAAACTCTTGTTATTGTGCTTGACAGTAATGAATGGCAACAGGGAATCATAGGTATCGTTGCTTCAAAAATAACCGAGAAATATGGATTACCGTCAATTCTCGTATCATTTGATTACACACTTTTTCCTACCCCCTTTGATGAGGGTCGAGGCTCGGGAAGAAGTATTAAGGGACTTAATCTTGTAGAGGCTCTCAACTATTGTGAGGATCTTCTCGTTAAGCACGGTGGCCACGAGCTTGCGGCAGGACTCACTATTAGACGCTCAGCGCTTGATGATTTTCGCGACAGAATAAATGAATATGCAAGAGAGCATCTTACCGAGGAATCATTTAAAATAACAATGGATGCCGACTTTGAGCTTAATGCTAAGGACATAAGCCTTGCTTTAGCTCACGAGCTTCAGCTTCTCGAGCCGTGCGGCACGGGGAATAATACACCTTTGTTTGTTTTAAAGGATGCAGTTGCTAAAAGAATAATGCCCACAAAGGGTGGCGATCACACTAGATTGACAGTCGAAAAGGATGGAAGATATCTTAACGCTATGTATTTTGGAATATCTCCCCTCGATCTTGGATTTTTTGTAGGCGATAAAATAGATTTATTATTTAACCTTGATATAAATGATTACAAAAACGTTCAAAACGAGCAATTGACTGTTCGTGACGCACGTTTAGCAAAATCCTGCACTGATGCCATAGAGCACGCTCATAAGCGATATGAGGAGGTTAGAGCGGGCGGTGCGCACCGTCTTGAAGAAGATTTTATACCGTCACGCGATGATTGTGCTATAGTTTATACCTATTTACGACGTGAATACAGAAATGGACAGTACAATTGCCACCTTGACCTAACTTTAAAGTATATCAACTTAGAATGTGGCGGCAAGATGAATTACGTTAAGCTCAAATATATTTTCGAAATTTTGAATGAATTAAAAATTTGCGACGTACGCGAAATGCGCAAGGATCACTACGTATATGAGGTTAATTTCTTGGCAAATAAAACCAGCATAGATAAATCATCGATTTTAAAGAAGCTAAAGTCGCAATGCGTAGACAGAGTAAAAGCTGAATAAATAAACTTACTAATATAATTTTTAAAAACTTTACAGAAAGGAATTCCCATGGTTAAAAACAGTTGCAGCACCGTTGCTCAGCTTATTGAAAAGCTTGTTGAAACTGGTAAAAAATACGACGTTGAAAAAATTAAAAGGGCGGGGGCTTATGCCGAGAGTCTGCACGAAGGACAGTTCCGTGTGAGCGGTGAGCCGTACATTTCTCACCCCGTTGCCGTAGCCGAAATAGTGATCGATCTCGGACTCGATACTAATTCAATATGCGCCGCTCTCCTGCACGATACCGTGGAGGATTGCTCGGATAAAACCGACCTTGCAGAGATAGAGAAGCGTTTTGGTAAAGAGGTTGCCGTTTTGGTTGACGGTCTTACCAAAATGCCGCTTCTCAATATTGAGGACAAGGAAGAAGCACAGATAGAAAATATCAGAAAAATGCTCTTAGCGATGTCTAAGGATATTAGAGTCATATTTATTAAGCTTTGCGACAGACTTCACAACATTCGCACGCTTGATGCAAAGCCTGAGGCGAAGAGGAGAACTACCGCGCTTGAAACTATGCACGTTTACGCTCCGCTTGCCCACAGACTCGGTATGCGTAAGCTTAAGCATGAGCTTGAGGATAGATGTATAGCATATCTTGACCCCATCGGTTGCCAACAGATTATTGAATATACCGAAAAATCATACGGCGCGCACGGAACGGCGCTTTTGGCAGCGCAAGAAAAAATTAAGAAGCGCCTTGATGAAGAAAATATTAAATGTGAGATTACGGGTAGAATAAAGACTGTTTACAGTATTTATCGCAAGATGAATGATCAAGATAAAAATCTTGATGAAATATATGATTATTACGCTATGAGAATAATTGTAGACAGTAAAAGTGAGTGCTATACTGCTTTCGGAATAGTTCACGAGATGTTTAAATTCCTACCCGGCAGATTTAAGGATTATATAACCATTCCAAAGGCTAATATGTATCGCTCGATACATACTACCGTTATAGGCGACGGTGGTGTCCCCTTTGAAATACAAATAAGAAGCTGGGAAATGCACCAGGTCGCAGAATACGGTGTTTGCGCGCATTGGAAGTATAAATCCGGCGAAAAGTCTACCGACGATATCGATAAAAAGCTTGAATGGATATCAAAGCTTATCGAAACCGAGAAGGATATAAAAGACCCCGACGAGTTTTATAATGCAATCAAAACCGACGTTTTTGTTGACGATACGTTTATATATACACCAAAGGGTGATATAATAGCTTTACCGCAAGGCTCGACGGCAATTGATTTTGCTTATGCTATACATACGGGTGTAGGTAATTCTATGGTTGGCGCAAAAATAAACGGAAGAATTGTGCCGATTGATACCGTTCCCAATACGGGAGATATTCTTGAAATTATAACATCGTCATCCTCTAAGGGTCCAAGTCGAGATTGGATAAAAATTGTAAAAACAAGCTCGGCACGCTCAAAAATAAAGAGCTTTTTCAAAAAAGAAAAGCGTGCGGAAAATATAATTGCCGGTAGGAGCATAGTTGAAAATGATTTTAAGCGCTTTGCACCTTCCGCTACCGACCAGCAACGCGCGGAAACCGTAGAACGAGTTTGCCAAAGAATGGGATATATGGCGGCTGATGATATGTATAACGATCTTGGTTACGGTGGACTTACATATTCAAAGGTCGAAACAAAAATCCGTGACGAGTTTATAAGAAGCTTCGGAAAAAATGACGAGGCGATGCAGGGCGATGATATAGCCATAGATAGAATAAAGCTCTCTACTCCGAAAAACGTCAAATCTAACGGCGGAGTTATAGTTGACGGTCTTGACGGTTGTCTTATTAAATTCGCAAAATGCTGTACGCCGCTTCCGGGGGATAGCATAATAGGCTATATTACGCGAGGCTACGGTGTTTCCGTTCATAATTCGGAATGTAAGAATATCGCCGAAAGCCGTTTAAATCCCGAAAATGCGGGAAGATGGGTAAAGGTTCGCTGGGCTATGGGCAAGGAAAGCAATAAGGAGCTTTACGAAGCTCAGCTCGGAATAATGGTTTATGATAGGTCGGGGATACTTTCCGAAATAGTTGCCGCGCTTTCCGATATGAAGGTTCAGCTTTTGCAGATAAATACAAATAACGTAAGCGAATCCGAAATACTTATAAGCTTAAAGATAAGCTGTAAAAACGTAGATCATTATCATTCTATAGTGTCAAGACTCCGCTCTGTTGACGGCGTAAAGGATATAAGACGAGGAATGACTCAGTAAAAACAAACATTAGGAGGACGGAGAATGATTGCCGTATTACAAAGAGTAAAGCGCGCATCCGTTGACGTGGAGGGCGAAACCGTAGGTAAATGCACACATGGACTTTGTGTTCTTTTAGGAGTTGCAAAGGAGGATACCGAGGAGGATGCCGAAGCGCTTCTTAGAAAGCTTGTTGAGCTTCGAATATTTTGTGACGAAAATGACAAAATGAATTTGTCGTTGAAGGATATCGACGGAGAGCTTTTGGTTGTTTCAAATTTCACTTTACTTGCAGCATATAGAAAGGGAAGACGTCCCGACTTTTTCGGTGCTGCCGCTCCAAATGAAGCCAACAGACTCTATGAATATTTTTGTTCTCTTTGCGAAAATGAAATTTCGCACGTTGGCAGAGGAATTTTCGGTGCTGAAATGGAGCTTACAATAGTTAATGACGGTCCCGTTACAATAGTGATGGACAGTAACGTCCTGCTTAAAAAGAATACTCAATAATAATTTTAAAAACGGATTGGTTTTGAAATGAAAATTATTTTAGATTCACCTATAAATAAATATTACGTTCAAACACTGGGAATGATATTTTTTCCGGGGGAGCATTTTGCGGAAAACGAAGAATTAGCCGCAGGAGAGCCTATTCTTTCGGTTAAAACCGTTGAAGAAGAAAACGGTATTCGCGCCTTTGTCAATGTATCGGTTGACGATAAAAGTGAGAGCGCAGACTATTTTGCCGCATTTAATCCCGACAGAACCAAGGAACGTGTTATGAAGCTCGCAATAGGAGGCGCGGTACTGGCATCCTTTGATGCGCTTTTAGGATACCGCCCATCATGGGGAATGATGATGGGGGTAAGACCTGCAAAAATTGCAAGCGAAATGCTCGATTTGGGATACAGTAAAACCAAGGTAAAACGTATTTTGAATACCGATTATCTTGTTATTCCCAAAAAAGCGGCTCTTGCAACGAGTATAGCGCTTACCGAGCGAAATATAATAGCAAAGCCCTCTCCAAGGGATTGCAGTGTGTATATCGCTATACCGTTTTGTCCCTCTCGGTGCGCATATTGCTCATTTGTTTCATATACGTCAAAAAAGCTTTTATCGCTTATTCCTGAATATTTACAAAAGCTTAAAGAGGATATTCGCTTTAACTTTGAAACTATAAATATGCTTGGCTTAAAGGTTAAAACCGTTTATATTGGCGGCGGAACTCCGACAATTCTCGATGAAGCTCAGCTTGAAGATTTACTTAAATTTATTTCTTCTCAAACTGATGTTAATGCACTTGAGGAATACACGCTTGAGGCAGGCCGTCCCGATACTATCACTTATGAGAAATTTGCTATTGCAAAGAAATACGGAGTAACGAGAGTCAGTGTAAATCCTCAAAGCCTTTGCGATAAGCTTCTTGAAAGCGTAGGCAGAAATCATACGGGAGAGGAGTTTTTTAAAGCCTTTGAAGCGGCAAGAAAAGCGGAAATAAAGACTGTAAACGTAGACCTTATTGCAGGACTTCCCGGCGACGAATTTAAGACCTTTGCATATACTTATGATGAGATATTAAAGCTTCGACCCGAGAATATTACCGTACATACCTTTTGCGTAAAAAAGTCCTCGGAGCTTCTTAGACGTGATTCGAGCGTTTATTCCTTGCGCGGAGGCTCGGTTGGTAAATGCGTTGATTATTCGCAGATAAAGGCAGATCAAGCGGGATATATACCTTATTATATGTACCGTCAAAAAAATACCGTAGGAAATTATGAAAATGTCGGATTTGCGCTTAAGGGTCATGAGGGATATTATAATATTTATATGATGGAGGAGATACACTCTATATTTGCGGCAGGCGCAGGTGCAGTAGGAAAGCTTGTTGATAATACCGTAGAAAACTGTAATAAGCGTGATATAGAAAGATTATTCCATCAAAAATACCCTTACGAATATCTTCGTGAGGATAAAAATCAAGCCTTTCGAGATGCGGCACTCAAGTTTTACCGTGAGCATGGAATGCTTGATTAAAATTCAATTTAATTGATATATGGAGAATTTTATGGATATAAATAATAAAGCGGAAATGCAAGACTTTAAAAATTCTCAATGGATAAAGCAGTGCGAGGATAGCTTTGCAAAGCAGATATATGATGTAACCGAGAGTATTATTAAAAAAGGAAATATTCGAGTTATTCGCCTCTTTGGACCAAGCTGCTCGGGAAAGACTACCACCGCTCGATTGTTAATTTCATATTTCAGACGTCACGGAAAAACAGCGCACGTTATATCCATTGATGATTTCTATTATAACAGAGATTATTTAAAAAAGTTATCAGACGATAAGGGACTTAAGGATATAGATTACGATTCCCCCGATACAATAGATTGCGAGGAGCTTGAGGCTTTCGTTAAAGCGATTTTTAATGAAGACACCGTAAGCTGCCCGATATTTGATTTTAAAACAGGTGAACGCTCGGGATATAAAACGATGGATATAGACGAAAATGATATCTTTATTTTTGAGGGAATTCAAGCCGTCTATCCCGTAGTTGTAAATCTTTTTGAAAAATATGATAGCACGAGCATATACATCGTTCCGCAAAAATCAATAATTGCGGGCGGAGTCTGCTTTGAGCCGAATGAGCTTCGTCTTATGCGTAGGCTTGTAAGAGATTATAATTTCAGAGGCACAAATCCCGCGACTACCTTTAAAAATTGGGATAGCGTCAGAGATAATGAGGAGAAAAATATTTTTCCTTACGTTGAGGCGAGCGAATATAAGGTTAATTCTACAATGCCGTATGAAATAGGTATATTAAAGCCTTTTCTTGAGAAAAATTTAGCGGATTTTGACAGCTCGGATGCTCATTATTCGGTTGCGCAATATATATTGGAGCGCATATCGCTTGTTGAGTCTATTCCCGACAAGCTTATTCTTAACGGATATCTTTATAAGGAATTTGTTTAAATATTTTAACATTGCGGTATATCGTTTTTGAGTTTGGAATAAACTATAAAAAACGGTAAGGCGGTGTTAACTTGAAAAATCATAGCATGGCAGAGAGCGTTGGAGGTGGCTTCATTTCGGGAGTTTTCATTCTTTCGCTCTCAACTTTAATAGTAAAAATATTAGGACTTGCTTTTAAAATCCCGATGCTATCGCTTCTTGGTATGGAGGGGATGGGATATTTCAATTCGGCATATGAGGTTTATGCGCTGCTTTGTGTAGTTTCTACTGCGGGATTACCTGTGGCTCTTTCTATACTCATATCCTCTGCAAGAGCCACTGAGAATAAAAGTGGGGTTGTAAAAGCATACAGAGCCGCAATAAAGGTGTTTTTTGCCATAGGACTTATCGGAACGGTTGGAATGCTTATATTCGCGCGACCTCTTTCGACTTGGATAGGAAATAATGAAGCATTTTACTGTATTATCGGTATAGCTCCCGCATTGTTTTTTATATGCCTTGCAAGCGCAATGCGAGGATTTTGCCAAGGTTTTGAGGATATGAAGCCAACGGCAATTTCTCAGCTCATAGAAGCCTTATCAAAGCTTTTGCTTGGAATTTCATTTGCTATGATAGGAATTAAGAATGGCTTTTCTGTTCCGATAATATCGGCGCTTGCCGTTCTCGGAATAACGGTAGGAACGGCTCTTTCTCTTTGCTATCTTGCTTTAGCCAAAAGAAAGCACACTGTAGGCTTACAGACAAAGAGCAAGGACAGACCGCAAGGCTATTATAGAGAGCTTTTGCGCATAGCATTACCTATAACACTTGGCTCTGCGGTGATAAGTCTTACAAGAATAATCGATATGGCGCTCATAATGCGAAGATTACAGGAAATTGGAGTATCACAATTTCGAGCAAATGAAATATACGGCGCTTATACAACACTCGCATTGCCTGTTTTCAGTCTTATTCCGTCACTCATCACGCCAATTTCTATGGCTCTTATCCCCGAATTAACCGTATTTATAAAAAAGAATAGCTTTATAGGGCAAACGCAGGCGGTTGAAAAATCATTAAGACTCACATCGCTTTTATCTATGCCTGCATCTCTTGCGGTAACTGTTTTTTCAAGGCAGATACTTTCGCTCCTTTTTTCTGGGCAAGCCGAAGCGGTGGATATAGCCGCACCGTTGCTTTCTTTGCTTGGCGGTTCGGTATTTTTTTCGTGCTTGATAACAACGACAAATGCTATTTTACAAGCGTACGGTTGTGTTAAGATGCCAATATTTTCTATGTCGGCAGGAGTTGCGGTAAAGGCGTTTGTATCCTATTTTTTGCTTGGAACAAGGTCGGTTGGTGTTTACGGCGCTCCCATCGGAAGTCTTGCATGCAACGTAACCGTTGTGCTTTTAAATTTTGCTCTTATGCTAAGATATACTAATGGAGCGGAGGAGTCAATGAGTCTGTCGCGATGCTTTGTTAAGCCTTTCCTTTCCTCTGTTTTTTCGATAGGCGGAGCATATGCGCTCTATCAGTGGCTTTCGACGGAATTTTTCTCGGATGCGGTTGCATTTTCTATTGCGGCGGCAATTGCGATTTTAGTATATTTTTTGCTTGTAATTTTATTTGGAGTTCTCGGTAAGGATGATATAAGGGCAATACCGATTTTTAAAAAGCTAATAAAAGAAAAATAAATATATATTATTAAAAAGGAGTGTTCAAAATGACTATTACGGAGAAAAAGGAATATCTTTTGGGGAAGGAGTCATACGGAGTTGATGACCTTGTTATTTTAGTGGAGGTTCTTCGCTCTAATGAAGGATGCCCTTGGGATATGGAGCAGACTCATAAGAGCATCAGACGTGACTTTATTGAGGAAACATATGAGGTCATTGAGGCAATAGATACAGATAATCCCGTTCTTTTACGCGAGGAGCTTGGCGATGTGCTTTTGCAGGTTGCATTTCATTCACAAATAGAAAAAGAGGAGGGCCGCTTTACTCTTAATGACGTTGCAAATGACGTATGCGTAAAGCTCATACATAGACATCCTCACGTTTTCGGCAATGTGGTTGCCGAAACATCCGACAAGGTTTTATCTAATTGGGAGGCTATTAAGAGCGAGGAAAAGGAACGAAAGACCTTTACCGATAAGCTTACCGCAATTCCTCCTATGCTTCCTGCATTAATGAGAGCTGATAAGGTTGGAAGAAAGGCTTCTTGCTTTGATTTTCCGGATGCCAATTCGGTTATGCTCAAGGTCAAGGAGGAGCTTTTCGAGGTCGAGGAGGCTATGGCTCAGAATAATGCTGAAAATATCGAGGAGGAGCTTGGCGACCTTCTATTCTCTGTAGTTTCACTTTGTCGAAAGCTTGGCGTAGAGTCTGAGGTTGCACTAAATAAGGCAACCGATAAATTTATCGGTAGATTTGCAAAGCTTGAAGCGTACGTTTTGGCAGATGGAAAGGATATAACAAAGCTTACATTGGCTGAGCTTGATGAGATTTGGGAGAGAAATAAGAAAAAATCCTAAAAAAATCTCAAAAAATGTAAAAAAAGGGTAAAAGCGCTTGAAAAAATTAAAAAAGCTCTTGAATTTGCCTTTAAGTTATGATATAATGAGAACGTAAAAGGAACAGAGTTCCAATTAAGTTAAATAAAGTTTAAATAAGGAAAGGTGATTAACATGAACAAGACAGATCTCGTAGAAGTAGTTGCTCTTAAGACAGAATTGAGCAAGAAGGATTCCGAAAAGGCAGTTAAAGCAGTATTTGACGCTATTTCTGAGGCTCTTGAGGCAGGCGACAAGATTCAGCTCGTTGGCTTCGGTACATTTGCAGTAAAGGAGAGAGCTGCAAGAGAGGGTCGCAATCCTAAGACCGGTGAGTCCATGACTATCGCAGCTTCTAAGGCTCCTACCTTCGCTGCAGGCAAGGCTCTTAAGGACGCAGTTAATAAGTAATTGTTTTTCTATAGGCGACGGCACTACCGTCGCCTATAGTTTTAGAATATAGCTAAAGAGGATAAAAAACAGATAATATGAGATTAGATAAATATTTAAAGGTTTCAAGAATAATAAAACGTCGCACAGTTGCGAACGATGCTTGTGATACAGAACACGTTACCGTAAACGGAAGACGGGCAAAGGCATCATATGACGTTAAAGAGGGCGATATTTTAGAAATAACCTTTGGTCAAAGAACGTTAAAAATAAAGGTGTTAACCGTTAAAGATAACGTGGCAAAGGCGGATGCGGCAGCAATGTACGCGGTTATTGAGGACTGATACGTCGCTAAAGCAGAATATATTTATAAAACTCCGCATAGTATTGGTAAAGAAATCAATATTTTAGCGGAGGTTTTGTTTATGAGCGTAACCGAAATAAGAAAGGAACACGAAATAAAAATTATAAAACGCAAGGAAATGAGCATTTCGGGCGTTGAGGAGGTCATAAGCTTTGACGAGGAAAGCGTTAGGCTTATGAGTATTGAGGGCGAGATATACATAGAGGGTGAGGATATAAAAATAGGCGTTCTTGATACCGACCGAGGTCTTGTAACACTCAGCGGCAAAATAAACGGATTTTATTATGTAAGTGAGGATAAGGGCACTAAAAAAAGATTTTTCTCACGGTTTACCCGATGATAATTCACAAGAGGTGAGGCATGGAAATATCTCCAATCCTTATGGCGAGGATGCTTTTCGTGGTCTTCTTATTTGGTGTTCAAGCAGGCGTACTGTTTGATAGCGGAAGGGCATTGAGGTCACTTTTTTTCGGAGAATTAAGGTACTTTCGAAAGAAAAGGCTTTATTCCGCTAAAACACCTTTTTTTAAACGTAAGATTTTTGCTGAGAGCGAGAAAAAGAAGACTCAAATCCTAAAAAATATTTGTATTTTTTTATTTGATTTCGTGTGGGTAATATATTCCTTTTTGGGTATTATGCTTGTTAATTATTCCTACAATAACGGTGGAATCCGTATGTTTACCGTTTTAGGCTTTGCAGTTGGATTTGTAATATATTATTTTACATTATCGAAGCTAATAGTTGTTTTATTTGAATTCGTTAGCTTTTTAATTAGAGGCGCTTTTTTTCTTATTTTTGACACCGTTCGGATGACATTTTTAAAAATATATAATAAATTAGTAAAAAAACTTAAAAAAAGCTTTGAAAATATTCGTTTTCATATTGAAAAAAAGCGCAAAAAGGTGTATAATGTACCTGAGATATTTTGTGAAAATACCAGCTCTACCGATAAGCCGTCGAGAATAAAAATCACGGTTGGAAAAATTGGTCAAAAGCAAAAGGAAGGAGTGCGTGAAAATGAAAAAAATTGAATATTTTTCAAAAAAGAAAAGCAAGGTATATATAGCGATAAGCGCATTTTTAATCTTCTTTTTGATTTTTTCAATCGTATATTTTTTATGGAGCCTTATGCAGTATAATGAGGCTATGGAGAAAAAACAGGAAAAGGAAGCGTATATTATTGAACTTAAGAATGATATTCAACGACTTGAATATATGCTTGATGCGCCGCTTGACGATGAATTTAAAATACGAGTCGCAAGAGAAAAGCTTGGAATGTGTTTTCCCGATGAAATAATTTTTTATAGCGATTACGATTGATGCTTTTTATTAAATTCAAGATTAAACCGTTTGATTTGGAGGTGAGAGTGTGACAAATACCGATGCGAATTTTATAAAATCATTTTTAGCGGGGACGAGCCACACCTCTTACGATTATTTTGGCGTTCAAAGGAATGGCGACGATTTTATATTTCGAGTTTTCGCCCCTAAGGCGACGCAGGTTATGCTCGTTGGAGATTTTAATGATTGGCAGGATGATATTTCCCTGAATCGAGTGGATGAAAGCGGAGTATGGGAGATAGCCATTCCGTCGGATAAAATATCATATAATAACAGATATAAATACAGAATATACGGTTGCGGACAGCTTTATTATAAATCCGACCCATATGCCGTCGCACTTTCTCAAAGTCCGGATAGCTCGTCGGTAATATGCGACAGACAGCGGTATAAATGGAAGGATAGCGGTTGGCTATTGTATAGAAAAAAATATCAAAAAAGAATTCCCGAGCAACCCGTAAACATTTATGAGCTACACTTAAACTCTTGGAAGAGTAGAGGTAGAGGCGCTCCGCTTAATTATACCGATTATGCAAGAGAGTTGGCGCCATATGTTAAGCAGATGGGTTATACGCATATATGCCTTTTACCGCTTAATGAATTTTATGACGGCGATAAATCGCATTACGTTCCGAGCGCACTTTTTGCGCCAACCTCTAAATATGGAAAAACCGACGATTTAAAAGCATTTGTTGATAAGCTTCACGAGGCTGGAGTCGGTGTAATGTTTGACATTCCGATAGTTGCATTTTTAAAGGAAAAGTACAAACTTTTCGAGGTTAACGGTGGAATGTTCTACGGCAGAGTTGACAACGAGAGGATAAAGCACTTTGACCTTACCAAAGGCTCTGTGAGGAGCTTGTTGCTCTCGAGCATTTCTTATTGGATAAATGAGTATCACGCCGACGCAATTAAAATTTCTGCGGTAGATGAGCTTTTGAGTCTGTATTCCGATGAAGGAAATGGAACGAATATAGCCAAGGATTTTTTAAAGGGATTAGTTGAAGTATTAAAAAAGAATTACCCCGATGTTCTTCTTATTTCCGAGGGCTCGGATAACGATATAGAATTTGATTTATCCTTTAACGAGATTTGGTCGGGTGCTTCGCTCGACTATGTTTCAACCGATTATTCGCAAAGGACCAAAAAAACAAAAGCTCTCGCAAGGCTCTTAGAAAACAATACCTCGGCTACGTTATCAGTTGGTCACGTCGACTTAAGTTGTCAAAGAAAAACCTTGATTGAGGCATCGACGGGGGACTATTGGCAAAAGTTTGCAGGATTGCGCGCGTTGTGGGGACTTATGATGACTTCACAAGGCAAGAAGCTTTCTTTTATGGGTAACGAAATTGCTCAATTTAAGCCTTGGAGCTTTGAAGATGAAACCGAATGGTTTTTGCTTGATTATGAGAGTCACGAAAAGCTTCAAAGATATATAGCGGAGCTTAATCATTTTTATTTGGCGCATCCCGCACTTTGGCAATGCGATAACAGTAAAGACTCGATATTTTTCATCGGCAGAGAAAATTTTGAGCAAAATATTATGATTTTTAGGCGAAGCTCAAAAAAAGAGGAGCTTATTGTGGTAGTTAATTTGTCGCCTAATTCCTTTGATAGCTTTAGAATCGGCTCTTACCGCGAGGGTGAGCTTGTTGAAATATTTAATTCCGACGAATTAAAATATTACGGTAGCGGTTTTACCAATTCAGAGAAAATACAAACCGAAAAAATCGAATATCACGGATGCCAAAGCTCCTTTGCTATGAAAATCCCACCGCTTTCGATTTCAATTTTAACTTATAAAAAATAATAAATATATAAAATTTAACCCCTTAGCAAATTACCCCTTAAGTATTATCAAATTACAGAAAGATAAATGCAGAAAGCGCATTTAATGGAGGATGCTATGTTTAAGAAAAAAGAATGTGTCGCAATGTTACTGGCAGGAGGTCAGGGAAGCCGACTGTATGCCCTTACCGAAAAGACCGCTAAGCCTGCGGTTTCATTTGGCGGAAAATATAGAATAATTGATTTTCCGCTTTCAAACTGCATTAATTCGGGCGTAGATACGGTAGGTGTACTAACGCAGTATCAGCCGCTTGTTCTTAATGACTATATAGGAAACGGACTTCCTTGGGATCTTGACAGAGCGCAAGGGGGAGTAAAAATTTTGCCTCCTTATCAAGGAAAAAACGGTGCGGATTGGTACAAGGGTACTGCAAACGCAATTTACCAGAATTTGCAATTTATTTATAACTATGACCCCGATTATGTGCTTATTCTTTCGGGTGACCATATTTACAAAATGAATTACGATAAGATGCTAAAGGCGCACAAGGAATTAGGCGCGGATTGTACTATTGCGGTTATAAACGTATCCCTCGAGGAGGCGAGTCGCTTCGGAATAATGAGTGTTGATGAAAACAACAGAATTTATAAGTTTACCGAAAAGCCTAAAAATCCCGATAGCACAAGCGCATCGATGGGAATATACATATTCTCCAAGGATTGTCTTGCAAAATATTTAATACAAGATGCAGAAAACCCCGAAAGCTCAAACGATTTCGGAAAAAATATAATACCCGCAATGCTTGCCGACGGTCAAAAGCTTTATGCTTATTCCTTTGAAGGATATTGGAAAGACGTTGGAACTATTGACTCTCTGTGGGAGGCGAACATGGACCTTCTCGGCGAATCGCCTAAGCTTGATTTAACCGAGCCTGATTGGAGAATTTATTCGCGTCATACCGAGTCAGCTCCTCAGTACGTTGGAGAAAATGCTACTATTGAAAATTCTAGTATTACCGAGGGCTGTGAAATATGCGGAACTGTACGCAATTCTGTGCTTGGCAACGGAGTTAAGGTGCTTAACGGTGCAGTTGTCGAGGATTCCGTTATATTTGATAATGTAGTGATAGGCGAGAATGCAAGAGTTTCTTATTCGATTATAGATTCCGATGTAAGTGTTGGAGCAGGTTCAACTATCGGTAAGTCAAAATCCGATGCAACCGGTATAACCGTAATTGGAACAAAAATCAAAATTCCCGACGGCACAGAGCTTGCAGATGCAAAAATGATTTACACCGAAAAAGATTTGAAGGCGGAGGTATAAGAAAATGGCAGTAGCAGGATTGATTTTTTCAAATATTCATAATTCATCAGTGCCCGAGCTTACGGGTGTACGAACAATAGCTTCTATTCCTTTTGGATGCCGTTACAGACTTATAGATTTTCCGCTTTCTGCAATGGTTAATTCGGGAATTACTAAGATTGGAGTTATTGCGCATAATAATTATCAATCGCTTATGGACCATATTGGAACGGGAAAGGACTGGGATCTTGCCCGCCGTTCTGGTGGTATAAGAATTTTACCTCCTTATATAACCGCTTATAATAGCGCAAACGGTGGAAGACTTTATACAACTCGCCTCGAGGCTCTTATGGGAGTTACTCACTTTATTGAAAAATGCACCGAGGAGTATATAGTTCTTTCGGATTGTGACAGTGTTTGTACCGTTGATTTAAAGGACCTTATTCGCTCCCATCAAAAGAAAGGTGCGGATATGACTATTTTAACCAGAACGGCAAAAAAAGGAGATGTACGTCCTTCTGAGGATGCTACTGCAGTTGACGTTAATTCTGACGGAAGAATCACCAATCTTTCGGCTTGCTTAAATAATAACGAGGATGCAGAAATTAGCACCAATATAATCGTAGCAAACAGAATGTTCTTAAAGGATATTATAAACGATGCCGCAGCTCACGGATATACACGCTTTTATCTTGAAGCAATTGCTAATCGCTTAGAGCATTCAAAAATAAACGCATATCATTTTGACGGAGTATTTTTACAGATTGGCTCTCTTGTTAGTTATTATGATGCTTCTATGAAGCTTCTTTCACCCGACGTAAGAAATGAGCTTTTAAATACACCCGAGAAGATGGTATATACAAAGCTTCGAAATTCCGCTCCTACGTTGTATAAGGATGGCTCGTCGGTTAAAAACTCTTTAATAGCTGACGGATGCTCGATAGAGGGCGTGGTTGAAAATTCTATAATATTCAGAGGTGTTAAGGTGAGAAAGGGAGCGGTTGTTAAAAACTCGATATTGCTCCAGGATACAAGTGTTGGCGTTGGCACATCGCTTAATTGTGTGATTACAGATAAAAACGTAGAAATTCGTGACAGACGTAACCTTTCGGGACACGAAAGTATGCCGTTCTTCTTATCGAAGGGAAGTAAAATTTAACTATATAGTTCTCTAATTTAAATTAATTTATTGAATTTTAGTAAACTTGATTGAATTTAAGTTTATTGATGTTATTAATTTAAAATCTAAGATTGAAAGGAAAAGCGGAATGAAGAAAATACTTTTTGTAGGAGCAGAGGTAATGCCCTTTGCCGCAACAGGCGGTCTTGGCGACGTGCTTGGTTCGCTCCCCTCGGCAATTACAGAGGCATCGAGCGGACGTGTTGACGTAAGAGTGGTTATGCCGCTTTATGATGCGATATCCTCGGAATGGCGTGAAAAGATGACAAGGGTATATGAAGGTGAGATATCGCTCTCTTGGCGCAGACTTTATTGCGGTATATATAGCCTTGTAAAGGATGGCGTTACTTATTATTTTGTTGATAACGAGTATTATTTTAAGCGTGGCGCTCTGTACGGATATATGGATGAGGCAGAAAGATTTGCATATTTTTCCAAGGTAGCCGCGGCTCTCCCTGAGCTTGTAGGCTATTATCCCGATATCGTTCACGCTCACGATTGGTCAAGCGCACTCTCACTTATTTATATTAATAGCAAGTTCAGACACAAAGACGGTTATCAAAATATGAAGCTTGTATATACGATACACAATATTGAATATCAGGGACAGTATGATTTTTCAATACTTGGCGATGTATTTGAGCTTGATTGGAGAACAAGGGATATCGTGGAATACGACGGTTGTATAAATCTTATGAAGGGTGCTATTGCATCTGCGGATATAGTAACAACGGTAAGTCAACGATATGCAGATGAAATATGCTCTCCCGAATATGCACACGGACTTGACAGAATACTTCGCGATTGTCGCTCTAAGCTTCTTGGCATATTGAATGGAATTGATTACAAATATTATGCCCCCGAAAGCGATGCGGCTATTGCGGTAAATTTCACATCAAATGAACTTGATAAAAAATATGAAAATAAGCTTGCGCTTCAAAGAGAGGTCGGACTCCCCGAAAGATGCGATGTACCTATGATAGCAATAATATCCCGTCTTGCTTCTCATAAGGGATTTGATATTATAAGTCAAATGATTTATAACCTTATTGGCAATAATGACGTTCAGCTTGTCTTGCTTGGCAAGGGAGAGGCTCAGTATGAGAGCTTCTTTAGAGGATTAGAGGAAAATTATAGGGACAAGGTTAGAGCTTTAATAACCTATGATAGAGAACTTTCGAAGCGCATATATGCGGCAAGTGATATCTTTTTAATGCCCTCAAAGAGCGAGCCTTGCGGTCTTTCGCAAATGATAGCATCAAGATATGGCTCAATTCCGGTTGTCAGAGAAACAGGCGGTCTTTATGATTCTATAAAGCCTTATTGGATAGATAACGGTGAGATGCGCGGAAACGGCTTTACATTCGCAAATTACAGTCCTTGCGAGCTTGAGGAGCGCACCTGCGCAGCGATAGAGCTTTGGAAAAATGAGGAGCTTCGCAGAAGCTTTGTTAAAAAAATAATGGAAATAGATTTTTCATGGAAAAATTCCGCGGAGAGATATCTTGAAATGTACGCTCCGCTTTGGAAAAAATAAATTAGAAAAATATAATTAAAGTATATTTGCTCGCAATGCGGGCAGAAAAGAGAAAGGATTATACCAATGGCAACAGAAAAACTTACCAAAGAGCAAGTCAAGGAAAATATCGAAACAAAGCTTTCGAGATACTTTGGCTGCACACCTGATGAGGCATCTAAGGATCAGATGTACAAGGCAGTATCAATGACGATTAGAGATATGCTTTCGTCAAAGAGAAATGAATTCAAGCATGATGTAAACGCAGTAGGCGCTAAACGAGTTTACTATATGTGTATGGAATTTTTGCTTGGACGTTCTCTTAAAACCAATCTTTGCAATCTCGGACTTGATAAGGAATACGGCGCGGCGCTTAAGGAATACGGCGTAACGCTTGACGATCTTTATTCTTGCGAGCCCGATGCGGGACTTGGAAACGGAGGCTTGGGCAGACTTGCCGCTTGCTTTATGGACTCACTTGCATCTCTTGATTACCCCGCAACGGGATTTTCAATTTGGTATGAGTACGGATTTTTCAAGGAGATGATAGTAGACGGAATGCAGGTAGAGCTTCCCGATATTTGGCTTCCCGGAGGCGAGGTCTGGCTTGTTCCGAGAACAGATAGAGTTTATCAGGTAAAAATGGGCGGACACGTTCGCGAGGAGTGGCGTGACGGTCATATGCAGGTTATATATGAGGATTCCGAGTGTATTGAGGCAGTTCCTTACGATATGATGATTTCGGGCGGTGATAGCTCAGCAGTGAGCCAGCTTCGCTTGTGGAAGGCAAGAGATATCAAGAACTTCAATATGAGCCTCTTTACTCAGGGTCAATACGCAAGAGCCGTTGAGGAAAGCACGAATGCTGAAACCATTTCAAAGGTTCTTTATCCCTCCGATAACCATATTGAAGGAAAGCTTTTGCGTCTTTCTCAGCAGTATTTTATGGTGTCGGCATCTTGTCAGAGCATAATTCGTGACCATATGGCAGTTTACGGAAGAATTGATAACCTCGCAGAAAAGGTTGCTATTCATATAAACGACACTCACCCCGCACTTTGTATTCCAGAGCTTATGAGAATACTTGTGGACGAGTACTTTATGGGTTGGGATCAGGCATGGAAGATAGTTACCGAGGTTTGCTCTTACACCAATCATACGGTAATGCCCGAGGCACTTGAAACATGGAACGAGGATCTTTTCCGCTTGAAGCTCCCCAGAATTTACAGCATCGTTAAGGAAATTAACGAGCGCTTCTGCCGTGAAGCATGGAATGTATTCCCCGGAAACTGGAATAAGATTTCTAAGATGAGTGTAATCGGTTACGGACAGGTTCGTATGGCTAACCTTTGCGTTATAGGATGCCATTGCATTAACGGAGTATCTAAGCTCCATTCAGATATTCTCGTAAAGTCACTTTTCCACGATTTTTACGCTATGTATCCTGAGCGCTTTACCAACGTAACTAACGGTATTGCGCACCGCCGTTGGCTCTGCTATTCTAACCCTCAGCTTGCATCGTTGCTTGATGAAACGATTGGAACTGGATACCGTCACAATCCTATTGAGCTTAATAATTTCGCAAAGTTTGCAGATGATGCAGAGGTTCTTGATAGAGTAAGAGCTATAAAGCATAACAATAAGATAGCTTTTGCAAATATGCTTCGTGAAAAGAGTGGAAAAGTAATCGATACGCACTCTATGTTTGACGTACAGATCAAGCGCTTGCACGAATATAAGCGTCAGCTTCTTAACGTTCTTAACATCATTGGTCTTTATCTTGATATAAAGGATAATCCCAACGCAGACTTCCAGCCGATAACCTTCCTCTTTGGAGCAAAAGCGGCATCGGGCTATTATCACGCAAAGAGAATAATTAACCTTATTTATTGCTTGGGTAAGCACATTGAAAATGATCCTATCGCTCGTGAAAAGCTTGCGGTTGTATTCCTCGAGGATTATAACGTAAGCCTTGCGGAGGCACTCGTTCCCGCAGCCGAGGTAAGTGAGCAGATTTCTATGGCAGGTAAGGAAGCGAGCGGTACGGGTTGTATGAAGCTTATGATGAACGGCGCTATGACCATTGGTACACTTGACGGAGCAAACGTAGAAATGCTCGCAGAGGCAGGTAAGGAGAATATGTATATATTCGGTCTTACAAGCGCCGAGGTTGAGGACCTTTGGCTTCGTGGCTATAATGCTCAGGAATTCTATATTGCTAATCCCAAGATTCAGCGTATTATCAAAGCGCTCACCATTGGATTTGCGGGTGAGTCCTTTGCAGATATTGCAAACTACCTTACAACAGGTCCCGGTATTGCAGACCCGTATCTCTGTCTTGCTGATTTTGAGTCCTACCGTATGACTCACGCAAGACTCGTGAACGATTATGCGGACAAGGAAAAGTGGAATCGTATGTCGCTTATGAATATTGCGGCTTCAGGCTTCTTTGCAGCGGACCGTTCTATCAAGGAATATGCGGACAATATCTGGAATATTAAGCCTCTTATAAAGTAAATTAAGATATAAGCAAAAAGATAGGAAAACCAAATGTTAATAAAAAATTCCTTTTGGGTTGATTGCCTTCCATCAATAAAAAAAGAAATAGACGGAGTGGATGTGTCCGCAAGAGGTTGCTTTGCGTTTGGCGAATGTCCTGAATTTACCGTCGAAGCACCAAGAAAGCTTGGTGCTTCGGCTGTTGTTATGAGGATTTGCCGTGACGGAGGAGAGGATGCAGATTATCCGTTTCAGTTTATTTCGACCGATATGGTAAGGGATACTTATAAGCTTAAAATAGATACCGCCGCTCTTTGCGGTGGCGATAGCGACGGATTGTTTTTTTATGAAATCCTTTTTTTGCGTGGAGCGGATACGCTTTTCACTTCAACAGAAAATAATGTAACTTTTTCTCTTGAAAGATACTCAGAGAGAAGATTTTTAATGCTTGTTTACCAAAAAGGCTTCTCGACTCCCGAATGGTTTCATGGCAGAGTTATGTATCAGGTATTCGTTGACCGCTTTTATAAAGGCGTCGGCGAGGTTGGTACAAGAGATGACGTGATTATAAATGAGGATTGGGAAAACGGTGTTCCTCAGTACGTCGAGCATCAGGGCGAGCCTATTAAAAATAATATGTTTTTTGGCGGAAACCTTTGGGGTGTTACTGAAAAGCTTGAATATTTGAAGTCCTTAGGCGTGGGAGTAATTTATTTAAATCCCATTTTCAAGGCATATTCAAACCACAAATACGATACTGGCGATTATTTTGAAATTGACTCAATGTTTGGCGGTAAGGCGGCGTTTGATAATCTTATAAAAAAAGCAAGCGACCTTGATATAAAAATCATTCTCGACGGCGTATTTAATCATACGGGCGATAATAGCCTTTACTTTGATAGATACGGTGAATACGGAAACGTAGGCGCCTATTCAAGTGAAAATTCAAAATATCACAATTGGTTTTGCTTTAAGGGCAATAGAGATAACTATGATTCCTGGTGGGGAATTAAGATATTGCCAAGACTGAATCACTCCAACGAGGATTGCAGACGTTATTTTACAAGTGAAAACGGTGTTGGAGCTGAGTATATAAAGCAAGGCGTTGCAGGATGGCGACTTGACGTTGCCGACGAGCTGTCGGATGACTTTCTCGATGAATTTTGCCAAGCCGTAAAGCAAGAAAGCAACGGTGAAGCTATAATCATCGGTGAGGTCTGGGAAAACGCAACGGAAAAGGTTGCCTATGGAAAGAGAAGAAAATATCTCCGTGGCGCTCAGCTTGATAGCGTAATGAATTATCCCTTAAGAAAGGGAATAATGCGCTTTGTGCTTGACGGTGATGCGGAGTTTTTAAGTGATATTTTACAGTCAATATATTCTACTTATCCGAAAACTGTTTGCGATTCTCTTATGAATATTCTCGGTACTCACGATACCGAAAGAGCGCTTACGGTGTTTGGAAAGGGTGACGATGAAACCTGCGATGAAGCGGGATCTATTTTAGCCTACAAGCGACTTTCTTCGGAAAATAAGAAAAACGCAATTAAAAAAATGAAGCTCGCAACCGCAATTCAGTATACGGTTTACGGTGTTCCGTCGGTTTATTACGGTGACGAGGCAGGTCTTGAGGGATATCGAGATCCTTTTTGTCGAATGCCGTATCCATGGGGCAAAGAAGAAAGTGAGCTTGTTGAATTTTACCGCACATTAGGTAAAATTAGAGAGGAAAATCGCAATATTTTTGCCGAGGGAGAATTTAAAGTCGATTACATAGATGATGCTCTTATCGTCTATACACGAAGCTATCTCAAGGACAAAATATGCGTTATCGCTAATGCGTCAAATACGCAAGTAAGCTACACCTTACCGGGAAGATGGCGTTCGCTTGTTGGCGGTAAGCGCTTTGACGGTAATATTGACGCATATTCTGCTGTTATATTAAAGAGGATGTAATATATGGGAATCGGTAATTTCTTTAAATCCTTAACTAAAAGCAAAGACCCTAACAGTAAGCGTTCTCGTTGGGATATGGCGCAGATGATTTGCGGAAAGCACATTCGCTACGTCAGTGAAAAGCAGAACGACGTTGATGTTGTTATTGGCAGAGAGGGCGGCTTTAATATTCGCGAGGATGATTTATTGGTTTATGCTTCTTCAAAGGTTGTATTCAGGTCTAAAATAGATGATCTTCAAATTTGGGAGCTTCTCTCCAGGGACGGAGTTGTGCTTACAGGATTTGACAAAGAAACGCAACGAGAAAGAACGGTTATCGCATATTACGTTTATTACAGAAAATAAAAATATAAAATTTACAAAATTTCGTATTAAAAGGGAAGGAGGTAGAAAATGTCGGAAAATGTAAAAAATTATTCTGCGCTTTGCTCTAAAATAGGCTTTGCAATGCTCATTTTTTACTCAGCATTCACGCTTAGCGCAATAGCCGTAACTTTTATAAGCACTTTTTTTGAAGCACTCAACATTGGCTTTGTGTGGGAAGTGGTGAGTGAGGCTATTTCGGCAATTGCATACTTCCTCTCATTTTCGGGTGCGGCATTTATATTGTGCTTCACCGTGAAAAAGTTACCGACCGCGCAAAAAATATATACGTCATTTAAGCCGAATGTCAAGATAGTCTATGTAGTATTCGCAATTATAGCAGTAAACTTTGCGCTCTCCTATCTGAATAGTGTTATGATATCTTCGATTTCACCGACCTTTGGATTTGAATCGGATATAGAATCGGAAATGTCAGGCAGACCGACCTTTGAAATTTTCGTCCTTTTTATAATGTCTACAATATCTACTGCGATAGTTCCCGCAATATGTGAAGAATATCTTTTCCGTGGAGCGATACTTACCAATTTAACACCCTTTGGCAATAGTACCGCAATTTTAGGAAGTGCGCTTTTATTTGGACTTATGCATCAAAATCCATTTCAACTTTTATATACTACACTTATGGGCATAGTGATAGGTTATGTTTATGTTAAAACAAAATCTATTTGGGTATGTATGATAATACATTTTGCAAATAATTTTACAACTGTTTTAGAGGAATATTTACCTATATTAACCGGTGTTGAATGGATAACGATTGCGCTTGACCTTTTGATTATGCTTATCGGAGTGATATCCCTTATGATTTTAATATTTACTAGAGATAAAGAGCCAAGCATCGAGGAAAAGGGAAGCTTTGAAGTAATTTATGAGCGTGGAATCAATGTTGAGGAATATGAGTTGGATATCCCTCGGGAAAAGAAAATAAAGCACTTCTTTTCTGCAACGGTTATTATATTTGTTGCAATATGCTTATTCGATATGGCCAAAATCATACTTTCGATTTTTGACATTACTATATTTTAGTGCTTAAACTATGATGAACAATATGGAAATATCTAAAAAAAACGACGTAGAATTTATGAAAACGGCGCTTCAACTTGCACAAGAGGCGGCAAAAATGGGAGAAATTCCCGTCGGTGCAATTGTAGTAAACGGTGATGGCGAAATTATTTCAAGCGCATATAATTTGAGAGAAACCGACAAAAAAGCAACCGCACACGCAGAAATTCTTGCAATCGAGCAAGCTTGTGCCGCGTTAGGCGGTTGGCGACTTCAAGGATGTACGCTTTACGTTACACTCGAGCCTTGTCCTATGTGTGCGGGGGCGTTGGTAAATTCACGAATTGACCGAGTGGTATTTGGTGCGTATGATATGCAGGCAGGTTGTTGCGGCAGCGTAGTAAATTTTAATGCATATCCGTTTAATCATTCTTTTGTAATAACGGGCGGCGTTCTTGAGATTGAATGTCGAAATATGCTTAAAGATTTTTTTGAAGGTAAAAGAAAATAAACCAAGACAAAATAGCGGAGTTAAAAACAATGTTAGGAAATTATCGCAAAATATATTCAAGTCAAGAGGTTATGTCGAAAAAGCTTTGCTTCTCAATAGCTGTTTTGCATTTTAATCCCGTTCTTTCGATAATAGCAAGCAATTCCCCGAAATCATTACCTATGTCGACGAAGAGTTTCACCGCTGAACAGATTTCGGAGATGAGGGAGTATTTGAGTAATTACAACGAAAAACCATACGTTGTAGTAGCAGATAACACTGCTTACGTTATATTACCGTCACTCTTTCCTACGATAACGGCGGCTATAATGCTAAGAATGAATATGGAGCCTAAAATCTTTTTAAGATTTATCAAGGACCGTAAAGACCTTTTTGTACTTGCCAACGATATTTCGATAGCACCCGCACGAATGAGCAAAAGGCTTGATGCGCAGAGAAATGACTTTATGGAGCTTTGCTCGGATATTGAACGTATTTTTATGTCGCTTGACCGTTTCAATCTTGCTTTTAGCGACGATGAGATTATAGACGGATATTATGAGCAGGTATGTATGCTTTCTCGTTTCTTAGGTGTTCCGTTAGATTCTGTTTCAGTTAACTCCGATGATGACGGCGTGCCGATTAGAAGTAGTTTTGTTCTTTTTACGGCTTTTTGTACTACGTTTATGATGCTTGCAAGAGAGCAAGCCTTGGATAGAAAATTAAGTATAGAGCTAAGCGTTTCGGGTGGTTCAATTATGGTGAGAATCTCCTTTAAAACCGCAAAGCCTTTGAAAACAACTATGGAAACCTTTGCGTGGGAGTTTTTATCCTTTCTCAAAGGAATTCATTTTCAATTCTATGATAACGACGGATGCTTTTGCTTATCATTCGAGCCGTTACATATAGATTGGTCATACCTTGAAATGAAGCAAAATCGCAATACAGATACCTTTTTTGATGACTAATAAAATAAATACATTTAAACATAACAAAGCACCGCCGTACTATCGATTAAAACGATAATATAGCGGTGCTTTTGCTAGTGTTTTAGGCTTCGACAAAGTTAGATTTGTCAACTCCACAAAGTAAGCACTCAAAGTCCTCGGGAAGGTCCTCGAATTTTGTTCCGGGAGCTATTTCTTTTTCGGGGCAGCCATCTGCCTCGTCATACTCCCAGCCACATATTTCACATACGTATTTCACGGCAATATCTCCTTTCTTTTACATATTTATCTGTATTGTAAATGATATTAGCTATCATAACAAACCTTATTTTGACATTCACCGCACTCAAAAAAGTCGGTAATATTTTTAACGGTAACCTCTGCAATATTCGAAAGCGCCTCGTCTGTCAAAAATGCTTGGTGGGAGGTAACTATTACGTTTGGCATCGTAATAAGCCTTGCGAGAGTATCATCTTCCATTATGTGTCCTGAGTTATCCTCGAAGAATATATCGGACTCCTCCTCGTAAACGTCAAGACAAGCTCCACCTACCTTTCTTGATTTTATTCCCTCAAGCAATGCATCGGAATCAACAAGCGCTCCTCTTGAGGTGTTGAGAAGAATAAAGCCGTTTTTGCATTTTGTTATAGCCTCAGCATCAATTATATGATAGGTTTCGGGAGTTAAGGGGCAGTGAAGGGATATTATGTCGCTGCTTTTAAAAAGCTCCTCGAGCGTTACATATTTTACGTTTTCATCGCATATTTCATTTGAGGGGAATTTATCATATGCGAGAACCTTCATTCCAAAGCCCTTACAAATATTTATAAATACCTTTCCAATGCGTCCCGTTCCTATAACACCTACGGTTTTTCCGTAAAGGTCAAAGCCTGTAAATCCCGCAAGACTGAAGTTAAAATCCTTAGAACGTATATAAGCCTTGTGCGTTCTGCGAACAGAGGTAAGCAAAAGCGCCATAGTATGCTCGGCTACGGCATATGGGGAATATTCAGGGACTCGAACAACACAAATTTTATCAGAGGCGTATTTTACGTCAACGTTGTTAAATCCCGCACAGCGGAGTGCAATTATTTTTACTCCTAACGAGCAGAGAATATCTATTACGGCAGCGTTTACTGTATCATTAACGAATACGCAAACACCGTCAAACCCCTGCGCAAGCATAGCCGTATCCTCGGTGAGCTTTGTTTCAAAATATTTAAAGGTAATGCCGTTAAGCGCGGCAAAATGCTCAAATGCAGGTTTATCGTATAGCTTTGAATCGAAAAAAGCAATTTTCACAGTTATTTTTCCTTTCCGGTTTCTTTTTAGTTGTTTTTCACTTTTAAATCATTCTATTAGATAAAATTTAGAAAAATATGGTTTTATATTTCTTGACATTCCGCTATTAGTATAGTATAATTTAATAAAAATATCAATATATTTTTTTACTTTTTAAAAATAAAAATTAATAATAATA
>JAZRGA010000059.1:0-30716 GCA_045643945.1 Eubacteriales bacterium | reverse complement strand
TTTGAAAAAGCTTGACCAAAACTTTCCTACGTGGGTGCGGTGCGAACATTAGTTGTTTGACCATCGAACGCAGAATGTTATTTAAATTTTCCTCGATTGAAAATTTTTGGCGCTACCTTTTTTCAAAAAGGTAGCAAAAATTCCTTAACACAAGCTAACTCCCTACTCCATCACACCCACGCCTACTATTCGCTCAAATTTTTGAAATACCCCTGCGATTCCTTGCAAACGGGACACATAGGCGGAGGATTTTTACCTTTTACCACGTTTCCGCAATTAAGGCATATCCAGAGAGTATTTTCATCGTCCGAGGAAAACATTTTGCCGTCCAATATGCGCTGACGGTAAGAATTATACCTCTCCTCGTGCATTTTTTCTATTGACGCAACCTTTTCAAACAAAAAAGCAAGCTCGGAAAATCCCTCCTCATTCGCCTCTCTTGCAAAATCGGCATACATAGAGGACCACTCAAAATGCTCTCCGTTTGCCGCCGCCTCGAGATTTTTCTCGGTTGTCGAATAGCCGCCAAGATATTTAAACCATATTTCGGCATGCTCCTTTTCATTATGAGCCGTTTCACAGAAAATCTCGGAAACGTCTATAAATCCGTCGGCTTTTGCTTTATCCTCAAACCACTTATAGCGCAAATACGCCTGCGCCTCGCCTGCAAGTGCGGTATGCAAATTTTGCTCGGTTTTTGTACCCTTTAATCTCTCGGGGGTAATTCCTACCTGATAATCCTTTGACATAAAAAAACTCCTTTGGTTAAATTTGTAATTATATTTTAACCAAAGGAATTAAAATTATTCTATTTAAATTTCAAGCCGTAATATTTATTTTTTGCAGCTTTCAACAAAATCAATGAGTATGCGGAAGGAATTTTCATCACTCTCGAATCTCTTTTCGGGATGCCATTGAACACCTGCAACAAATCGGCGCGAGGGCATATAAATTGCCTCGATAAGTCCGTCGGGTGAGTACGACACCGCCTCATATCCGTCCGCCAAGTCTTTAACAGACTGATGATGATAGCTATTAACGGTAAAGCTATCGGTAGAAAAGCGAATTTTTTCAAGCGCACGCTTATTGGATATACTTACGTTATGAAAGGCTCTTTTTGAATCAAGCGTATGATGAACGAGCATAGTTCCCGATTGCGAATAAATATCCTGATAAATATTTCCACCCTCAGCAATATTCATAACCTGAACGCCTCGACAGATACCCAAAATCGACTTATCGGCTTCAATTGCCATTTTATAAAGCTTTATCTCAAAGGCATCACGCTCATCATTGATTGCACCGCATGACGGAATGATTTCCTCACCGAAAAGCGAGGGGCGCACATCGGGCCCACCCGTAAAAATAACTCCGTCGCAAAGAGCTAACGCATCACGCAAAAGCTCATCGTCATCGGTAATTGACGGAAGCGTTATCGCAATTGCGCCCAAAGAATTCAATGCGCGAATAAAATCGGGAGAAATATTATACCCCTTATTTCCGTCACCCTGCGGAGTAAGTCCTATAACAATTCTTTTCATAAAGATATCTCCTTATTCTCTATCAATAGTTATAACCGCAAAATAATTTACGCCTATTTCGCAGACCTTATTGCTCACAAGCTCCTTAAGTCTTTCGTTGCTCTCCTTTAATTCAAAGGGAACGGTCACGTCGAAAATCAAATTCGAGTGAGTTATACCCTCGACGTAACGGAAATCGTGAATAGTCAATCGCTCGTCTATCTCTTTAACTGCCGCCGCAGTTGCCGTTCTTAATGCGCTTACCTTTTCGTCGTCGGTAACGATAGGGTCCATATGTATAGTTGCACGAATACCCAAATCGTTGTAAAGCCTGCGCTCGACGTTATCTATACAATCGTGCGTAGCAAAAACGTCGACCTTACCGTCAACCTCTGCGTGAAAGGAGCAGATAGTGTTACCGGGTCCGTAATTATGCACTACCATATCGTGAATACCTAAAATTTGCGGATATTCATTTACTATATTATGTATGCCCTCAATAACCTCGGGCTCGGGAGCAGAGCCTAAAATCGAATTTTTCGTTTCATTAAGCACCTTAATTCCCGCAATAAATATTATAATAGCAACAATAACACCCATATATCCGTCGATATCAAATCCGCTAAGCTTAGCTATTATCGCCGAAACCAAAACCGCAAAGGTTGCGCCCGCATCGGAAAGACTGTCGGTGGCAGATGCTCGAATTACGTCGGAATTAAGCTTTTTACCCGCAGAATTACCGAAGAAAAAGAGCCAAAGCTTTGCAAGCACCGAAACGCCGAGAATAACCATTACCAAAATTCCGTAATTCGTATCGGTCGGATTAAATATTTTGTCTATTGATTCACTAAAGAGCGATATTGAAACAAAAAGAATTAAAAACGAAACTATCATCGAAGCAACGTACTCTATTCTCGCATATCCAAAGGGATGCTCACGGTCGGCGGGCTTTGCCGAAATCTTAAAGGTGATAAGCGAAACCACCTGCGAGCCAGCATCGGATAGATTATTCACCGCATCGGCGGTAATCGATATTGCTCCGCTTAAAATTCCCGCAACAAGCTTAAAGGCGGCAAGAAAAAGATTTACTATAATTCCGATTATCGCAACGGCACTACCGCATTTACGGCGGACGTTGGGGTCCTTTTTGTTTTCGTAATCCTTAACGAAAAGTCTTAAAATAAAGTCTGTCATAGCTTTTTTGTTTTTTTTCCTTAATATTATTAAAATTAAAATTTAAAATCTGAAATATAAAAACGGATTATATCCCGAGCTTACGATATACGCAAGAGAAATTGCAAATGCAAAAAGCGGAAATACAACCTCGAATAGCGGCACGCGACTCGCTATATAAAAATATATTCTCTTAGGCAAAGGAGTAGAGCCGATTATTAAAGCAAAAATAAACGGCAAAGCCCCTAAAAGAATAAATAGCTCGTGCTTTTCGGCAAAGCTTGCGGGCGTTATAAAAAACAACCGCGAAAGCACCGATATCCCCTCGCCCGTCGCAAGAGTTACTCCGTCACTTGCAAATATAAGCCAACCTAAAAAGATAAAGAACAGTGAATAAATATGAAGCAAAGCTTTCGGCGCTCGCTCAATAAATTTGCTTAAAAGCATTTTTTCAATTATTAAAAGCAAAGCAAAATAAGCGCCCCACAAAATAAAGCTCCAAGCCGCTCCGTGCCACAATCCCGTCAAGCTCCAAACAATCAAAAGATTGATAACGGTTCTCGCCCTACCCCTTCGACTTCCGCCAAGCGGAATATAAACGTATTCCTTAAAAAAAGTCGAAAGCGAAATATGCCATCTGCGCCAAAACTCGCTTACCGAGCGTGAAATATAGGGATAATTAAAGTTCTCAACAAATTCAAAGCCGAGCATCCGCCCAAGACCTATCGCCATATCCGAATATCCCGAAAAGTCGAAATATATCTGCATTCCAAACAAAAGCACCGTCAAGAATGCTCCGAGATAGCTTTCGCTAATCGAAAAATACTCAAAAAGCTCACCTGCCGAATTTGCTAAAATAACCTTTTTAGCAAGTCCGCAGATAAAGCGTCTTAAGCCGTTTGCTATAAGCGTAGGAGTTACCGAACGCTTACGAAGCTGTCTGTCAACGTCGCTGTATCTGACTATCGGCCCTGCGATAAGCTGCGGAAACAACGCAATATAAGCGCCAAAGCTTATAATGCTTTTCGTTGCACTTACCTCGCCTCTGTAAACGTCGATTACATAGGAAAGCGCTTGAAAGGTATAAAACGATATTCCCACGGGGAGCGTTATTCCAATAGGTGAAAGTCGCAATACAGACTCGCGAAAGAAGTCGAAATATTTGAAATATCCAAGCAAGGATAAATTAAATATCACCGCTAACGCAAGAAGCGCTCTTGCAAGTCTTCTATTGCGCCTATATTTTTCGATTATTAATCCAAAACCAAAATCAAGCGCTACCGTCAATAAAAATATCGGTAACAAGCCTATCTCGCCAAAGGCATAAAAAACTATTCCCGAAACAAAAAGCACCGCATTCTTTAGCCTGCTCGGCGCAATATAATATACTGCTACCGTTATCGGTAAAAATAAAAATATAAATTCAAGCGACGAAAAAAGCATTTTTTCTCCTCTGTATTTTTTATGTATCGCTTGAATAGTTAGTTTATAGCAGGAATTTTTAGCACCAAAAACTTTCAATCGGGGGGTATTTTAAATAACATTCTGCGCTCGACGGTTTAAAGCGGAAAATCTAAAAGACACCTCATCCGTCAACTATAAAACTATATTTTCAACGCCTCGGTAGCGGCATAAAGGATACCGATTTTACCGCTTTCATAGGTTAATCCGCCCTGAAGATAAGCGATATACGGCTCACGGAGAGGTCCGTCGGCAGAAAGCTCGATAGACGAGCCCTGAGTAAATGCTCCCGCCGCCATTATAACCTCATCTGTATATCCCGGCATAGCCCAAGGCTCGGGAGTTACAAATGAATCAACGGGCGAGCCTGCCTGAATACCTCGGCAAATAGCGCAAAGCGCCTCGGGAGAATGAGTTATAACCGCTTGAATTATATCGTATCTCGGCTCGCTCCAATGAGGCTCAACGTCAAAGCCGAGTCCGTCCTTACCAAAGATATACGCCGCAAGATGAGCGACCTTAAGCGCCTCTGCGGTGGTATGGGGCGCATAGAAAAGTCCCTTATACATAGATTTTGTCTGACCGAGAGATGCGCCAACCTCAAGACCGCATCCAACCGAGGTAAGACGGTATGAAGCAAGCTCAACGGCACGTCGAGTACCCGCAATATAGCCTCCCGACTCTGCCATTCCGCCACCCGGATTTTTAATAAGCGAGCCTATAATCATATCTGCTCCAACTGCACAGGGCTCACGGGTTTCGGTAAATTCTCCGTAGCAATTATCGACAACGACGTAAGCATCGGGACAAAGTGGGCGAACAAATGATATTATATCGCCAATTTCCGAAACCGAGAGAGTTTTTCTGTTAAGATAGCCCTTTGAGCGTTGAATAAATATAACCTTTATTCTTTCACCCTCATTTTTAAGTATCTCGGCAATTTTTTCTTTATCAAACGAGCCGTCTGCAAGAAGGTCGGCTTGACGGTATTCGACTCCAAAATCACGAAGCGAGCCGTTACCCGCCTTTCCTACGTTACCTATTACCTCATCAAGAGTATCGTAAGGCTTTCCCGCAATTGAAAACATTATATCATTCGGGCGCAAGAGTCCGAAAAGACCGATAGTAAGCGCATGAGTGCCGTTTGCTATACTGTGTCGAACGAAAGCCGCCTCTGCTCCCATAACGTCTGCCCAAATAGCGTCGAGCGTATCGCGACCCTTATCGTCATATCCGTATCCGCTTGTCGGAGCAAACATAGCCTCACTGACTCTATGCTCACGAAATGCATCCATCACCTTTTTAGTATTCTCAAAGGCAATATCGTCTATTCTGCGAAAATGCTCGGCAAGAGCGCTCTCGGCAGAGGAGGCAAGCTCCCATATTTTATTTGAAATTTCCATATCATCAAGTTCCTTTATATTTCGTTAAGACTTAAAATATATTTTTCGGCAAGCTCTATGCACGCATTTACATCCTTCATATCGCAAAGCTCTACTCCTGTATGAATGTATCTCGTCGGAATAGAAAGCGCTCCCGCAACCGAGCC
Source organism: Eubacteriales bacterium (assembly GCA_045643945.1). GTDB lineage: Bacteria > Bacillota > Clostridia > Oscillospirales > CAG-272 > HGM12713. The sequence continues at coordinate 25,013 of JAZRGA010000059.1, read as the reverse complement.
GTAGCCCGAAAGCTGCATAGACGAGGTATCTGTGCCGCCAAAGGCAAGCACCTCACGCTGATAAGGGATTTTTTCTTTTTTTGCTATATTGCAAAGCTCGGAAACGAGTCCGCTATGGCAGATAACCGAATTATCCTTTATCTTTATCGCAACGCCCTCTCCAACCGAGCAAGCCATAGGCGTAGCGTTTGGCGTATCTCCCGTTAGGGTCACGTCAAAGCAAAGCGCAATATCAGGCTCGATTTGATAAGTAGCAGGCTTACTTCCACGCAAGCCGACCTCCTCCTGAACCGAAAATACATAGTAAACAGTTGAGTCAAGCTCGACACCCGAAAGTCGCTCGGCAATCTCCAAAAGCGCAAGACAACCTACTCTGTCATCAATCGGTCTACCGCAAATTCGAGAGCCGCAAAGCTTATTAAGCGACGGTGCGCAAACAAAGGTATCGCCGATAGAAACGTATCTTTCCGCCTCACGTCGATTTTTTGCGCCGATATCTACATACATAACGTCATTTTTATAATCTGCGGTCTTTACGTCGGAATTTGCACAGAGCGCTCCGTGAACTCCCTTGCTTGAAACGAGCATAGTATAAGATGCCGCACAAAGCTTTATACCCCCGAGCGTGCCGACTCTTATCATTCCGTTTTCCTCTATATAATTAACGATAAAGCCTATCTCGTCCATATGAGCGCAGAGCATTACCCTTTTATTACCTCGTCCTATTTTACGGGCAACAAGATTTCCGAGAGCATCGACCTCTATCATATCGACGTAAGGCTCGATTATCGATTTTATTTCCTCTCTTATTTTATCCTCACTGCCCGAAACCGAATTAACAAGGCAGAGTCTTTTTAAAGTGGTATATAAATTCATAATATCCCCTTTTATATCTTATAATAAATTATTTTTCTTAATAAATTCAACGAGCATATCGCTTGCAACGGTATGTCCCGCAATATCGGGATGTCCGTGCGCTCCTCCCTTTGAGGTAGGAACGTCAAGACGGTAGATAGCGGCATCCTCGCCCGAAAGCTCGGCAATAGCAGTATCAACGGCATTAATATAACGCTCACCGAGATACATAAATCTGCCCACCCAAACGATGGGAATATCCTTTCCGTATGCCTTGCGAACAAAAAGAATAAGCTCCTTAGTTTTCTCGATAACCTCCTCAACCGAGCAGATTTTTAAGTCGCAGTTAAGGTAATAATCATTCGTAACGAGATTTATAACCACAAGGTCGGGAATACGCGCAAAATCGTACTTAACATCTTTATCACGCTTATATGACCACGCAGAATAAAAATCAAATAACGGGTCAAACCAGCTTCCCGCAAGTCCTATACCGCTTTCCGAAATTATCGAGCAATCGGCAGAGAGCATTTCGGCAGAGCGATATGTATATCCCTGCGTTACGTCCTCCCAAAGCGAGGTCTGCGGATTTTCTACGCCGCTTTTGCCTAAATTACCCATTCCGCAGCTAAGACTGTCGCCTATATATTCTATATATTTATCTCTTTGAGGCGGCGGAGAAAGCAAATCACCGTCAAGGCTTATCGAGCGAAGCGTGCATAAATTATAGTTGCTCTCGCACTGCTTGACTAATTTTAATATATGCTTACCCCTCTCACAAAGCTCAACTACTGTAACCGTATGCTCGCCCGCAGGCGCTTCAAGCCTTTTCTGCATACGCTCTCCGTCAAGATAAACGGTAAAATACGCCGAGTCACAATGCTCCTTTTCTACCGTTGTATAAAGGCTCAAGGTAATCTCGCCAACGCCCTCGAAGCAAAGCTCGATACCCGTAGCGCAGTGGTCGCACCCTATTCCATCGCTAAGGATTTGATATCTGCCCAAGGGTCTGATTTTATCCTTAAATTTTAAAAGCTCAAACGTGTTTTTCATAGAGTAATCCCTTATTTTTCCTTTCCAAGTGCGCAAAGAATTTCATATCCTATATCTCTTGCAGATAGATAATCGCTGTAATATGCCACGCAAAACGGCGAATGCAAATATCTCGTTGGAACTGATATCGCCAATGTGCGAACACCAAATCGACTTTTATGAATATGTCCCGCATCGTTTCCGCCCGAAAGATATCTCTTTACCTGAAGCGGAATTTTTTTGCTTTTCGAAAGCTCAAAGGCAATATCGATAAGTCCCTTATCGTATATCGTAGAGCGGTCGGCAACCGATATCACCGCTCCGCAAGACACGTCGGCAACACGCTTATTATCGGGTGCGGTTGGAATATCGCCTATTGCGGTCGACTCAAATACAAGCGCATAATCGGGCATAATTCTGTTTGCAACGACCTCCGCTCCCGAGCAACCCGTTTCCTCTCTTACCGTAAAGCAAAAATATACGTCAAGGTCGATATCGGGTCTGTTGCTTGAAAGCTTACGCATTATCTCAATAAGCGCGGCGCACCCCATTCTATCGTCAAGCGCCTTGCACTTTATCATATTTTTATCCTTACCGAAAAAAACGCTACCGTACGATACGTCAAAGGTTGCAAAGTCACCTATTGAAATATATTTCTCTGCCTCCTCCTTGCTTGAAAGACCGATATCTATCGAAAGATGCTCGATATCCTCCGCAGAGTTACGCTCCTTTTTTGACTTATGATGTATCGCCTTTGAGCAGATAACTCCGTTTATAAGCGTACCTTCGTTTCCAACGAGAACGCTTTTACCCGCAATAACCGACTCGTCTATACCGCCCACGGTATCAAAGGAGAGCATTCCGTTATCATTTATCCGCTCTATCATAAATCCTACCTCGTCGAGGTGAGCGGAAAGCATTAATCTTTTTTTGCTTTGAGAGCTGCCGAGCGACATTTTTCCTACTAAATTTCCCATTCGGTCAAGAAGAACGTTATCGCAATATTTATCAAGCTCGGGCTTTATTGCGGCAGATACTCTGTCCTCGCATCCCGTAGGGCCGAATATCGCTGAAAGCGCAATTATAAGCTCCTTACCGCTAAGAGAAGCGATATCTACGTTATTTTGTTCTATCATAAGCGTATCTCCTCTCTGCGAAAATCTCTTGCTATTTCATTTGACGATGCAAAAGCCTTAACAAAGGAATAAAGGCTCTTACAGTCCTCCATCGCAATAACCTCGTTATAGGTGTGCATATTGCGAAGCGGAAGTCCTACGTCGACCACAGACACGCCAAAGCCCGAAAGCCCGAGAGCTATTGCGTTAGTTCCCGTTGATGACGGCTCTGCCTTTTTCGTATATTTTATTTCACTCGCCTCGCATAAAGCCGCAGATGCTCTCGTTAGCGCTCTATCGGTCGAGGAAGAATAGGAAATCGAAATTCCATCTTCCATTTTTACGCTCTCGCGTGAAGAAACACCCGGAGCGTCGGCAAGATTTACGTCGATTACCATAGCGTAATCAGGCTCAAGAGCGTTAGCCAATACATAAGCACCGCTACGCCTTGCAGTTTCCTCATAGCAAGAAAGCGTAAGATAGATATCCCCCGCAAGCGCTTCTCTCGGAAGGTCGCATATAGCCTCGATAGCGATAGCCGCGCAAGCCTTGTTATCAAAGCTCTGCCCTGCAAGCCTACCGCCTAAAAGCTCGATATATCTCTTTTCAAAGGTTATAGGCGTACCAATAGGAGCAAGCTCTGAAAGCTCCTCCTTAGTATATCCTAAGCCTACGTCAACGAGCAAATCCTCGATTTTCGGCAGATTTCCGTCACCGTCGCGAAGATGCGGAGGCGTAGAAATTATAATTCCGCTTATATTCTCCTTACCGCAAACCGTAACCGATGCCGCCTGCATTATAGCGCGGTCTATTCCGCCTATGTTGGTTATACGCAAAAATCCACCGTCAAGCACGTCTGTTACTATAAAGCCTATCTCGTCGTAATGCGTATCTATCATTATCCTCGGCGCATCAGGTCTTTTGCAGGATTTAAAGAGTATATGATTTCCAACGGCATCGCTTGTAATAGAGTCAAAGCGCTCACCGTAAAGCTCCTTTATTTTTCCAATTGCTCTATGCTCAGAGCCCGAAACACTGCAAAGTGAGGCAAGGTCGATTATAGCCTCCTTAAGGCGTACGTCAATACCCTCGGACTCATTTTTTTCATTTTTATTTATATCCTCTATGCGAGGCGCACTGTCATTAATTATCATTTAAAGTCAACTCCAATATTTTTTATCAAGGCTTCTGTACTGTATCGCCTCGGCTATATGATTTGCCCTTATAATCTCCGACTCGTCGATATCGGCAATAGTACGCGCTACACGGATTATTCTGTCATATCCGCGCGCAGACATTCCCATTCTATCATAAGCCGCTCTCAAAAGCGCTCCCGCCGAATCGTCCATAGCGCAATATTTTCTTATAAGCGAGGAATCAAGCTGAGCGTTGCAATATATTCTTCTGTCACCGATATCGTCCATTCTCGCTATCGCAAAGGCACGGGCGCGAGTAACTCTATCTCTGATAACCTCGGAGGACTCTGCCGTCGCATTACTCGAAAGCTCATCGTAGGAAAGCGACGGAAGCTCGATTTGAATGTCAATTCTATCAAGCATAGGACCGCTTATCTTGGATATGTACCTCTTAACGTCACCCTCTCGGCAGGTGCAGGGCTTCGTCGGATGCCCAAAAAATCCGCATCGGCAAGGATTCATAGCCGCAACGAGCATAAAGCCGCAGGGATACGTCACTCTGCCATTTGCGCGTGTAATGGTTACAACTCTATCCTCGATAGGCTGACGGAGCGCATCGGTTACCTGCTTTGGAAATTCGGGAAGCTCGTCAAGGAATAAAACTCCGTTATGGGCAAAGGAAACCTCACCCGGCATAGGATTTGCTCCGCCACCAACAAGGCTAACAGAGCTCATAGTGTGGTGCGGTGAGCGGAAGGGTCGCTGAGAAATAAGCGAAACACCCTCGGAAAGCTTTCCCGCAACCGAATGTACCTTAGTTACCTCAATAGCCTCCTCAAAGGTAAGAGGCGGAAGAATAGTCGGTATTCTCTTTGCAAGCATAGACTTTCCCGTACCGGGAGGGCCTATGAGCAATATGTTGTGTCCGCCTGCCGCCGCAATCTCAATAGCGCGCTTTGCGGCACTCTGTCCCTTTACGTCGGCAAAATCAAGAGTGCTGCTTCGAACGGCATTTTCAAAAGCCGCTCTGTCACATTCAACAGGGGTAAGGCGGCTCTCACCGTTAAGATGCTTAACAAGCTCGGCTACGTTTTTAACCGAATAAACGGTAATTCCCTCAACCGCCGCCGCTTCTCTTGCATTGTCGGGCGGAGCGTAAAACTCCTTTATTCCCGCATTTCTTGCGGCAACACACATACAAAGAGCGCCTCGAACGCCTCTAAGCTCTCCCGAAAGCGAAAGCTCACCCACAAAGCATTTATCGGCAAACATAACGTCGGAATGAATATATCCACCACTGCGAAGAAGTCCCATAAGAAGCGCTACGTCAAAGGCAGAGCCCTCCTTACGCTTATCGGCTGGCGCAAGATTTATAGTTATATTCGCAATAGGAAAACGAAATCCGCTATTTTCGCAAGCGGTAAAGACTCGCTCCTTTGCCTCCTTTACAGCAAGGTCGGGAAGTCCGACAAGCTCGAAATGAAAAACGCCCTTCTTTACGTTACACTCTATGGTAACGATAAAGCCGTCTATTCCCACAAGCCCCGCACTGTATATTTTAGATAGCATATATCCACCTCCGTCAAAAAACTATACATAGTTATTTTATCACAAAAAGCCTTTTTTTACAATATTTTTACAATATTTTTGCGATATATTGGCAAAATATATTTTAAATGATATAATACACAAAAATTTAATATTTATATGATATAATATTATAAATCAAAATCGGGAGGCAGACGATGCAAGCAATAAAAAAGACGTTTAAAGCAATATTTCATCCGCATATAGCAATAGTAGCCCTCGTTACGGTGCTTGCCTCATCATCACTGATATACTCCTTGATACGCCTGCCGCTTTGGCATCATATAAGCATTTTTTCATACATTTTAAGTATATACGCAATATCGCTCGTAGCGTGCGCAATTCCCGAGATTATTGTAAAGACAAAATTACTTAAGTCAAGCGTTAAGGAAAAGGTGAAATCAAGAGTCGGTAAAAGGCATGACGTAAGCGACCCCTCGCAGATAGCACAGCTAAAAATCAACCTCGCACTTTACGGTACGTTTTTTTATAACTCAATATATGCAACCTTTACACTGTTTTTAGGATTGTGGCATAGCTCAAGCTGGTATCTGTCTATCGCGGCATATTATATTTTACTCGCAATAATGCGTTTTTCACTACTGTATTATTCTCGCTCGAATAAGGCGGGAGATGACGTAATAGCAGAGCTTAAACGGTTTAGATTTTGCGGAGCGCTCCTATTGCTTATGAATACCGCGCTTATGGGATTGACCTTTTACCGAACAATAGAAAACCGCGACTTTCTACATCACGGAGCGACCACCACGGCACTTGGACTTTTCACTCTTTCGCTTTTTGCACTGTCAATAATAAATATAATAAAGTATAGAAAATTCAATAGCCCAATACTGTTTGCCGCAAAGCTAATAAGCTTCGTTTCTGCACTTGTTTCAATGCTCTCACTCGAAACGGCAGTAATAAGCCGCTTCGAATATATATTAGGTGAAAGATGGCAAAGAATAATAACGGGAATAAGCGCTTTCAGCGTTCTTGCAATCATAGCATACATCGGAGCTTTTATGGTCCGCAGAGGCAATAGAATGATTAAGGAACTACAAGCGGAAAATTGAATAGAAAAAACGCTCGACCAAATTCGGTCAAGCGTTTTTATTTTAGCTTTAAATCAGTATTTTCTCCAAACCATCTTATCGACAACGCCGGTATAGGATTGAATAATCTTTACTACCTTAGTAGACACGTTTTCCTCGATATAATCGGGAACGGGAATACCGTAATCTCCAAGCTCATTCATAGTTACAGCTGTATCTACCGCCTGCAAAAGTCCCTTCTCGTCAATTCCCGAAAGAATAAAGCAAGCCTTATCAAGCGCTTCGGGACGCTCGGTTGAGGTACGGATACAAACCGCGGGAAACGGCTTTCCGATGCTTGTAAAGAAGCTACTTTCCTCGGGGAGCGTTCCGCTATCGGAAACTACCGCAAAGGCGTTCATCTGCAAGCAATTATAATCATGAAAGCCAAGAGGCTCGTGACGGATAACGCGCTTATCAAGCTCAAATCCGCTTGCTTCAAGGCGATTTCTGCTTCTCGGGTGGCAAGAATAAAGTATCGGCATATCATACTTTTCAGCCATTTTATTTATGGCATTAAACAAGCTTGTAAAATTCTTTTCGGTATCTATATTTTCCTCTCTGTGAGCAGAAAGAAGAATATATTTACCCTTTTCAAGTCCTAAACGCGAGTGTACGTCACTTGCTTCAATCTCTGCAAGATTATTGTGAAGCACCTCTGCCATAGGCGAGCCTGTAACGTATGTTCTTTCCTTGGGAAGTCCGCAATCGGCAAGATAGCGACGCGCATGCTCGGAATACGCCATATTTACGTCGGAAATAATATCAACAATTCGACGGTTAGTTTCCTCGGGCAGACATTCATCCTTGCATCTGTTACCCGCCTCCATATGGAAAATCGGTATGTGCAATCTCTTTGCGCCGATAACCGACAGACAAGAGTTTGTATCGCCAAGAACTAAAACCGCATCGGGCTTTATTTCTACCATAAGCTGATAAGAGCTTGCAATAATATTTCCCATCGTTTCACCGAGGTCTGCGCCAACTGCGTTAAGATACACATCGGGGTCCTCAAGCTTCAAATCCTTAAAAAAGACACCGTTGAGATTATAGTCATAATTCTGTCCCGTGTGCGCAAGTATTGTATCAAAATATTTGCGACATTTACTTATAACCGCAGACAAACGAATGATTTCGGGACGTGTGCCTACGATAATCAAAAGCTTAAGCTTGCCGTTATTTTTAAAAGATGCATTGAATTTCATTATTCCACTACCTCAAAAAAAGTATCGGGATGATTGGGGTCAAATTGCTCGTTTGCCCACATAACCGTTACAAGATTTTCCGTTTCACTAAGATTAATAATATTATGAGTATATCCGGGGAGCATATGAACGGCTTGTATTTTATCACCGCTTACTTCAAAATTAAGAACATCATCTGTTCCAATCTTACGTTGTTGAATAAGTCCGTGACCTGCAACAACTATAAAGAACTCCCATTTTGTGTTGTGCCAATGCTGACCCTTAGTTATACTCGGCTTTGAGATGTTTATGCTAAACTGACCGCACTTCTCGGTTTTTAAAAGCTCGGTAAAGCTTCCGCGCGCATCCTCGTTCATTTTTAAATCAAACGCAACCTTTTCCTTAGGAAGATAGCTCAGATATGTGCTATAAAGCTTCTTTGCAAAGCTATTATAAGGAATTTCGGGCATAACGAGCGTGCTTGTCTGTGCCTTAAAGCTCTCAAGTAATGCGACTATCTCTCCAAGCGTTACCTTGTGAGTAATCGGCGCGGCGCAATATCTGCCGTTTTCGCAAATAACCGTGTCAATACCGTCGAACTCACAACGATGCTCCTTACCCTCAAGCGCATCAAGCATTTCAGTTATCAAATCATCGATATAGAGCAATTCAAGCTGAACCAACGAATCGTTAACGGTTATAGGCAGATCGTTTGCTATATTATTGCAAAAGGTCGCAACCGCACTGTTATAGTTAGGTCTGCACCACTTTCCAAAAAGATTAGGAAAACGGTAAACCAAGGTCTTTGCTCCTGTTTCCTCACCGTAGGCAAAGACAAGGTCCTCGCCCGCCTTTTTGCTTCTGCCATAATCACTGTCATATCGACCGATGCAGGTTGCCTGAATTGAGGAGGATATTACGATAGGCGAGGTATTATTGTGCTTTTTCAATGTATCAAGCAAGATACTCGCAAAGCCAAAATTTCCTTGCATAAACTCCTCGGGATTTTGAGGACGGTTTACGCCCGCAAGATTGAAAATAAAATCCGCACTTGCACAATATACGTCAAGCTCAGCTATGCTTGAATCAACGTCATACTCAAAAATCTCGCCTATTTTAATATTAGGACGGGTTTTGTCCTTACCGTCGCGAATATTTTTAAGCGCCGCACAAAGATTTTTACCAACGAAGCCCCTTGCTCCGGTTACAAGTATATTCATTACTTTGTACCCTTTGCAAGCTCTTGCTGAATATAGCTAAGGCTCGCAATCTTTGCCTTAGTTTCCTCAACGGTTAAAAGCTCGGTGTTATTTGAATTAAACTCGGTCAAGGTATTGCGCTCAACGTCGCCTTGGATAAAATATTTATCGTAATTAAGTCCGCGACTGTCACAAGGCACGCGGTAAAAGTTACCCATATCGATAGCGTTCGCACATTCCTCGTTAGTAAGAAGTGTTTCGTACATCTTCTCACCGTGGCGAATACCGATAACTCTAATGTTGTTCTTATCGCCGCCAAATAACTCGCAAACTGCCTCTGCCTGAGTCTGAATAGTGCAAGCGGGAGCCTTTTGAACGAGGATATCTCCGCTCTTTCCATGCTCGAAAGCGAACAAAACAAGGTCAACGGCTTCCTCAAGCGACATAATAAATCTCGTCATTTTTCCATCGGTGATGGTTATGGGATTTCCGCTTCTTATCTGATCTATCCAAAGCGGAATTACAGAGCCGCGAGAGCACATAACGTTACCGTATCGAGTGCAGCAAATCTTAGTTTTTTCAGGATCAACAGTTCTCGACTTTGCAACGATTACCTTTTCCATCATAGCCTTTGACGTACCCATAGCGTTAACTGGGTAAGCCGCTTTATCGGTGGAAAGGCAAACAATGTTCTTAACGCCTGCCTCAATTGCAGCGGTAAGCACGTTTTCAGTACCGAGAACGTTGGTTTTAACCGCCTCAATGGGAAAGAACTCACAAGACGGAACCTGCTTAAGCGCAGCGGCATGGAATACGTAATCAACATCGTGCATAGCATTACGAACAGACTGAATATCACGAACGTCGCCTATGTAGAACTTTATCTTATCGGCAGCCTTATGCATTTTCGCCTGAAATTCGTGACGCATATCGTCCTGCTTTTTCTCGTCACGCGAGAAAATTCTGATTTCTCCTATATCGGTTTCAAGAAAACGGTTCAATACCGCATTACCGAATGAACCCGTTCCACCCGTAAGAAGAAGCTTTTTATTTGTAAAGAGTGACATAATTTTACTCCAATTCGTTTGTTATTTTTTTCTTTTTAGTAAGATAAAATACAACTCCAATAGCTATCCAAACCAAAAGCATCAAATAAGACTCCTTGCCGAAGTGGACACCGTTAAGTCCGGGAATAGGAATAAGCTGAAGAATCATAAATATTACCGAGAATATCATTCCCAAAACTGCCATAGCCTTAAAGAATCTGTTTCCGTCCTTATCCGCACGCATCTTCTTAAATGCCGACGCGCTTGTAAAGAAGAATCCCATCGATGCGCCTATTGCAGACATATCAACGAACCATCCGAGCGCCTCTCTACCGAGTATCGGTCCTGAAAGCGAGATTATCAAGCAAAAGATTATAGCGTTTATAGGTGTACCGTATCTACCGTTTATCTTACCGAAAACAGCGGGCAAATAACCGTCCTTTGACATCGAGTACATAAGACGTGAGGATGCAAGATAAAATCCCATAATACCCGAAAGCACTGCGCAAGAAACCGCAACGCCTATAAGCACCTTACCGAAAACGCCAAGCATCTCCTCTGCCGCAACCAAAAGCACCCATTCACCTGCCATTACTCTCTCGGGCCAATTTTCAAGTGCCGCCGCAGCAACGGTATTATTGGTTGTATAAACAAAGCAACCGAACAATATAGCGACTATCATTATTCCGATAACCTTCTTATAGGAGAACTTAAACTCCTCTGCCGCCTGAGGAATGGTATCAAATCCAACGTAAGCCCAAGGAGCGATTGCAAAGGTTGCCAAAATAGCCGACATTATTCCGCCCGTTCCGCCCTTTGCGAACTCTGATATATTCTCGGTGGTAGCACCCGCAGCGATTGCCGCGCTCTTATCAAAGCCCCAGATGGGCTGCATATTGATTCCCTGCGCCTTGCCGCTCACCAAAGCCGCAATAGCAAGTGTAAATACAGAAACGACGAGTAAAGTAGAAAGCACCGTTTGAACTATAGCCGCCTTCTTGACGCCAAACATATTAACTATCGCAAAAATCAAAAGTATTGCCATAGCGAATATCATTTCGCCAAAGTAAATTTCAAACCCCGCAATAGTATAATGAAATCCGAATTTAAGAATATCCGCACCGCCGTCAATTCCGTCAACTATCAAGCCGATAGCCGTCGAATTCATAGGCACGTTCGTAAGATATGCGGCAATCAAAAACCAACCGCAAACGAACGCCATATGCTTGCCAAAGCATTCCTTGGTAAAGGTAAACTCTCCGCCAGCCTTAGGATATTTAGGAACCATATAAGCATAGCTGCAAGCTATAATTATCATAACGAGAGCGCCCATAGCCATAGCAATAGCTGTACCCGCTACGCCTGAATTGGGCAAAAACTTCTTTCCGGGGTTTACAAATGAGCCCCAACCGATAACGCAACCAAACGCAAGCGCCCAAACGTGCATAGGATTTAGCTGACGCTTAAGCTCCTTGCCCTCACCTGCTTTTACCTTCTTGTTTTCTTTCATCAATTTTTCCTCCAACGTAAAGTATTAAAGTTTAATCACGCTCAAAAATATCGCGTGTATATACCTTGCTTGAAACATCATCAAGATTACTGTCGTATCTATTAGCAAGAATTACCTCGCTCATAGCCTTAAACCTTTCAAGATCGTTTACGATCTCGCTACCGAAGAAGGTAGTACCGTCCTCTAAGGTTGGCTCGTAAATAATCACGCGAGCGCCCTTAGCTTTAATTCTTTTCATAACGCCCTGAATAGAGCTTTGACGGAAGTTGTCGGAATTAGACTTCATAGTCAAGCGATAAACGCCGACCACTACGTCCTTTTCAACGGTTGCATCCCACTGATCGTTATCTGAATAATAGCCTGCCTTTTCAAGCACTCTGCTCGCTATAAAATCCTTACGAGTTCTGTTAGATTCCACGATAGCCGTCATCATATTCTGCGGAACGTCCTCATAATTTGCGAGAAGCTGCTTCGTGTCCTTGGGTAGGCAGTATCCACCGTATCCAAAGGAAGGATTGTTGTAATGATTTCCAATTCTCGGATCAAGACAAACCGCATCGATTATCGACTTGGAATCAAGCCCCTTAATCTCCGCATAGGTATCAAGCTCGTTGAAAAAGCTTACTCTTAAGGCAAGATATGTATTAGCAAAAAGCTTTACCGCCTCTGCCTCGGTGTAGCCCATAACAATAGTATCGACCTGCTCCTTAAGCGAAAGATTGCTCAAAATCTCGGCAAATTTTTCTGCCGCCGAAACAAGTGTAGGGTTGCTCTTATCTGTTCCCACAACAATTCTGCTGGGATAAAGATTATCATAAAGAGCCTTCGATTCTCTTAAAAATTCAGGGCTGAATAAAAGATTTTTGTATTTTTTTCTTATACTCTCACAATAACCTACGGGAATAGTAGATTTTATTACTATTATGGCGTTAGGATTGTACTCAACAACAAGGTCCATTACCTTTTCGACCGCTGAGGTGTCGAAGTAATTCTGCTTGCTATCGTAATTAGTGGGCGCCGCCACTATAACGTATTCCGCATCGGTATACGCCTCTTTTGCATCAAGAGTAGCGCGAAGATTTAAGGTCTTCGTCGCAAGATATTTCTCAATATAATCGTCCTTTATCGGGCTTATTCTGTTGTTGATCATATCAACCTTTTCGGGAATAATGTCTACGGCTACTACCTCGTGCGCCTGAGAAAGAAGCACCGCTAAGGACATTCCGACGTAGCCCGTACCTGCTACCGCTATTTTCATCTTTTTTCCTCCTCTGTTTTTATTACTTATTAAAATAATACTCCTTATACCACTGTGCAAATGCCCTGAGCCCCTCTCTTAGGCTTGTAGAAGGCTTGAAGCCAAAATCACGCTCCAAGGGACTTACGTCAGCATAGGTAACGGGAACATCACCCGGCTGCATAGGGACAAGCTTGCTCTTTGAATTTATGTCAAAATCGCTCGGCAAAACACCTGCGTTGATCAGCTCCTCTCCGAGAATTTTAACAAAATCAAGAAGATTTTCGGGAGTGTTGTTTCCTATATTGTATATAGCATACGGAGGAATGGGAAGCCCATCCTCTCCAATGCTCTTTTCGGGCGCGCGACTCATAACGCGCATAATACCCTCAACGATATCGTCAACATAGGTGAAATCACGCTTGCAATTTCCATAATTGAATATCTCAATGGTTTCTCCACGCAAAAGCTTGTTTGTAAAACCAAAGTACGCCATATCGGGACGCCCCGCAGGACCGTAGACAGTAAAGAAGCGCAAGCCCGTAGACGGAATGTTGTAAAGCTTCGAATAGGAGTGAGCTAAAAGCTCGTTGCTCTTTTTGGTGGCAGCGTAAAGACTTACGGGGTTGTCCACCTTGTCATCGGTCGAATATGGAATTTTCTTGTTGCTGCCGTAGACACTCGAGCTCGAGGCATATACTAAATGCTCAACGGGATAGTGACGGCAAGCCTCAAGAATGTTGTAGAAACCGATAATGTTCGACTCAATATAGGCGTCGGGATGATCGATAGAGTACCTGACACCGGCTTGAGCGGCAAGATTTACAACTATGTCAAAGCGATATTGCTCAAAAAGCGAGTCAATAAGGGACTTGTCCGCAATATTACCGCGAACAAAATGCCATTTAATAGACGGATTTTCAAGCAACGAATCTTCAATCAAACGTAAACGGTATTCTTTAAGGGAAACGTCGTAATAGTCATTCATATTGTCAAGACCGACAATAGTCACGTCACGCATAGTCCCAATAAGCTTTTTGACAAGATTGGCACCAATAAAACCACCGGCACCGGTGATGAGGAGGGAGTAATTCATAATATTTAGCCTTTTAATTTATTTATGTTGAATTTTTTTAACACTTTATCAAACATAGATTTTTCTTCTTTATTAAATCCAAAAAGAAATAAAAACAATGTATATATCAAAACAAAAGAAACGCACTTTATGATAAACCAAACCAATGTATTGGGTAAAAATATCGCTAATGGCAAGCATACAATCGTAGCAAGTAATCCTGCGAACAGTATTCCTTTAAAAATTTGCCTAAACAGTCTAAAAACTTCAATATGAAACACTTTAGCATAATAAATATTCATAAGTAATCCATGACCGACTAGCAAAGATAACATTGTACCTAACGCTGCTCCCCAAAAGCCCATAAGTCTAATCAATATAATAGATGCAATTAAGTTTAATATCGCCATAACCGCTAAAACAACAGATCGGTACATTCTTTTCATAGTAGCATCTAAAATAGATATTGTGGCATTCTCAACTAATGGTATAGTTACAGGAACCATAAGCATTAATATAACCCAATAAGCATTCATATATTGCTGACCTATCCAAATAGAAATAAAATTTCGTCCAAATAAGGCAAATCCACATATACATGCCACTGCCACTGACGCTTGTAATCTTCCAGGTTTAATAACAAAATCCGTCAGTTCTCGTCCAGAAGCACTTTTTATAGTCAATCTTGTAGCTTGCGGTAAAAAATAATGAGTAACAACAGAGATTAACGAGTTATAAATAGCATATATTGCCAAAGCTGATGAATACATAGTAATCACCGCCTTATCTTGCACAAAAGCCCCTAACAACATCGTATCCATATTATTATTAACCTGATTTACAAAAGTCTGTAATATAATAGCGGCACCATATGAAAAGATCTCGCAAAACTGCTTCTTATCAAAATAATGTAATTTAGGGATTTCATGAAGTACGAAAACAGAATATAGTACAGTAATGAAAAAAACAAATATTGCAAGAATCAAATCTACAATTGAAACGAATATAACATCACATCCAAATATTAAAAGGATTCCTAACAACAAGCATTTAAAAACAGTTTTCAATAACGGAATTACAGAACTTACTACATATCGTTCATTTCCAAGGATACACCCACTAAACGCATCGGTAAGCATGTGTAAAATGGAAGAAATCAAAAAAATAAAAAATATCTGTTGTCCTAATTTGATGGATTCCGCCGAATAATTGTTACCATAAATTGCGGGAATAGAATTAAGCATAATAATTCCAACAATAACAACAATTACCGACATGATTACTGAAGCAATAATTGAGGTGGCTAAAACATTCTGCCTTTCGAGTTTGGATTGATCACTATTATCTTTGTTTTTTACAATAGCTCGTGTTACTATAGTCGAGATACCTAAATGGAACATTGTCAATGGTCCTGCTAAAGAATACATAACCTTATACAGGCTATAATCGACATCTCCTAACGTTATAATCATCAAAGGTGTTAAAAAAATATTAACAACCATACCCATTAGCAGATTAAGATATGACAATATTATTCCTTTTTTTGTTTGACTCATTTTTTATTAACCCCGGATTTCAAAAAAATCCTTTTTAAATAAATTTCACAACGTTTTTTTAATGAAGTTGGAAAATAATATTTGCATGCCGAATCAAGACCTTCTTTTTCATACAATTCAAGAAAGCCTTCTCGTTCTTCACGTTTTTTACGTGTCGAACTTGTTTTTTTATGATTGTAAGATGCCTGATCTACGGGCATACTATAAAAAACAAATTGTTTACCAGCATCATCCATCACTTGCTTTCCACATACCGTATTGCACAGAACCAACGATACTCCTGCCGGATTATTTGGTCCCCCGAGTTCATGATTCCGCCAAAAATCCGCAATTGTAATATCCGAAGCATGATGATCCGAAAACTTACAAGATAAACAATATTCACGAACTGTATATTGCCCATAAAGAAAAGGTTTCAAATAATCATCTTCAATACCAAGTCTATTATATGTCTTACGATTTTTAAACTTTACAAGCATAGCATATCTTCTCCAACCATGAGTTTTAGGTCTAAAATCAACCAAAGACACACTATCACCGTACTTTTTCTCAAGATTTCTTAAATATTCTTGATATATTTTATGAGACGGAAGACCACCACATGCAAAATCACAAGTAATCAATCTCTCAGGGCGAGCGCCTAAAAAAGCATATAAACCAGCAACCTGACATGGCGTTCCACAAAAAAGAACTATTCTTCCACGAGATAACTCTATTTTTATTTTTCTAAATGCATCTCCCACTAAACTTTCAACATACTTACTTTTTCGTAATTGCGATATATCAGTTTCCTCAGAAGACATAAATGCTACCTCGTAAAAATTTTCAGAAAAAGATGCACCAAAAACTATCCCACCCTTTTCTATCACATACTGTGCTAATCCGTGAAATATCCCTCCACTGGAGCTTTGACTAACTATTTGTTCGTTTTGATGCCACCCAGAATATGCGTATATTGGTGTATATGACTCCGTTATATTATTTACCGGACAACACCTGATACACGCCCCACAATCAATACATTTAGTTAAATCTACAACGGGATTATAAAATAAACCGTCTTCTTTAATAGAAATAGCATCTATAGGACAAATATTACTACATGCACCACAATTTGCGCATTGTTGAAATGACAAAATGTTCATCACTCAAATACCTCTTTTAAATATTCCATACTTTTACTACGTTCTTCCAATATTTTCTTGTTAATCAAATTATAATCAAAATCATCTGTTTGATCTAACTTTCCAATGGATGTGTTAGGAATATTTAAAATACCCATCAAATTTTGTATTCTAGAAGGAGAAGATGGATTAACAAGTGCTGCAAACTTCTTGTTGAAAATTGTAGCAAAGGCAACACCGTGAAATGATGATGTAATTACATATTTAGCATTATCAATAAGCCACAAAAATTCTTCAACGCCAACATCGTACAATCTCTTGTCTGCATACACACGAGACAACCCTGAGCATATAGCATATACAGGCAAACCAGTTCGTTTTTTTAATTCTTTTATTTGTTCCTTTATTTCCGAATCCCAATAAATCATATAAAGCAAAATATATGGCTTTCGAATAGAATATTTTTTCTCATATTTACGCCATTCCTCCGCATCCACTAAAAATGTAGGATCTATGTGAACGCTTATTTTTTTTTCTGTTAACGGCTGCAAAACATCCTTGCACTGATTCTCACGCACAGAAATATGATCCAATCGTTGCATTAATTTTCTAAATTTATCAATATTTTCTATTGGAATTTCAGTTTTTCCCATACTTGCAGCATATGAAACACATTTCCGATTTTTAACAAATTCAAGAAAAAAATGCTTATAACAACGATCCGGATTCCATATTTGATCACTTCCAGCCAAATAATAAGAATTTTGCTCTTCTTGAACCATATCAGTTAAATCTTCATAAGATTCATAAGTAACAACATTTAAATTGTTATCAATAAAATCACATCTTTTGCGATAAGATTTACGTCTTTTACCATTAATCATAATTTGAAAAATGCGCGAAATAAAAGACTTTAGCGATGTTACTTTAATGACAGAAAACTTATTTTCATCAGCTAACAGCAAACAACTTTCACACTCACTTGACTCTAATGCTTTTTTTAGCCCTAATGATTGCAAAATGGAGCCAATACTAGTCCAGGTACAAAACGTTAATACATTCACTTTTTTCATATATTGCCTCTTTATTTAAATATAAAATTATGCTTTACTGCAGGGTCCTTCATCGAAAAAGAATTTTTGTTCATTTGAAAGCTGTTCAATCAGACGAACCAATCTCGTGGCTGCAACCTCAGGATTCCATATTTCAACTATGCTTCTATATGCATACAATCCAAGCTGACGTTGTTTATCTGGATAATCCAACAAAAATTTAATTTTTGTATACAATTCATCTATACGATTATCATCATACACCATACCATTCACGCCATCTTTAACTAAATACGGCACTGCACCGGCAGAATTACTTGCTATCACGGCACAAGCACTATTCATAGCTTCATTAAGAACGGCCCCCCACCCCTCTTTACGATCAGAAGTCATTAAATAGATTCCCGCATACTCCATATAGGAACGCACTTCTTCCGAAGAAACAGCGCCCGTAAAAGTTATTTCATCTTTCAAATCATAACTTAAAACCATATTTTTTAACTGAGTTTCCATATCTCCTGTACCAATAATAGTTAAATGAAATTGATACCCTTCTTTTTTCAAGTTAGATGCAATTACTATAGCATCATCAGGATGCTTCCAATTCAAAAAGCGGCCACACCAAAGAATTTCTGTAGGATTTTTTTTCAAAATCATCTGTTCGACATCTTCATAGTGAACGCATCGTGGAAAGTACCCCCATTTAAAAGTTTTATTCTTAAACAATCCATACATCGCATAATCCGAAGCTGTATATGCACTTGCACACAACATATAAATTGGAGATTTATAGGGATTTTTAAGATGCCATGAAAAATAACGCAAAGGATATTTCCACCATTGAAATCCATTTTTTAAAGGACGTTCCGAATAGCGTAAAATCGCTTTGCGCATTTTTTTTCGGTTTTCAATTAAATATTCAGGAGCAGATCCTATGATAATCGCATCCGCTTCGTCAATCCACTGTTGAATTTGCAAATCGCGTTCATCACTCTCACCATATTGAACAACGAATTCATCTTGTATACTTAAATAACCTAATTTTTTTCTTTCGTCCGGCATTTTTTCTGTAGCAACAAAACGATATTGTCCATTTGTTTGTTTATATAATTCTCTGGAAACATAAGCTTGATGATGATTATAAAAATTAGAAAGAAATAGGATTTTCACAAAAACCTCTCCATATAGATATAATATAACTTTTTTTGAAGTTTCTTATTTACAAACAAAGTATACATTTTCTACTTGGCCTTATACAAAGAAACATATTCACGATACTTAGCATCATTAGAAAACTTTTCCGCCTGCTTTCGGCAATTTTCGGCAGTGAAAGGACGGGTGCGCTCAATCTCAATAATAGCATTATAAAGTGCTTCTTCATCATTTCGTTCTACCACCATACCGGAATTTTCATCTAACATCTCTGGGCTTCCTCCGGTGCGGTATGTTAGCACTGGGGTTCCACAAGCCAGTGCCTCAATATTTACTGTTGGAAAATTTTCTTCACGAGTAGGATTTACAAAAAGATCTGCAGCAGTATAAATTTCCGCAAGCTCTGTTTGGTTAGCAGTTCTATGTATAGAAATAATATTGGGCGGCAATTGCTTATCAACATTATCATCAGTCCCCACTAATACAATTTGGAATCTATCATCAAGTCGCTTTGAAAGCTCTATAAATACATCCAATCCCTTTCGTTTTCCCCATCCGAATGCAACGCCTAAAACAACAAATTTGTTTTCAATAGCGTATTTTTCCTTAAAATCACTTTCTTTGGGAGTAAATGTAGAAAGATCTATGCCATTGTTTATCACCTTCACAGGATAATCCTTTAAAAAAGATTGTTTCACCTGCTCTGCAAGCCATTTAGAAGGTGTAATAATAGTTAAATCCAAATCACTAAAAAGCAATTTCTTTTTCTCATAAAGACTTTTGCTACAATCAAAGAACCAACTATAGTGAGTTCTTTCTGAACAACTTTCACAACCATTTTTCCATTGTTTACAAGCACTTAAATCATAATAAGGGCAATATCCTGTAAAAGCCCAACAGTCATGAAAGGTCCAAAAAATCTTAATTTTCTTGCTTTTTAAATAATTAAACAATTGTTCCAAATGAACGTTATGACCATGTAAATTATGAAGGTGTACTATATCGGGATGAATTTTATCTAACTCGTTAAGCAAACGTTTAGTAGCAGCTTTCGACTGAAAACCATAATTACCAAAAATTTTTGCTTTCAAGGCTTGAACTTTAATTTCAAACTTTTTCATGTATTTTTTTCCATTTAAGAAATCACTCTTGCCCGACGAATAGAGAATATAATTTTCTACTCCAGACACAGACAACAATTCGCTTATAGCTACGCAAATTTTACCCGTACTTCCAACTCCGCAGGTAATATTTATCTGCACCAACTTCATTTTAGATATTCCCTTCTCCTTTAATCAATTTAGCCGACATTTTGCCGTTACCCACCGCACGCCACGTGGAGGCATTGATTTTGTGCGGTTCCCTGCCTAAAAAGGCAGGGAGATATTAAGCATTTTATGCTATGACAATCTTATGATTTTTAATAATATATTCACCAGCGGGGAATAAGCCATTTGCCATATCTTCGGTGATATAATATTTACCATCTTCCAAAGCATAATACTTCATGCTGAAATAATAAATATCATCACCAATCTTTACGGCACCGGCTTTCTGCTTAACATTATTTACATAGTAGTAGAGCTTACCATCTTCTTCGTAAATACCATTCTTGATTTCGATCTTGTGATCCTTAATCAAATAAGAACCAGCAGGGAATAAGCCATTTGTCATATCTTCAGTGATATAATATTTACCGTCCTCCAAAGCATAATACTTCATGCTGAAATAATAAATATCGTCACCAATCTTTACAGCACCGGCTTTCTGCTTAACGTTATTTACATAGTAGTAGAGCTTACCCTCTTCTTCGTAAATACCATTCTTAATTTCAACCTTAGAGTCCTTGATATTATAATATCCTGCGGGGAATAATCCGTTTGTCATATCTTCGGTAATATAATATTTACCATCTTCCAAAGCATAATACTTCATGCTGAAGTAATAAATATCATCACCTGACTTTACAGCACCCTTCTTAACACGAGAGCCATTTTCGTAATAGTAAAGCTTACCGTTTTCTTCGTATATACCGTTTTTCAAGATTAACTTTGCATCAGGACCAAATGAATATGTTCCACTGGGAAGCAATCCATTTGAAATTGCAGACGTTATAGTGTAGCTACCATTCTTAGCACACGCACCGGCACGTTCGAATCCACTACCGATACCTCCAAGATAATAATTACCATCAATGTAGTACAAGCCTACCTGGGTAACGCCGTCCTTAACAACGTAATAATCGCCTTTAACTTCATATACTCCGTCTGCAGGACGAACGGACTTATCCGTTGTACCATCCTCAGCAAAGATGTACCAATAAGCAGGAGTGTCGGGGTTATCTTTTACAAAACGGATTCCGGTATACATATAATCATCTCTTCCGAAGTAATATGTATTACCATCTATCTCTACCCACATACGAGAATAACAAGCGGGACCATAGCTATACTTAACGCCCTTATCACTAACGTACCAAGCGCCCTTGGTAGTACCGTTTTCGTCAAATTCATACGTTGTTTTAGCTACTTTACGAGTACCAATATAAAGCTTATAATCAGAGCCTGCATAGCAGTATCCGTTGTCAGCTGTCTGCCAGCCGGTCTTAAGAACTCCGTTAATGGAATAGTAAAGGTCACCGTTCATTTCGAACACGCCTGTACCGGATTCGTAAACATGTCCGCAACCCTCGTCGGAGCAAACGAACTTGCCATCTACGATTACATAGTTGTGGGTAATCTCAACCTTAGGAATGATAGTACCCCAATCAACAACAGACTTACATGTCTCGCAGTAAGTTCTATTCTCGTAACCCTCAGAAAGGGTATCTGCCTCCTTATTAAGCACGCTCAATTCAGCGTCGTGCTCGTGGTAAGGAGAAGAAATGGTTGTAAGCTCGGTTGCTACGTTAATAGCGCCACCGAAGCTAGATGTTGTGTCATCTGCGAGAGTAATCTCACCGTAAACGATTTCTGCGTCAACGTTTACTACGGGCTTATTACCCATGCCAGATACGAGCATATACTCATTTGTTACATAATTGTAACGGTCGAATGTCCAAACGCGAACGGGGATGCTTACCAAAGTATTGCTCAAAGCTCTTGCCTTGGAAGCGTCAACCTTCTCAACGGTAACCGTGAGAAGCTCAGAAATTTCGTTGTAAGAAATGGTAGCCTTGAAGCCGTTTGCTACAACTGCGCCCTTGGTTTCCCACTTATTTGCATTGTTAAGCTTAATCTGAGCTACAAGCTTATCAACCTGAGCAAGATCTGCAACGTTGATATCAACGTAGTAAACAGACTGAGCCTTAGGAGTTTCACCGGAGTCATTATGACCGCCAAGCTCAACAACTGCATCACCTGCTACGGTGAAGGTTCTGGTAAGTCTTGCAGGGTTGCCAAGCTCGTCCTTGATTTCAAAGGTTACTGTGTGAGTACCTGCAACAAGGATAGCATCAGCAGCGGTGCTAAGACCACGGTTGTCAACTGCGGGTCTTACCTCGATACCGTCAATGAAAATCTTACCGGAGTTAAGGTCAAGAGCTGCATTATCTGCGATAGCTGCGGAGAACGCAATCTTATTACCGTTTATAACAGTACCGTTTTCAAGAGCAACGGCAGTATCGGAAGTAGAATAAGTCGGAGCTGAAATTGTAGGAAGAACTCTATCATCAACAGCGGAGCTGTAGTCAAGAGTAATATCATCGATATAGAACGTAATCTCGTCTGCCGTATCAGGCTTTATATAAGTACGAATGAAAGAAGGCGAACGAGAATTACTTGTATCGGTAGCAGCGGGCATGCAAAGATAATCATATTTAGAAATATCAATAGTCGCATAAACCCATCTCGACTCGGGAACATCCGCATTTGTCGCAGAGTTCAAGTTTGTCTGCTTACCTGTTGCAGCAGAAGTGAACATAAAGTGATCCTGCTTACAAGCATATGAACCGTCTGCATTCTTTACATAAAGCTGAGACTGGAATGCAAGGCCCTTACCTACCGAGTAATCACCAAAACTTCCGGAAGAAAATGCATTTTCGGGAATATAGAGCCACATACCAAGAGTAGTAGCCTTCTTTCCATTTGCAACGTCACGAAGAACGATAGTATCACCTACGTTAAAGAGAACGTTGTAAGACCAAGATGCAAAAGCAGCATCGGTATTATCAATTCTCCAAGCAAGAGCATAATTACCGTTTCTAACCTGACCACCCTGCTCTGCAGTAGCGGTAAAGGTTTCACTGCTCAAATATTCGTTAAACTGACCTGCAAGAGGATCATTGCCAACGAGAGAATTGTTTACACCATTATCCTGGCTCCACTTCTTAGCCTCCTCGAAGCCCATAAAGCCTGCCTTATCACCGTCCTCAAAGTCGAAGATGATTTCGGAGCCCTTACCGAACTCAATTGCATAAGTAAGATCGATACCGTTAAATGTAACGATAACGTCAACACCTGCAATAGAGGTATCATCGGTAGCGGTAAAGTTAAATCCGTCAAGGATACCAGCGGCACTGTTAGAAAGAGTAACAGTAACTGCATTAGTATCTACGTATACGTTAGCCTCGCCTGTCATCGCAACGATAGGAAGCGTAATGGTACGAATCTTATCAGCGGTGGAGTAAGGAATAACAGTAGATGTTGCAGAGAGCTTAAATACCTCAGGATTTGCAACTGTGATGGTCTTAAAGCCAACAACTGCACCGGCAGAGATTATCTGAACGTCAACTGTACCTACCTTACCGTTAGAAACGAACTTGCCGTTTTCAATAGTACCGAAAGAATCATCGGAAAGTGCCCAAGCTGCGTCAGCGGGCATATCCATTGCGTAACCATGTGTGTCGATTGCTTCTGCACTAAAGCTGTAAACAGTCTTAGGAGCAAAAATGTCGTAATCTGCGTTTACGTTAACTACGTCAAGAATGCCTGTAGGAGCTACGTTAGAAGCAACGAAAATACCGTGTGCGGTAGGACGCTGTGAACCGTCACAGGGAACCGAACGCATTGTGAACTCATCTTCACCAACACGCTTTGTGAGGAATGTGGAGGATCCACCACCGTCACAGTTAGCAGCCCACTGACATCCGAGAGCGAGCATTGCCTCGCCTTCCTCGAATTCACCGCTCAAGCCTTCAGAATTGTTAGCACCACGTCCGTCATTCATACAAATAACGAGGGTACCGTCGGGCTTAATACCAACCATAGAACGTGCAGCATCACCAGATGATTCACGAACTTCGGATGTCTTTACAAGCTTACCATCCTTAACAACCATACCGAAGGATACACTTACTGCATGGAGAAGAATACCATCTTCGAGATACTTGTTAAAGTCAGCTCTGTTAAACGCCTTAACATCACAAGAGATGTTGCCTTCAGCATCCTTAAATACATAAAGGATAGAAGATGAGGGGGTAGTTTCACCCTTAACACCGATACTCTTACCATTGTAAACAAGTATACGAGGAGCATACGTGTCATAGTAGAGGTCTGTGTTCATACCACCTACAATGTTGTATCCGAGATTGTTCTCGTAATACTTAGCCATTTCGGTAAGTTCCTTATGAGACCAATTAGCCTCATTCTTGGGGTCTTCTGCCAATTTGTCGATCTGATGATATCCAGGAACGATAGATACATCAGGGTTAGACGGGTCAACCTCGATAACGTGGAGAACCTGTCTACGATTACCTGCGTCATTATTAAGTACCATTTCGTACTCAATAGCCGCACCGGGAACAAGCACGTAATCTTTTCTTGAGATTACGTTGTAGTAGCCGTTATAGCCGAATTTACCATTTTCGTAAATCACCTCATTGGTAAGCTCTTCCGCCATAGCCGAAATTGCAGCCATAGGAAGTATGCTTATTACCATCAAGACGGTAATGATAAAAGCTACTACGCGAGTAGTTATTTTGCTCATAACTTCTCTTCCTTTCTATAAAATAAATTTATACTCACGTTCGACTAACATCGAACGAAATATATCGATTTTTACCTAAGTGTAAACAATACTTTTCTTATAAAAATATACTTTATTTTTGCCAAAACGGAATATAC
>JAZRGA010000058.1:0-32410 GCA_045643945.1 Eubacteriales bacterium | reverse complement strand
TTTTGTGTAGGAATTTTCGAGATAAACTCTCAAATTCCATTTTTATATATGTTTTTTAGCCGCGCTTTGGCTCTCTGGCGTACCTTTGTACGCCGACGAGAACCAAATCACGACTTCTGCATCTGAATGACGCAGCCCCTTTTTTAAATCAAATTATATTATATAGAATTATAGAATATTAAAGCGCCTCGTTTATCCACATAATCGAGAGGTCCTTCCAAGTGCCGTTATGCTCCGAGAGGTTTTCTGGCTTGCCCTCCCAAGTAACCTTGTTGCAAAGAGCCATTCCGTGAGGACCGCTTGGATAGATGTGAGCTTCAAAGGGAATACCCTTTTCTGCGTAGGCATCGATAAGCTGAAGCGGATTTTTAATGTGTACGCCCTTGTCACCGAGTGTGTGCCAGATAAACATTGGAGGCGTATTTTCGTCAACGTGACGCTCAAGCGAAAAGCGCTCAACGTCATTTTCGTCATAATCCTCTCTACCCGCAATATTGTAGATGGATTTTCTGTGAGTGTATTCTCCCGCAGTAATCACGGCATAGCAAAGAATAATTCCGTTCGGACGGTTGATACCCTCAGGGCAAAGTCCCGACGTTACTCCGATTGCATCGCGTACCTCGGGAATGTTCCAAAGAATACCCGCAGAGCCTGCAAGATGTCCGCCTGCGGAAAAGCCCAATATAACGATTTTGTCGGGGTCAACCGAATATTTTTGCGCATTTTCACGGATATGCTTTATCGTCATAGCCGCTTCAATCAGCGGTGCGTAATTAGCCGCTTTATCAGATACAGAGTAGCGAAGAATAAATGCGTTAAAGCCTGCGTTGTAGTAGAATACCGCAATAGGCTCTGCTTCTCTTGAGGAGTGATAGCGGTAGCTTCCGCCTGGGCAAATAATAACGCAGGGGCGAGGGGTATCTTCCTCGTGAATATATGCCGAAAGCGAGCATTCGGGCTTGTCGGGAAAAAGGTCGATATTTGTAATCATTTTCGTTCCTCCAAATTAGCTTGATTTTATTATATTTTATCACATAATAATTATTTTTTCAATAAAATATATAAAAAATATTGACAAGACGCTCTTTTGTGGTATAATGTTAATGTTAAATTTTAGAAGAGTAAAGGTATGGGCGTAAAGTGTCGGCAAAACGGGGAGTTGTTTGCCGAACGAAAAACGTAGCGTTTGCGGTTCGTGCCTTGCATCCCGCTTCATAAAGCAAAAGGCGTAATGAGTAATATTATTTCATCCTTCTTTACCTTTGCTATATGTTAAGCTGAGGAAAAGGAGGTTTTTTATTTTGAAAAAAAGTGTTAGAGCGTTGACTACTGCGGCTATGCTTACCGCTATGAGTGTAATTATCGGTATTATCTGTAAGAATTTTCTTAATTTTGGTGGAGGACTTTTCAGAATTACCTTTGAAAATCTGCCGATAATTTTAACGGGCATACTGTATGGACCGATAGTTGGAGGAGCGGTCGGAGCGGCTACCGACCTTATTAGCTATTTTCTGTCTGCACAGATTTATCCGCCTAATTTAATAGTAACGCTTGGCGCTACAATGGTTGGCGTGATTTCGGGTCTGTTTGCAAAATTTATAGTAAAAAAGCGCGGATATGCGCAAATTATTATATCGGGAGCGACGGCGCACATAGTTGGCTCTATGATAATAAAGCCGATAGGACTTTTTCAGTTTTATCAATGGTCGGTGCTTTTTAGAATACCGCTTTACTTGATTATAGCGCCGATAGAAATAATAATTATTTGCTTGCTTTATAAAAATTCGGCATTCCGTAAAATACTTGATAAGGCATAAGGAGGCACACCTTGAATTATACAGAGGCTCTTGAATATATACACGGTGTAAGCTGGACATTTTGTAAGCCGGGGCTTGAAAGAATAGGCAAGCTTTGCGAAAGGCTTGGACACCCAGAAAAAAGGTTAAAATTTATTCACGTTGCAGGTACTAACGGTAAGGGCTCTACCTCCGCTATGCTTGACAGTATTCTTCGTGAGGCGGGATATAAGGTAGGACTTTATACGTCGCCTTATATACGCTTTTTTAATGAAAGAATGAGAATAAACGGAGAGAGCATAGCAGACGGTGAGCTTGCTTCTCTTACAGAATATATTAAGCCTATTGCCGACGGAATGGAGGACAGTCCTACCGAATTTGAGCTTATAACCGCACTCGCCTTTGAGTATTTTGCAAGAAATAATTGCGATATAGTAGTGCTTGAGGCGGGAATGGGAGGAAGACTTGACTCCACGAATATAATAGATACGAGCGTGCTTTCTATAATAACGGGTATAGCGCTTGACCATACGGCTTTTCTTGGTGATACCGTTGAGAAAATAGCCGCTGAAAAGGCAGGGATAATAAAGCACGGAATACCTGTTTTATATGGCGGAGATGATGAATCGGCATCAAGTATAATATATAAAAGGGCGCTTGATATGGGCTCTGAGTATAGCCGAGTCGATTATAAAAAGCTGAATGTAAAAAGCTTCGAGCTTAGTGGCTCGTCCTTTGATTTTTCCGAGCATAAGGATTTAAAAATAAGACTTCTTGGCTCGTATCAACCGAGAAATGCCGCAATAGCAATCAGTGCAATCGATATTTTGCGCAGGGCGGGATTTGAGATAAGCGAGGAAAATTTGAAGAATGGACTTGCAAACGCAAAATGGCAGGGTAGATTTGAAATTCTCTCAAAAGAGCCGCTCATTATTTTTGACGGAGCGCATAATCCGCAGGGAATTGCCGCCGCAGTTGAAAGCATTAAGCTTTATTTTAAGAAGCAGAAGGCTTGCATTGTAACGGGAGTATTGAGAGATAAGGATTATACTCATATCGCAAAAATGCTCTCAACCGTAGCCACAAGAGCATTTACCTTTACTCCCGACAGTCCGAGAGCGCTTAACGCAGAGGAGTACGCATCAACTCTTAACTCCGCAGGGCTTTTCGCAGAGGCATCTGTCACGGTTTTTGAGGCTTTAAATAAAGCAAAGGCATATGCAACCGAGCATAATTGCCCCGTGATATGCGCAGGCTCTCTTTACGCTTATGCGGAAATAATAAAAGCGTTTGAATGATTTTTTGTTAATAAATAATACGCTCGACTCTAAAAAACGGAGTCGAGCGTGAATTTTTTTATAAGCGGTTATAAGTTAAATTATCTAAAGCCTAAAATACCGAGTATTTCGTAGCGGATTTTTTCGGCAAGGTCGGTTTTTCCCGAAACAAGCAAAAGCGTACCGTTATTAAGATTTGATATAGCCTTTTTTGCGGCTGCCTTTGGCGTTTTGCATATAATAATTGAATCGTTTTTATTAGCCTCGGAGTATTCGGCATCGGGAGAGGGGAGAGATATAATGCTTTCAATTTCGTAGCCTCTCTTTAGGAGAGCTTCGGTGTATTTGGGGCAAAATTCTTCCTCGGTAAGACAAAGGCGTACCTTGCTTCCCGTGAATTCCTTTAACTCCTCCATAGAATCGCTAACGGTTTCTATGGCGATAGGGGTGTGTGTGCTATCAATTATTATGGTAGGGGAGATTGAAATTACTTCAAATTTTGCAGGTAGCGAGGTCGATGAAAGTCCGTCGATTATATTTTGCTCACTGATTTTAAAACGGTTTCGGTTAAGCATTTTCGAGCTTTCAATCGCAAGCAACGCATTTGCAACCTGAAATCTTCCGCAAATATTAAGCTTGTATTCCTTTCCCTTATAAGTAAATACCGTACCGCCTAAGTTAAGCGAGGATATTTTCGTGCTTGCGGGAGAGGATGGAGTAAAACGGCAGTAGACCTTTTGGCAGGTATCTCTTATCACCGAGTCCGCCTTGTTACTTTGCGGAACGCTTATTATTTCGGTAGTGCCTTTTTGAATATAGGAGCGTATTTTTGCAATCTCGGCTTTGTCCTCACTCGGAATTGCTCCGCAGATTATCGTTGAGAGGGGGACGGGAAGAAATCTCGAGGGTCCCTCGGTGCTATGGTCGCTTTCAATAAGTACAAGCTCACAGCCTCTGTCCTTGAATGCAAGAATAGCGATGCAAAGAATTATTTCGTGAGTGGTTGGAGCAAATAATCCCTTGGCGTCGGGATTGCTTGCGACAATATTCGCATTTATCTCGGCAACCGCACGAACCACATTCTCGGTATGTCGAATAGTTTCATCGATAGAGAGCGGAGCGCCACCTATTCTTATATTTTCACGAAGCTCGGAGAGAAGCGGCATTGTAAGACAACCTGAAAGTATATTCGCAGAGTTAAGCACCGACGTCATCATTTGAGCGCAAACGCTTTTTCCGTTGCTTCCCGCAAGTCGAACGTATTTAATTTTCTTTTGGGGATTTCCGAGAGCCTTAAAAAGCATTTCTATTCGCTCCTTTGCCGCCGAGCTTGTCGGAGTCACGTTAGGGGCGTTTTTGATATATTTTATTGCATTATGATACGTCATTTTGTAGTAAAACCTTTAATAAAATCTTTAATGGAATAAGTAAATAAATTCAATTTCGACTTAAGATATAGAAATTAAAATCAAAAATGAAATTTATTGGCGCTATCCTCACCGCATAAGAATTTTTTAGCGTTAAGATAGCTTTCGCGCGCTAAAATAGCCTCCTTGCCGTTTTCGTCAAAATTCTTTCGTCTTATGGCGCGGAGCATTACGTTTTTAGGCGTTTCATTCGGGTCGATAAGCTCAATCGTCGTAGTTAAGTATCCCTGAGCCTCAAGACGTAAAAGTCTTAGCGCATCGGTTGCCGCATCGCAAAGCTTTTGGCGAAGCATAGAATGTCTTGTGATAAATTCAAGCTCGGGACAGCTTATCGAGTGGTTAAGCTCGTGATGGCAGCAGGGCGTTGAGAGTATAACGGCAGTTTTCCACGCCGCCGCATTGGTAAGAACTATGTCGGTAGCGATATCGCAGGCGTGAAGCGAAATAACGAGGTCGGGAGCTTTGTCGGGAACATAATCGTTAATATCTCCGCAAATAAATTCAAGACCGTCAAATCCAAGCTCATTTGCAATTTTTGCACAGTCGGAAATAACGTCGGGCTTTAAATCAACCCCCGTCATTGAAACCTCCATTTTGCGAACGCTTGAAAAATAATGGTATGCCGCAAAGGAAAGATAGCTTTTTCCGCAGCAAAGGTCACAGATGCGAATAGATTTACTTGGAAGCTTGTCCTCACAATCTCGGATAATTTCGAGAAATCTGTTTATCTGCTTGAATTTTGATTGCTTTTTGTCAAGAACTCGTCCGTTTTCGTCGGAAACACCGAGAAGCCTTAAAAATGGCTCGCTGCCGTCAAGTATTCTCTTTTTTTCACGGTCGTTGCTCAAGACCTCAACGGCAGATTGCTCATTAGCAGTACCGAGGGCGCGTTCAAGCTTCTTGTCATTAAGCAAAGCGACCTTTCCTGACGAGGATGTCCTAAGCTCGCACTCGCCGACCGTGGTAAGTAGGTTTATCTGGTTATAATTCGCTAAAAGCTCGCAAAGAGCCTCCGCTAAAAGTCCGTCGAGAAATATATTTTGGTGCGTTGCTTTGTTGTCCTTGTGAAAGGTTTCGGCTTGCAGAGCGTCTTTTTTTGATATTTGACGCTTGGTAAGAACAGTTTTTTGAATAGCTTTGTCAAGCGGCTTTGATAATATCGCTTTTTTGAGTAATCCCTTTTCTGCCGAAAGAAGTATAAGCGATGAAATCTTTATAAGCTTTTCGTTTATCATAATATATTATTTTTCATCCTGTGAATTTGTTTTGGTGGATTTAACGCTCTTTTTAAAGGAAAACTTAGATTCTGTTCCTTCACGCAAGCGTTGAATATTTGTCCAGTGCTTGCCTATAATAAGAATAGCCATAAGCACTGTAAAAAGTATAAACGGTGACATTTTTCCCGCAAACATTTTTGTTGTAAAGCTTAAAATAAGCGGATAAAGACCGATGCAGGTAATCGAGGCAAGAGAAATATATCTCCAAATTGCAACCATAATAACGAAAAGAGTTATTAATATTAAAAATACAATGGGGTCGGTCATAAGAACGGTAGCGGCGGCGGTAACAACACCCTTTCCGCCCTTAAAGCCGTAATAAATCGGAAAAACGTGACCTAACATACAAAAGAGTCCCGCCGCATAAGCACCGAGCTGCCCCATAACGAGATAGCCTACTATGCAAGCAAGCACCGCTTTTAGCGCATCGCCGACAAGTGTAAGGATTGCCGCACTTTTTCCGTAGGTACGCATCATATTAGTCATACCCGCATTTTTACTTCCGTGAGCTCTGATGTCCTCTTTGTATTTTTTGCCCGAAATTATTATGGCAAAGTTGATGCTTCCCAAAAGGTAAGCAATTAAAGCAACGGCAATAAAGGCAAGACAAACGAGAGTAATATCGAGCGCTCTGCCACTTTGCATAGGTCCTATCATATATCCGTATTCACTTGTTACGGTTCTTAAAAAATTGCCCATAGCAAATCCCCCATAAAAGAAAAAGTGTGTATGTTATAAATTTCCTAAAGAATTATATTATATCAATTTATATTATAGCATATAATTTGTACTTTTGCAATAGAAAAAGATAAAACCGTCTTTTTAAAAAATCAACACTAAAAAACGACTTATATTGACAAAAAAATCAAATAGTGGTATAATAATTTTAAGGAACAAAAGCAAATTTTGATTTTGGAGGTAAAAATATGCAAAAAAGCATTTTTATAAGCTATTCATCTTCCGATAAGGACGTAGCCTTTGATATGGTTGATTTTTTCGAGGACAAGGGAATAGGATGCTTTATAGCTCCGCGCGATATTGAGCCTGGAGTGCCGTATGCCTCCAGATTGACAAGCGCTATAAAGGAGTGTAAGGCGGCAATTTTGGTTGCGTCCGAGTTAATAAATTCATCGGACCATATTCTTAACGAGCTTGATATTATAGTTTCTGAAAAGAAATTTTTCGTTCCCTTTTTCGTAGAGGCATTTGATATGAGCTATGAGTATCGCTATTACCTCGGCAGAAAGCAGAGAATAATGGCGGATACGGGTAAGCCGCAGGATCATTTTTGTAAGCTTATCGACGCCTTGCAGTCGGAGATTTCTCTGGATATTTCTACTCCCAAAAAGCCAATTCAGGAGATGACGCCCGCACTTGCAAATAATACGCAAAAGGTATTCAGCTACATACCGCACAGAGGAATAATGATAAATCCCGAGGATCAGCAGAGAAACGTAAGCTTTCGAACCGATACTCTTATAGGTATGCTCGGAGGAATTTACGATGAAATCGTAAATCTTTCAAGTCAGGAGAATGCCGATAAAGCGCTTCGCAATTCGGGATATTCTTGCGGTAAGGCGTTTGCTCAAAGACTTAACTCGCAGTGGGACCTTTCCTCAAACGGAGCATCGCTTTACGAGGAAAAGCTCCGCAAATGGTGTCAATTTGATTCCGACGTGGGCTGGGGTAAATTTGATATCGACGTGAGCGTTAACGAGGATACAGGTGAATTTAGCGGAGTTCTTACAATAAACGAATGTTTTATAGTCGATTTTAAAAATAAAAGGCACGTTTGCTCCTTTGTGCAGGGGTATTGCGCAGGTGTAATAGAAACACTGCTTGGAATAGAGGTTACTCTTTCTTGCCGCGTATGTCCTTTAAAGAACAGATTTAAAACCGCGTGCGTATTTGATATTTTGATAAAAGAGGAGTAATAGATAAACAGTATGAAGCTTCTTTTTGTTTTTACAGGAGGAACGATAGGCAGTACGCAAAACGGCGACGTTATATCCTCCGATGCAGAAAAATCCTATAAGATAATAGATGCTTATAACGCTCGGTACGGTATAGATTTTGAATACGATACCGTAGAGCCTTATACCGAGCTTAGCGAAAATAATACGGGATGGCATATAAAAAAGCTTGTCGGTTGCTTAACGGATAACGCAAGCAAGGGATACGACGGAATAATTGTTACTCACGGCACAGATACCTTGCAGTATTCTGCGGCGGCAATCGGTTATTGTCTTGGCTTAGATTCCTTGCCGATATGTATGGTTTCGGCAAATTATCCGATAGAAAACGAAAAATCCAACGCTATGGATAACCTGCACGGAGCGGTAAGCTTCATAAGGCAGGGAGGTGGCAGAGGAGCTTTTGTCGTTTACAGAAACGCAAACAGTAGCGTGGTTCGTGTGCATAGAGCAACAAGACTTATAGGTCCTAAGGCATATTCCGATGACGTTTCAAGCGTTAGAGGCGTAGTTTACGGCTGCTTTGACGATGATTTTAAGTTTAATAAAAATAATGATTATAGCGAGAGGGCAGACGAGATAGAGCCTCTTGACGTATCCGCTATCGAGGAGGCTTGCCGAGAAATAATGGTGCTAAGCACTTATCCTGCAATGGTTTATCCGCAGATACCCGATGAGGTCAGATGTATTATACTTAATACCTATCATTCGGGAACGCTTAATACGAACGCCCGCGAAACAGTTGATTTCTTAAAAGAGGCTAACGCAAGAAATATTAAGGTATATGCAACGGGCATTTCGGACGGTGCGCAATATTCAAGCACAAGCGTATTTGACGAGCTTGGCATAGTACCGATAAAAAATCTTTCTCCGGTTTCAGCGTATATTAAGCTTTGGCTCTCAATTACAATGAAAAAGGATTCCGCAGAGGTGATACAAAAATCAATTTGCGGTGATATAGCGTAAATAAAAAGGGTGTCTTAAGTAAATGCTTAGGACACCGTTTTTTTAAAATTGCAATTATGTAGCTTTATTAATTTTTATTAATCGGATACAAGTCCGTCGGGATTTATCAGAACGCCTCCGACAGAGGTAAGAATATTGACTCCGTTTTCACAAAAAATAGATGATGAGCCTGCGCGACCTATCGTGTCGCCTTTTTTTAATATATCGTTTTCTTTAACGCTTACGGCAGAAAGACCGCAATACCAGCTTAAAAGCCCCATTCCGTGATCAACTATAACGTAATTACCGAGAAGCGGTGAAAAGCCTACTGCGGATACTGTTCCTATATTTGCGCTTTGCACCGACGTTCCGATTTCACCGTTTGATGAATAGGAATTGCCGAGAAGTGTAAACGAGTTATTAATGTTTGTGTTATATTTTTGCGATTGAGTAAATCCGTAGGAATCAGGTAAAATAAAGCCGTCGTTCAACAGTAAAACGTCGCTTTTAGAATGATTAAGATGTAAAAGTATTCTTGAAAACTCGGCTTCTTGAGCGTCTGTCAAGGTAATGCCATTTACCAAAGCATCGGAAGAGGTGGATTTTTTTAGCTTAACGGTTATATTTTCCTTTGAAATTCCGCAGGAAATAGAAAATGTAAATTCGGTATCAGGGATATCTGCGGGAATAGGTATGAGCGCATAGGCGTTAGAGCCTTCCTTTACGAAAATCGGAGAGTAGAAATAAAGCGCTTTTAAAGCCTCGGACTGCTTGTCGCTTGCTTTAATTTCATTTTCTATATCTTCAAGGCTTGAAATTGGAGAATAAAATATAGAGTCAACCTTGTAAACGTCACTGACGGATAAAAGCAGAGCTTGACCTCCGATAGCCTCGTTTGAGCTTATGCTAAAGGTTGACGGCTCGGAGCAGATTATTTTGAAATCGTAGTCCTGGTATCCGTATGAGGTAACGTCGTTGGATTTTTTCCATTTTGCATTAATTGAAATTAAAAGCTCTGTGTTTTCCTCGACGGTAAGTGTTGAGAGATCCTCAAGCGAGCCCGAAAATACAGTTTCCCCCGAAAGAGCTTGAACGGTTATTGCGCAAACGTCGGGAGTACGCGAAAAATCAAAGCTGATAGCGCCCGCTATGCGATAGGTTAAAATACTTTCGTCGGTTTTGTAATTGCTTGAATGTTTAGTTGAGCCGTCCTTTAGCGTGTATGTCCATTCGACTTGATTTGGAGATATCTGCTCGCCAAGAGGCGTGATAAGCGTGGGCGGTACGGATTCCTTATATATCACCTCGGAATATTTAGAGGATAGCAGCATAGAATACGCAAGCGCATCGGGAGAAAAGAAATTTCCGTTTTGGTCCTCAAGATAGCTTAACTCGGAGTCCTCCTCAAAATAGCATTTAAAGGTGGTTGAGTCGGAATTATAACGGATTGTATAGATCATATTTTGCTTTTTGTTAAATTCCGAGGGCTTTTGAGCCTTTACCTTTGAAAACGTAAGCTTGTAAAAAATATTAGCGAGGGGAGAAGCGTCGACGATATCCTCTTGCGTAGTGTCTGAGTCGATAAGCGTACCCTTAGAGTCATAAAGTGAAACCGAAATTTCGGGGGACTCGACCCTTTGACCGCCTTTAACGAATTGCATATAGCAAACCGCTATCGTAAGGGGAATAAGCACGGTTAAAATTGCGATTATAATAGGGCCTGCGAATTTTTTTGCGTTGCTTTTCGTTAGATATTTTTTAAAAAAAGGTAATAAAAATTCCTTAGCCTTGTTAAGCATAAAGCCTCCCCCTTTCGATTTTTTAACTGATTAATGATATTATATCATAAAATCACGCAAAATGCAATATTAAAAAATCCGCGCGTAGGCTCGGTCGCTAAAATTAAAAAATGAAGCGCGAAGGGGAGTAGAATATTTATTTTAGTTCTTGATGCTGTATTTAATACCGTAGCTTTGGGCGTATTTGAGAGCAAACGAGTCCTTTTCACATTCAACGGTAAGAGATTTGGGAGCGCCGTCAAAAGCACCGTATCCGATGCTTGTAACGCTTTTCGGAATTGATATGGACGTAAGAGAGGAGCAGCCCTTAAAGGCAAACCAGTCGAGCGACTCAATTCCGTTTTCGAGGACTATCCGTTTAACGCTTTTTGATGAGAGTGCCTCACTGCCTATTGCGACAACGGCGTGACCGTCGATAACAGAGGGAATTAAAATGCTTTCTCCGTCGCTTTTTATAGAGGTTACTGTCGCTTTATAGCCGTTTAGGGTGTATGTAAAGGGCTTAGGAGCATCACTTTCGGTTGCCACGTCGGTTGCTTTATCGGATTCCTTTTTCTTTAGCGTATCAAGCTCGGCTTTGAGAGCGGAAATCTCCTTTTTGCGCTCCGATTCCGAGATTTTTTGACTTTGAAGCAGAGTAATTATCTGCGCTTCAAGCTCTTTTATTTTTGTGTCGGTCGAGCTTGCCGATGATTGATGCAGGCTCTCACTTTGATTTTGTATTCCGTCGTACGGCATATCCGCACAGGAAATAAGAGATGCCGATAGCGATACGATAAGCGCAATTGCGGGAAAGATAGCCTTATTTTTCATAATTATTGTAATTCGCTCCTTGAAAAATTTTTTAATATATCTTTTGATAATGATATCATAAGCGGCTTGCGAAAAAAAGAAAAGACGGTCGAAAACGAAAATTAAAATTAAAAGAGAATTTATGCGGATTTTTAAAGAGTTTTTTGCTTTTCGATGCTTAAAATCTTGACAAAATCCTATAAATATATTATAATATTCTTTATAATAGGATATAATGCCTATTTATGTTTTTATTAAAAAATAACACTCAAAACGAAAGGTGAATTAACTTTATGTCTGAGCTTTCAAGGGCTATTTCAAGCCTTGATATAGAAAAGCAAAGGGAATATATGCGCTCTGTTTTTGCTCTTAATGAGATTTATAAGAGTGAAAACAAAAAAAGTCGAAAGGCATTTGCTTTGACTCTCGGATGTCAGCAGAATGAGGCTGATAGCGAGAGAATGATGGGAATGGCTATCGAGATGGGATATGAAAGGACGGATACCCCCGAGGATGCATCGCTTATTATAGTGAATACCTGCGCTATCCGTGAGCATGCCGAAAAGCGTGCGCTATCCCTCGTTGGTCAATATAAGCATATAAAGGCTAAAAATCCCGACCTCATAATAATCGTGTGCGGATGTATGGTCGTTCAGGAGCATCGTGTCGACGATATAAAGCGCAGATATCCGTACGTTGATATTCTTTTCGGACCGTCGCTTATTCATAAGATGCCTGAGCATATTTTTAACCGTATGAACGGCAGTCGCAGAATTTTCGACCCCGATGATAAGATATACAATTACGCAGAGGGCTTGCCCGTTTACAGAGAAAGCAAATTTAAGGCGTGGGTTTCAATTATGTATGGATGCAATAATTTTTGCTCATACTGTATAGTGCCGTACGTTAGAGGACGGGAGAGAAGCCGCAGACGTGAGGACGTTGTTGCAGAGGTAAAGGCGCTCGTTGCAGACGGATATAAGGATATAACGCTTCTCGGACAAAACGTAAATTCATACGGCGTGGATAGCAGCTTTGATTATGATTTTGCGGATTTGCTTTCCGAGCTTGATGAAATCGAGGGCGATTATATAATTCATTTTATGACGAGTCATCCGAAAAACGCCTCGAGAAAGCTTATCGACGTTATGGCAAAATCCAAGCATGTGGCAAGGCATTTTCATTTGCCGATGCAGTCGGGAAGTGATGCGGTGCTTAAGGCTATGAACCGTCACTACGATTTTGAAAAATATATAGATATTCTCGACTATATTCGTGAAAAAATGCCCGATTGCACTGTTAGCTCGGATATAATCGTAGGATTTCCAACGGAGAGCGACGAGGACTTTGAGGATACCCTTAAGGCGCTTGAGCGTGCAAGGTTTGATATGATATTCTCTTTCCAGTATTCGCCTCGAAAGGGAACACCCGCCGCAGAGATGGAGCAGATACCGCAAGAGATAAAGCAGGCGCGCTTTGACAGAATGCTTGCGCTTCAAAATTCTATCTGCCTTGAACAAAATAAGAGGGTAGAGGGAAAGGTGCTTAAGGTTCTTTGCGAGGGAGCAAGTAAGAATAATGCGGATACCTTCTTTGGACGGACAGAGGGCGGAAAAATTGTATTCTTTGCTCCGTGCCCCGAGAATATTGGAAAATTTGTAAATGTTGAGATCGAGCGAGGAGATACCTTTGCTCTTTACGGAAAAATAATTTAATTAATAAATAAATCAATTAATCAATAAAAAGAAAGAGGAATAGAAAAATGACAGTTTTTGAACTTGCGGCAGAGCTTGGAAAAGCGCTTAAGGAGGATGAAAAGCTCGTTCGTCTTGCAGAGGCAAAGAAGGCGTATGAGGGCGATAACGTAA
The DNA here is from genome assembly GCA_045643945.1 of Eubacteriales bacterium. Lineage (GTDB taxonomy): Bacteria > Bacillota > Clostridia > Oscillospirales > CAG-272 > HGM12713. The sequence continues at coordinate 19,256 of JAZRGA010000058.1, read as the reverse complement.
TTAAAAAATATATGATAGAGTATGAGGTTCAGCAGAAGGCTTTGCAGGTTGAGCTTACAAAGCCCGAGAGAGATACTCTTTTTATCGACGTAATTCAAAAGAGAATAGACGAGCTTTATAAGCTTATAATGGAGCATCCCGTATTTGTTGAGCTTAATGAGGCTCAGGCAGAGGTGAACGAGCTTATGAATGCGGTAAATAATACCATAAGCTTCGAGATAACAGGAGAGCTTCCCAATAGCTGCACGCATAACTGTTCAACCTGCGGCGGCGCTTGCGCACACTGATTTTAAAGCTTGAATTATATATTTTTTGTAAAGTGAGGAATGCGTTATGACTCCGATGATGGAGCAGTATTTTGAAATTAAAAAGAAATATACCGATTATATACTTTTCTACCGTCTTGGCGATTTTTACGAGATGTTTTTTGACGATGCAATTCTCGCCTCGCGTGAGCTTGAGCTTACACTGACGGGCAGAGATTGCGGAGAGGCAGAGCGCGCGCCGATGTGCGGCGTTCCGTTTCATAGCTCGGAGGGATACATAGGAACGCTCGTAAGCCGCGGATATAAGGTTGCTATATGCGAGCAGACCGAGGACCCTGCGCTTGCAAAGGGACTTGTAAAGCGAGAGGTAATTCGTGTTGTAACACCTGGAACGGTAATAGAGAGCAATTTGCTTTCCGAAACGAAAAATAACTATCTTTGCGCTATTTTTATGGGCGAGAACGATTGCGGTCTTTCATTTGCCGACGTTTCGACTGCGCGAGTATTTGCTACTTATTTTTGCGGCGACGAAATAATAAATAAGCTTCGCAATGAGCTTGGTACTTATGCGCCGTCCGAGGTAGTATTTAATTTAAGCGCATCAAAGTCGCCCGAAATATCGGATTTCATCCGCTCAAATCTTGGCGCTATGTTAAACGATAACCGCCCGACACAGTTTCAGTATGAGGATTCCAAGAGCAAGGTGCGCTCGCATTTTTTTGAATCGATAAAGGATAGCGAGCTTGAAAATAAGGCACTTGTATCCTCTCTCGGAGCGCTTCTTTCCTACATTGAGGAAACGCAAAAGAAGGATATTTCTTACATAAAGGATTTGACGGTTTATAATGACGGTCAGTATCTTGAAATGGATATAAATACAAGGCGAAATCTCGAGCTTGTTCAAACGATGAGAACAAAGGAGAAAAAAGGCTCGCTGCTTGGCATAATAGATAAAACGGTAAGCGCGGCGGGAGCGAGAATGCTCACACAGTGGGTAGAGCATCCGTTGCTTCGTATTTCGGATATAGTAAGACGACAGAATGCCGTTGAGGAGCTTGTGGGTAATTTTATTCTCCGAGAGGAGCTTCGTGAGCTTCTTTCAAACGTCCTTGATATCGAAAGACTTGTAACGAGAATAGTTTACGGCACTGCAAACGCAAGAGATCTTCGCGCGGTGGCAAATACCGTCAAAATATTACCTGAGCTTAAGGAGCTTCTTTACGGATGCCGCTCCGATGAGCTTTCAAGCCTTTATTCCGATCTTGAAACCTTAGATGACGTATACCAGAAGATAGATGCAACTATTTGCGAAAATCCTCCCGTTTCAATTCGAGAGGGCGGTATGATTGCCGAGGGCTTTAATCCCGACGTTGATTATTTGCGCTCGGTAATGACAGACGGAAAGAGCTGGATATCAAGAGTTGCCGAGTCCGAGAGGGAGAGAACGGGAATAAGAACTCTTAAGATAGGCTATAATAAGGTTTTCGGATATTATATAGAGGTTTCCAAATCCTTCGTTGACGCAGTTCCCGAGGACTACATTCGCAAGCAGACTCTTGCAAACGGAGAGCGATATATAACTCAGGAGCTTAAGGATATGGAGGCAACGATTTTAGGAGCATCCGATAAGCTTCAAACGCTTGAATATGAAATATTCTGCGAGGTAAGACAGTACGTTGCGGATAATAGCGCAAGACTTCAAAGAGTTGCGGCTTTGCTTGCAAGGCTCGACGTTTATCAAAGCCTTGCTACCGTCGCGTTTAAAAATAAATACGTTCGCCCCGAGGTTGATAAGAGTGACGTAATATCGGTAAAGGACGGCAGACATCCCGTAGTAGAGCAATTCGTCAAGGATTCTTATTTTGTTCCTAACGACGTTGAGCTTGATACGAAGAAAAACCGTTTAATGCTTATTACAGGACCTAATATGGCGGGTAAATCTACTTATATGCGTCAGGTGGCGATAATAGTAGTAATGGCGCAGATAGGCTCATTCGTTCCCGCAAACGAGGCGAGAATAGGCGTTGTAGATAAGCTCTTTACCCGTGTTGGAGCATCCGACGATCTTGCAAGCGGACAGTCGACCTTTATGCTTGAAATGAACGAGGTCGCTTATATTCTTCGCAACGCAACGAAGCAGAGCCTTATCATTTACGATGAGGTAGGCAGAGGCACGTCAACCTTTGACGGAATGAGCATCGCAAGAGCGATAATTGAATATACAAACGGAAAAAAGATAGGCGCAAAAACACTTTTCGCAACGCATTATCACGAGCTTACCTCAATGGAGGATGAGTTCGAGGGAATAGTTAATTATAATATTGCCGCAAAGAAGCGCGGAGATAATATTACTTTTCTTCGAAAGATAGTAAGAGGCTCAACCGATGATAGCTACGGTATAGAGGTTGCAAAGCTTGCGGGAATACCCAACGAGGTAATCAAGCGAGCAAGAGAGGTCCTTGCCTCGGTAGAGCGAACAGCAAAGGCGATAGGCGAGAGCAACGCAAAGCCGCAGGAGATTGACGATACGCTTATCAGTATAGACGATTTTGTAAACGAGCAGGTAATAGAGGAGCTTAAGGCGGTAGATATAAATACGCTTTCTCCTTATGAGGCTATGAGCTTCTTGTTTAATTTACAAAAGCGCTTAAAGTAATTTTAAAATTTATATTGATTTAATGAAATAATGAAATAATGAAATAATGAAAGGGGGATATTCTTATGGGTAAAATAAACGTGCTATCCTTTGCGGTTGCAAACTTGATTGCGGCGGGAGAGGTTGTTGACAGACCCTCATCTGTAATTAAGGAGCTTTTGGAGAATGCAATAGACTCGGGAGCAGATAGCATAACCGTTGAGATACAGAATGGCGGAGTTACTTATATGCGAGTTACCGATAACGGATGCGGTATCTCAAAGGAGGATCTTCCTATTGCCATCCGTCGACACGCAACGAGTAAAATTAAGGATGCTGAGGATTTGAACGGCATAATGACGCTCGGATTTAGAGGCGAGGCGCTTGCCGCAATAGCCTCGGTGTCGGATATGAGAATAATATCAAAGCAAAAAGAGGCAAAAACGGGGGCAATGCTTGAGGCAAGCGGAGGAAATATTCTCGGAGTCACGGATAGACCCTGCGCCGATGGAACGTCGGTTATAGTAGAAAATCTTTTTGCAAACGTCCCCGCACGAAAAAAGTTTTTAAAGAAGGACGTTACCGAGGCTATGTCGGTAAGCGCGGTGGTTGAAAAAATAGCGCTTTCACGCCCCGATATCTTTTTTAAGCTTATTATTGACGGAAACGTAAAAATCGAAACCACGGGCGACGGAAGCTTGAAAAACACCGTTTACGCAGTATTCGGCAGGGAATTTGCCTCAAAGCTTATCGAAACAAATCTTTCATCGGACGGAATTTCGGTAAAGGGCTTTGTCGGTAGACCCGATAATATCAGAGCAAACAGAAATTATCAAAATTTCTTTATTAACGGCAGATACGTTAAAAGCCGAACCGCTATGGCGGCGCTTGAGCAAGCTTATACATCTTATATAGCAAGCGAGAGATTTCCGTGTTGCGTTCTGTTTTTGGATATATCTCCCTCGCTTGTCGACGTAAACGTACACCCCGCAAAGCTTGAGGTTAAATTTTCCAATGAAAAGCCTGTGTTCGAAACGATTTATTATGCGGTAAGAGCGGCGCTTGAAAATAATAGTGCAAGACCGAACGTCGAGCTACCAAGCACTAAGCGAAAGGTCAGTGACGCATACGTTCCGATAGAGGACGGCAGACGTGAGTCGGCAAAGTCGCTTCAGATTGAGGCAGAGCTATACAGAAAAGCAACACCGCTCTCGCAAAGCACATCTTATACGGCAAGTATTCCGACGGTGCAAAATACCGTCGATAGGGCTTCGGAGGGCTCTCAAAATCCAAAGCCGAGCGCACAAGGCTCATATTTCTCTCATATTACCGCAGAGGAATATAGAAAAAGCTTTGGCGGAGATACCAAGCCTGATAGCCGAGCGCCGATGCCGACCGTTCAAAAAAGGGTTGAGCCTGAAGTGAAACAAAATATACCGTCAGCCACGGTGAAAAAGGATGAGCCAAGTAGAATAGCAACCGCTCCGACGTATGAGATACCGACGCCCGAGGTGCATATTCCACACGCTCAAATTGTTCAAGAGGAAAAAAAGCCACAAGAACGAACGCCCGAGGCGGTATCTGTACCCGAGGAGTCACTTGAATCGCTTCAATACAGAATCGTCGGAGAGGTTTTTCACTCCTACGTTATAGTCGAGCGAGGAAGTGAAATGCTTTTAATAGATAAGCACGCCGCGCACGAGAGAATAATATTCGAGCAGCTAAAGGCGGGACGTAAGGATGTAACGATACATTCGCAAATGCTGATGCTACCCATCGAGGTGATGATGACGAGCGACGAGATACAAGCGATATGCGATTATCGCCACGAGGTAGAGGCGGTCGGATTTGAGTTTACCGTCGGTAAATATTCGCTTTCGATAACGGCAATCCCCGAGGGAATAGATGCCGAGGGAATAGTTGATATGCTCCTCGTTATGGCAGAGCGAATAAAAAGCGGAACGGGTAGCGTGGGACTGACTAAGGATATCATCTTTGAAAAGGCGCTTTATCAAGCCTCCTGCAAGGCGGCTATTAAGGCTGGTAGAGAGTATTCGAGGGAGCAGATAAAGCGAATAGTCGATAAGCTTATGGAAATTCCCGATATTACGGTTTGCCCTCACGGAAGACCGGTTGCGATGATTCTTGATAAGAAAAATCTCGACAGACAGTTTGAAAGAACTTAAAATATTTATAACGTAATATTTATAATTGAATATTTATAATTGAATATTTATAACGGAAGGAAAATATATAATGTTTGAAATTTTAGCTACAGACGGTAGAGCGCGCAGAGGCGTTTTACATACCGTCCACGGAGATATACAAACTCCGGTATTTATGAACGTAGGAACCTGCGCGGCAATAAAGGGCGGTGTTTCGAGCCGAGAGCTTATAGACCTCGACTGTCAGGTCGGGCTTTCCAATACCTATCACTTGCATTTGCGACCGGGTGATAAGCTTATCCACGATATGGGTGGATTGCATAAATTTATGAATTGGCAGCGTCCGATATTGACCGATAGCGGCGGATTTCAGGTATTTTCGCTCTCTCAGCTGCGTAAAATAACCGAGGAGGGCGTTCGTTTTGCCTCGCATATCGACGGTAAGAGAATATTTATGGGACCCGAGGAAAGTATGCAAATTCAGTCAAATCTTGCATCTACTATTGCTATGGCGTTTGACGAGTGTATCGAAAACCCCGCGCCTTATAAATACGTTAAGGACTCCTGCGATAGAACAGTTCGTTGGCTCGTTCGTTGCAAGACCGAAATGGATAGACTCAATTCTTTGCCCGAAACGATAAATAAAAATCAGCTTTTGTTTGGTATAAACCAAGGAGGCACATATGAGGACCTCCGTATCGAACATATGAATAAGATTGCCGAGCTTGACCTCGCGGGATATGCGATAGGCGGTCTTGCGGTTGGTGAGGCTACCGAGGATATGTATAGAATTATCGACGTAGTAGAGCCGCATATGCCGAAAAATAAGCCTAGATATCTTATGGGCGTAGGAACTCCCTGCAATATTCTCGAGGCGGTTCATATGGGCGTAGACTTCTTCGATTGCGTAATGCCGAGCCGTAACGCGCGTCACGGAAATCTCTTTACATGGCATGGAAAAATGAATTTGCTTAACGAGAAATACGCAAAGGACCCCCGTCCGTTCGACGAAAATTGCGGATGCTATGCCTGCCGTAATTATAGCCGCTCTTATATCCGTCACCTTATTAAGGCAAAGGAATCTCTCGGTATGCGCCTTGCCGTTGCTCATAATTTGTATTTCTACAATAATCTCACAAGAGAGATAAGAAATGCGCTCGACGGCGGATATTTTGAAAGCTTCTACCAGAAATACAGAAATATTTTGGGAGAGAGAAGCCAAGATTAATTTTAAATTTAAGCGAGGTTTTATATATTATGATAAAACAGGAATTACTTTCCGAGGTGCTTTATACGGCGCTTTCAAAAGGCGGAGATTTTGCAGAGGTCTTTTGCGAGCATACGCGAGCGAATGTTCTTTCCTTTGTTGACGGAAAAATCGATAAAATAAACGATAACGTGCTTTCGGGCGTAGGAATTAGAGTTTTCCTCGGGGAAAGAACGGTTTACGCCTCGACCTCGGATATTTCAAGAGATGGATTGCTATCCTGCGCGCGCTCGGTGGCAGATGCTCTTTCCGAGGGCAAAGCGCCTATTTCTATTTGCTTAACGAGAAAAAATATAATAGATATACACCCCGTAAAAATAAGCCCTGTAAGCGCGGAAATAGGCTTAAAGAGTGATATTTTAAAATCGGCATGCTTTGCCGCAAAGGAATATAACTCGCTTATTTCGCAGGTAACGGGAAGCCTTGCGGCGGTAAAGCACGATATTTTGGTTGCAAACTCCGAGGGACTTTTGGCAGAGGACTCGCATACGAGAACAAGAATTGCAGTTAGTGCCGTAGCAAGCGAAAACGGTGAAAATCAGTCCGGCTCGGCATCCCCAGGACGAGGTATGGGACTTGAAATGTTTGACTTTATTTCTCCCACCGAAACGGGTAGACGTGCCGCAGAGCAGGCTATGGTAAATCTCAGAGCATCTTATTGCGAGGCGGGACAGATGACGGTAGCCATCGAGAACGGCTTTGGCGGAGTAATATTCCACGAGGCGTGCGGACACTCTCTTGAGGCAACTCAGGTGGGCGTAGGTATGTCGGAAATGTGCGGAAAGCTCGGTCAAAAAATAGCAAACGAAAAAATAACCGCAATCGACGACGGAACGATAGCGGGCGCTTGGGGCTCGACTAATATAGATGACGAGGGTAACCCAACGCAACGTAACGTGCTTATCGAAAACGGTGTTCTTAAGGGATATATGGTAGATAGACTCGGCTCGCGCAGAATGGGAATGGCGATGACGGGTAATAGCCGCAGAGAGAGCTATGCTTATGAGCCGACCTCGCGTATGACGAATACCTTTATTGATAACGGGCCCGATAAAAACGAGGATATTATCGCCTCTATCGAATACGGACTTTATGCAAAGCAAATGGGCGGAGGCTCGGTAAATCCTTTGACTGGAGCATTTAATTTTGCCGTTACAGAGGGATATATGGTTCGAAACGGTAAGATTTGCGAGGCGGTAAGAGGCGCATCGCTTATCGGTACGGGCTCAAAGATTTTGCAGGATATCGATATGGTCGGTCAAAACCTTGCAACGGGTCAGGGAATGTGTGGCTCAAGCAGCGGAAGCATACCCACCGACGTAGGTCAACCGCTTATCCGAGTAAAGAAGATAACCGTAGGCGGCAGATAAGGAGGCAAAAATGGATTTTAATTCAATAAAGGAATATCTTTTTGATGCCGCAAGGAATGCGGGGCTCGATGAATATGAGGTCTATTTTATGGAGTCCGACGGAATATCGGCAGAAACCTTAAAGGATGAAATATCTTCGTTTTCTTCAACAGTTAGCGGTGGAATTTGCTTTCGTTGTATAGTTGACGGTAAAATAGGAAACGCTTCAACCGAGCTTTTCACCAAGGAAGAAATGGCAGAGCTTGTTGAGCGCGCAAAAAATAACGCAAGATATATCGAAAACGATGATAAGGCTGTGATTTTTAAAGGCTCGCGCGAGTATGCAAAAATTTCTCCCGAAAATATGGCAAAAAATAACGCCGCAGAGATAAAGGCGGTAGCGCTTGACCTTATAAAAAAGACTTATGAGCAGAGCGAATATATAACCGACGGAACGCAGACCTATGCAGTTCAGGAAAAGACAAAAATAATTCTTGCAAATTCTCACGGACTTTATCTTGAAAACGAGGTCGGAGTTTGCGGAGCGCTCGTTCAGGCGGTGGTAGCTAAGGACGGTGAGTCGCAGTACGGCGGAGATATAGAAACGGGCTTTGATGCAGATAAGCTCGAAAAAATGCCTAAGGAGGCTATCGACGAGGCACTCTCAAAAATCGGTGCTAAGGAAATTCCGTCGGGTAAATATGACGTAATTTTTGACGGTAAGCAGATGAGAGCAATACTTGCGGCATTCAGCAGCGTTTTTTCGGGCAGAAATGCTTATCTCGGTCTTTCCTTGCTTAAGGGCAAGGAGGGGGAGAGTGTTGCCGCAGAATGTCTTACGCTCGTTGATGACCCTATGTATGAGTCAAGCCCAATGCAAACGGCATTCGACGGAGAGGGCGTTGCGACTTATAAAAAGAACGTAATAGAGAGCGGAGTTCTTAATACGCTTCTTTACGATATAGCAAGCGCAGAAAAGATAGGCAAGGAAAGCACTGGCAACGGAGCGCGCTCAAGCTATTCGTCGACGGTAGTTATTTCGCCTTATCATTTTTATATAAAGGGCGGAGAAGTAAGCGACGGACAGCTTTTTGAGGCGCTTAAGGACGGAATTTATATTACCGAGCTTAAGGGACTCCACGCAGGCGCAAACGCAGTAACGGGTGACTTTTCAATCGAGAGCGCAGGATTTGAGGTTAAGGACGGAAAAATCGGCGCGGCAATTAAATCGTTCACAGTTGCGGGGAATTTTTTTGAGCTTATTAAAAATATAGAAATGCTTTCAAATAACGTAAAATTCGGCTTTCCTGCAGGATTTAAGGTATTCGGTGCGCCAAATACGTTGGTAAGAGGCTGCTCGGTAGCGGGAACTTAATATTTTAATAAAATTATCCCCCGATTGCTCGGGGGATAATTTTATTTAGGTATTTTCGGGTACATATTTTTCAACGTCAAATTCGAATGCCCATTCGGGATCAATAGAGCTTCCGTCAGTGAAAAAACCAAACTCACCACCGAAAGCATCGAGAAATGATATTGTAAAATAAGCTCCATTGGAAGTGTAATAAGCAGTTGTTTTTTTAAGACGTGCTTCTTCCTCGTAATGAATGTAATTTTTTATTAAAAGCATGGTCTTATTTTCGTTTGAGACAGTATATCTTACTTGCTCTCGCTTGAAGGTTTCTCCTTCAATTGAGTAAATAATACTGTCTTTTCCGTTTTCATGAGTCCACATTGAATCGGGATAATCTTTTACAATATCCGTTTCTTTTTTCAATTCTTCGTTATAGTTGTCATAGGTTAGAATAGAAATTGTGACCCCCGCGCCGAGACAGATGTCATATTTATTAGATATAAGTGCTATGTCGTGATGATATGTCGAGCCTTTCCATCTAACGCTCACCTCATTATCAAAAACTGAACAGTCCTCGGGTAATATAGGCACATATAAATTATACGGGTCAGGGATAATTATTCCATTGTCATCCCGCGGAAATCCATCAAAGATGTGTATTTTATCACCATCAGATAATGTACCATAAATTAAGCCGTCGTATATTTCATCAATTGACTTTAACCAGATTACCAAATGATCGGAACGATACGCTTGTTCATAATAACCGGTATCGTTAAATTTTAGCCTGTAACCATCGTCAACCTGAATTATTTCAAAATCTTTTACCCTGTCATAATCTTTATAATTGTAGGTTTTTTTGGTTGCAATTTCTTCGGTAATATCGCTATTTACAGTTTCATCGGTTTCTTTAGTTTCGTTGTTACAGCTAAATAATGTTAAAACCGTAGAAGATATTAAAAGTAAGCTTAATATCGTTTTTAAAAGCTTAAGGTTTTTCATAGTTGACCTCCTTGAGAATTTTTATCCTCTATAAATAAAGTACGAAAAAAATGAAAAATGTGTAATAAATTTTTTTAAAAAAGTGCTATTTATATTTCAATTATACAATTACGCTTATATGTTGTCAATAGCATTGGTTGAAATTCACAATATTTTCAAATAAAACACACAAACCACTTGTAAAATTAAAATAAATGTTAAAACTCTTTTTCATAAAATCTCCTTCCTTATATTCATCATCCATTTTTTCTTTCATAATATATTAGATAATTCATTATCATATTTTTTGGACATAGCCTCAATCATAAGAGGGAATATATCCTTATTTTTTTAAACGAAGTGAGAAACTTGGTATTACCTATTGACAAAATTCGCTCGGTGTGGTAAAATACCATTGTTATTTATTAAACTATTTATACGCAGCCGGCGTATAAAAGGAAGGACATATAAAATGAAGAACACAGAGAAAACAATGGACAAAATCGTCGCTCTTTGTAAAACAAGAGGATTTATATTTCCCGGCTCGGAAATATACGGAGGACTCGCTAATACTTGGGATTACGGACCTCTCGGCGTAGAGCTTAAAAACAACGTAAAGCGCGCTTGGTGGAAGAAGTTCGTGCAGGAAAATAAGTATAACGTCGGTCTTGACGCCGCTATCCTTATGAATCCTCAAACTTGGGTAGCATCTGGTCACCTTGCAGGCTTTGCAGATCCTCTTATGGATTGCCGTGAGTGCCATGAGAGATTTAGAGCAGACAAAATAATTGAGGATTGGTGCGCAGAAAAGGGATACGTTCTTGAGAAGCCTATCGATGCCTTTACTCAGGCGGAAATGAAGGCTTTCGTTGAGGAGCATAACATTCCTTGCCCCACCTGCGGTAAGCATAATTTTACCGATATCCGTCAGTTTAACCTTATGTTTAAGACATTCCAGGGCGTAACCGAGGATGCGAAGAACACAGTATATCTTCGTCCCGAAACCGCTCAGGGTATCTTTACAAACTTTGTAAGCACACAGAGAACAACGAGAAAGAAGGTTCCTTTCGGTATCGCACAGATCGGAAAATCCTTCCGTAACGAGATTACCCCCGGTAACTTTATTTTCCGTGTTCGTGAGTTCGAGCAGATGGAGCTTGAGTTCTTCTGCAAGCCCGGAACCGACCTCGAATGGTTTAACTATTGGAGAAGCTTCTGCCGCGATTGGTTGCTTGCAATCGGTCTTAAGGAGGAAAACATTAGACTCCGTGACCACGATCCCGAGGAGCTTTGCTTCTATTCAAAGGCAACCACCGACTTTGAGTTCTTGTTCCCGTTCGGCTGGGGAGAGCTTTGGGGCGTTGCTGACCGTACAGATTACGATTTGACTCAGCATCAGAATACATCGGGTAAGGATTTAAGCTATTTCGACCCCGAAACCAACGAGCGCTACGTTCCTTATGTAGTTGAGCCCAGTCTTGGCGTTGAGCGTACAGTATTGTCTGTTCTTTGCGATGCTTATGACGAGGAAATCGTTGACGCAGAAAAGAACGATACCCGCGTTGTAATGCGCTTGCATCCCGCTCTTGCGCCCTTTAAGGCAGCAGTTCTTCCTCTTTCGAAGAAGCTTTCCGATAAGGCAGACGAGATATATTCCGACCTTGCTAAGTATTTCAGCGTAGATTACGACGAGGCAGGCTCTATCGGTAAGAGATATCGCCGTCAGGACGAGATAGGTACTCCTCTTTGCATTACCTATGATTTCGATTCCGAGGTTGATAACTGCGTAACCGTTCGTGACAGAGATACAATGGAGCAGGTAAGAATTCCGATTTCCGAGCTTCGCGCTTATATCGAAAAAGCAATAGAATTTTAATTAAAAGGAGAGGCTTATGTCAATCAAAAGCGGAAGTATAACGAGAGTTTTTGTAAGTATCGCGTTTATTGCGCTTGGTCTTGGATTTGCAATCGAGGCTGCCGCAAGCCTTTTCGACGGAGATTTTGAGGGAATACTTGCGCTTAATTCTGTACTTGGTATTTTGATGTTTGTTCTTGGAATAATGGGTATTTCCAAGTCGGCAATGAAGGCGTGCAGAGTGATTGCGGTGTTGGTATTTTTCCTTGCGATGACAAGCTTTATTATTTCGATAATGAGCTTGGAGTTTAATGCTATTATAAACGGCATTACAAGCACCTTCGTTTGGGCAATTCTTGCTTGGGTGTTCTTCGATATATCTTAAGGGATATTCGTAACCTCAAAAATACAGTTAAAATTATAAGGATATCACGGGCGTTGTGTCTGTGATATCCTTTTTTGTAATTAATAAAATAAAAAATAAAAATAAGGGGAAAAGCTTCGTTTAATAAAGCCGTTCCCCTTAAGTGCTATTTTAACAGATTAAAGCTCTGTTTTCCAAAGTCCGTGAAGATTGCAGTAAGCAAATACCGCAACGGGCTCCTCGTCACAGAGTGCAAAGCTTACAGTCGGCTCACTGCCGATAGCAAGGCACTTGCGCTGACCGCCGCGATTGGTCTGAAGATATACCCAAGCGATGTGATGCTCCTCAAGCATAGGATGAGAAACCGAGCCTACGGTAACCTTAATAATGTTGCCGTCACGTTCAACAACGGGAATGTGCTTTTCATGGCTTGCTTCAACAACGCCTGCCTCGAGCTTAGTCATTTTTTGACCGCAGCACATCATAGGAACGCCCGCATCGTGAATAACGCCTATAATGTTTCCACAATGCTCACATACATAAAATCTGATTTCACACATAATAAAACCTCCGTCATTACATTATTTTATATTATTTTTGTGTTTTTTATTTTTTTTATTCAAAAATATTACTCTTTATCGGAGCTGCCCTCGAAAATATTGATTTGCGAGGCGGTATCCGATTTAGCGTTTTTATAGGGAATACCAAGATGCTCGTAGGCAAGTCGGGTAACGCATCTTCCTCTCGGAGTTCGGTTTAAAAATCCTATCTGAAGCAGATAAGGCTCATAAACGTCCTCTATGGTTATTGCTTCTTCGCCGATGGTTGCGGCAAGCGTTTCAAGACCGACAGGACCGCCATCATAGAATTTTATAATAGTTTCCATCATTTTACGGTCGGTGTTGTCAAGACCTAAGCCGTCAATTTCAAGTCTGCCGAGAGCAAAGCTTGCTATTTCCTTATCGATTGCGGCTTTACCCGAAACCTGAGCAAAGTCACGAACACGCTTTAAAAGCCTGTTAGCGACACGCGGAGTTCCTCTTGAACGAGAGGCTATCTCTCTTGCGCCGTCGGGAGTTATGTTAAAGCCGAGAATACTCGCGCTTCGGGTAACTATTGTTTGAAGCTCCTCGGGAGTATAAAGCTCAAGCTTTAAAAGCACGCCAAAGCGGTCACGCAAGGGCGTTGTAAGCTGACCTGCTCGCGTGGTTGCTCCGATAAGCGTAAATCTTGGGAGGTCTATTCTTATACTGCGTGCCGAGGGTCCCTTTCCGATTATAATGTCTAGCACGTTGTCCTCCATAGCGGGGTAAAGAATTTCCTCTACCGTGCGTGAGAGTCGGTGTATCTCGTCGATAAAAAGTACGTCACCCTCCGAAAGATTTGTGAGAAGTGCCGCAAGGTCGCCCTGCTTTTCAATGGCAGGACCCGAGGTAACTCGGATATTTGCGTTCATTTCATTTGCGATAATATTCGAAAGAGTGGTTTTTCCAAGACCGGGAGGGCCGTAGAGAAGAACGTGGTCAAGGCTTTCTCCTCTGAGCTTTGCCGCTTCGATATAGATTTTCAGATTTTCCTTTGCTCTGTCCTGACCGATATAATCGTTAAGCGTTTTAGGGCGGAGCGAGGTGTCGATGTCACTGTCCTCGCTTTGATAAGAGGTGGTGACAATACGGCTTTCAAAATCAAATTCTTCGTTGTTCATTTTCACGCCTCCTTATCTCATAAGCTTTTTGAGCGCTTGACGAATGATTTCATCAAGCTCAAGAGCATTTGTATCTATGGTGCGCAATACAGAGGCTACCTCGCTTCTTGAATATCCGAGAACTGTAAGTGCATCCTCGGCATCCTTTTTCTTTCCCGAGGGGGTAGAGCTTGTAAGCTCCTCTGCGCTAACGGTTGAGGTGTCATCCGAGAATGCCTGTCCTTTAAGCTTATCCTTAAGCTCAAGTATAATTCTTGCGGCGCTCTTAGGGCCAATTCCGTTTGCGCGTGAAATTGCCTTTTTGTCATCCGAGCATATTGCAATAGCAAGCTTTGTGGGGGTAAGCTCGGAAAGAATGGATATAGCCGCTTTAGGTCCTACTCCCGAAACCGATAAGAGAAGCTTGAAGGACGAAAGCTCGTCCTCACTGTTAAAGCCGAATAACTCTATATCGTCCTCTCGAACTGCCATATAGGTATATAGCTTAACGGTTGGCGCTTCCGCGGTTGTAAGATGGTGGGGCATAGCGGCGTGCGTTGTGCCTGAAATAGTAAGCTTGTAGGCAACACCGCCAACGTCTATTACCGCAAAGGCGGGGTCAAGGTGAGCAAGCTTACCGCTTATATAATAAAACATCGTTTCCTCCGTAAGTTTTTATTCTTCAGTGCTTTCGTCTGATTCGCAGGACTCGGAGCTTTCCAAATCCGCATTCTCTGCTACGCCGTTACCGTCTGCGTTGCTTTCAAGTATTTCTAAAGTATCGGGGCAGTCAACAGAGTCAAAATCGTCAAGAACGAAATAATCTCTTTCGTATACGCGTAATCTGTTCTTTAACAACGTCTTTTTTAATATAAAGTCGATTGCACAAATAATTAAAAATGCTGAAATACCGAATATCGAAATTATAATACCGACAGTGTACTCGGTGGGAGCGTATTTAAGCTCGAGCAGATGCTCTCCGTCCTCCTTGATATCGAATGCCATAAGAGCGTTAAGCGTTTCGTAGGTTTCAACCGCCTCACCGTCAACGTAGACCTTCCAGCCCTTATCGTAGGGAATGGTGGTAAGTATCATCTGGTCGCTTTCTTGTGTTGATATCATACCGATAAGGTTATCCTCGGTGGAGCTTTCGGATATTTCAAACTGAGGGTTGCTCTTTAGCTTAGCAAAAATTTCGTTATAATCCTCAAGAGTGAAGTACCAAAGGTAATTTTGCGAGGTGTATAACGTAAATTCATTGTCCTCGGGAACAGTTAATTCTATTTCAATCGGCTCGTCCTCAACGTGATATCCGCCGATTATGATATGGTTTGTATCTTTACCGAGATAGCTTACGTTGCCGCGACCGTTAAAGTTAAGCTTAATATCGTCACAGCCCGAGCCCTTTGCGTAGAAATAATAATATCCCGTTTCGGGCGCGGTGTAGCTTATAGTGATTAAGCCCTCAGTACCCTCGGTGACGTATTTGTTGTAGGTGAGCTTTTTGGTTTCCTCGCAGGAGGAGCTTCTTATAGATACACGGCTGACGTAGTTAAAGAGGTCAACGGTATCCTCACTTCCGAGCATAGCGCTTACAAGTCCGTTATAGCGATTAAAGTAGCTATCGTAGTCGGTGAGGTCAAAATCGTTAACGTCCTTGCTTACACCGTATGCAAGCGAGAGGGCGTTGGGGTTTTCGTAAACGGCATATTTTTCGCTTTCGATAAACTCAAGACGCTCGTAAAGATTGTCGAGCTTTGTCGAGGCGTCGTAATCGATTACGTATTTGATACCTAAAAGCGAATCGCCAACCGCAGTTCCACCGTTGTACATAGTGTTGTGCGAGCGACCTATATATCCAAGATTTCCAATAAAATCGATTGCCTTTTGATTTAGCGTCGACGTTGAATTTGTTATACCGTACATACCGAGAGCCATATTGTCGTTTTTCGTTCTGTGGCGAACCTTTTCCATACGGTAGAAGGAGCTATCATATTCTTTTACGGCACCAACTACGGGACGAAGCTCGGCAAGATGGTTGTTATAGCTCGTATAGGTGGTAAAGGAAACGTCCTTATGAAGATGCAAAAAGCAAACTATGCCGTTGCAGAAAAGCTCTGCGCAGATAACCGCGGCAAGAACGCCTGAAACGGCTCTCGAGTGCTTTTTGTGGTTTAGACTAAGCTTTGTGCAAAGCACCGCCGCAATAATTACGGTAAAGGCTATTGAAAACCAGATGCATCCAAAGGTAGAAAGCTTTTTGTCCGATGTAAGAAATGAGTCCATTTCAAACTTTTGAGCAACGGCAACGAATAAAATCAAGAACGCCGCCGTTCCGAGAATAAACTTTTCACTCGTTGTTCTTATATTTCCAAATGCCTTGTAAGCCATTATCAAAAGCACGAAGCAAAGCAAAAAGCTGTATCTTGAATTGAGCCAGTTAGGCATCGAAAAGCCGTGCCAAACAAGGTCAAGAGGCTTTAAGATAAGAGAGAGAATAAGAACGCTGATAAGCGCAAGTGAGGCGATTTTTTCTCTTACGGGTATCTTTTTTGCAAGAAAATATATCGGCAATAGGAGCAGCGTTAAAATTCCGCAGTAAACAAAGGGCAGACCCGACGGCTCAACGGTATCGTAAGAGCCCGGTAGGAATTTCGTAAGAAAATCAACGATATCAAAGTTTGCCTCCATAGCCCAGTTGGGGGAGGAAAATTCGGTTTTTCCGAATTGTAAGGAGTAGTATGCGGCAATAAGCATAAATGCGCTTATAGCAGCGGAGATAAGCGAGAAAATCGCAAAGCGTGAGCCCGTTTTTATAAAGTGAAGCTTTTCTCCGTACGGATTGATTTCTTCCTTTGACTTTGAAAAATAGCAATAGAAGAAATAAAGCACCGCAAAAATACAAATCATAAATCCAATGTAATAATTGCATATCATTATTACCGAAAGAGAAAGAACGTAAAGCTTGTATTTTTTGCGATATACGAGATTTTCAAGACCGTACGCAAACAATGGAAGCCAAATCAAGGCGTCAATCCACATCGTGTTGTGCTGTTGAACTACCGCATAAGCCGAGAGGGCATACATCAAGGCAAAGGTAAAGATAGTCAGCTTTTGCGGATTTTTTGACTTCTTGTGAAGATAAAAGCCAAAGGATGCGCCCGAAAGTCCGCATTTGAGAAGCATTATCAAAAGCACCGCTTCTTGTATTCTGTCCTTGGGAAAAAGAACGGTAATATAGGTAAAGGGGCTCGCCATATAATAGGCAACCATACCCATAAATTCTCCGCCGAGCGAGCGTGAGAACGAGTAAAGAATGCTTCGCTCACCGAGCGCAAAATCACGCAACGCCTCAAAGAAGGAAACGTATTGCGCATTCAGGTCGAGAACGAGGGGAGAGCCGTTGTAAAAAGGATGTATGCCCTTTACAACGTATATTCCGTACATCAATATTACGGGTACGAGAAAGCAGAATAAAAGGTAAAGATAGGGTGAGCTTTGAAGCTTAGTTTGAAGACTCTTTAAAAATCTCTTTGGGTGAAAGCCTATCTTCTTTTTCTTTTTTGCAACCGAATTTTCGGAGCTTTCGGCGTTTTCTATATTTTCTATATTTTCTGTATTTTTTATATTATTCTCTGACACAGTATCGTTAAGAGCTTGACTCATCGTTTGGTATCTCCTCGCTTGAAATAATTTTTTTAGTAGCCTTCTCAAGCTTCAATCTGTCTATTTCCATATCTCTCGAGCAGGTCTGGCAGGATATTCGCATAATTCCTCCGACACGGAGTATTTTAAAAAGCGTGCCTGCGCAGGGGTGGGGCTTTTTTAATTCTATTATATCGTTTACACGGTATTTTTGAATGCTCATAAAAACCTCGCTTTCGAAAAAATAAATTAATAATGTTAATCAATATATTTTAACATAATATAACCGATTTGTAAATATCAAACTTAAATTTTACCAAAATATATAAATATATTTACAAATTATATATAATTATATATAAAAAAGAGTTTGACATATTTTCCGTAATGTGGTATAATATAGTTTGGATTTTTATGTATAGGAGGCGCTATTGAGGCTTTATGATAATTCTTGGAATAGACCCCGGATATGCAATAGTTGGATGGGGCGTTATCGAATATAGCGGCTCAAAATTCAAGGTGCTTGGATATGGCTCGATAGAAACCCCCGCGCACACACCGACAGAGGATAGATTGGTTAAAATAGACGAGGGAATAAGGCTTCTCGTCGAGCGCTATCACCCCGACGTTATGGCGGTTGAGGAATTGTTCTTTAATACGAATATCACAACGGGAATAAAGGTTGCAGAGGCGCGCGGAGTTATTGTAATGCAGGCTCATTCAATGGGCGTTAAAATTGCCGAATATACGCCGCTTCAGGTAAAGCAATCGGTTGTAGGCTACGGTCGAGCCGAAAAAAAGCAGGTTATTACAATGGTTACGAGATTGCTCGGACTTGAAAAGCCACCAAAGCCCGACGATACGGCAGATGCTCTTGCAATTGCGGTATGTCACGCTCATTGCGGAGGCTCAAGGCTTGCAGAATATTATAATAAATAATCATACACAATCATAATTGATATCAGGAGTTTTTATGTGGATAGCAGATAAATGGACAGATTACGAGTTGCTCGATGCAAGCGACGGAGAACGCTTGGAAAAATGGGGAAAATACATTTTGCGTCGTCCCGACCCTCAGATAATATGGAAAAAGGCGGCTCAGCATAAGGCTTGGAAAAGTGCGGATGCCGTTTATAAGCGCTCATCGTCGGGAGGCGGCGGTTGGTCGAAAAATACGCTTCCTCAAAGCTGGAATATAAAATACGAATCATTAGGACTTACCTTTGTGCTTAAGCCGATGGGCTTTAAGCATACGGGACTTTTTCCCGAGCAGGCGGCTAACTGGGAATGGTTTTCCGACCTTATCAAAAAAGCGGGACGCCCGATAAAGGTTTTAAACCTTTTTGCATATACAGGTGGCGCAACTATTGCGGCGGCAAAGGCGGGAGCATCCGTTGTTCACGTTGATGCGGCAAAGGGTATGGTAGCGCAGGCAAAAGAGAATGCGGCACTTTCGGGACTTGCCGATGCGCCGATAAGATATATAGTTGACGATTGTAAAAAATTCGTTGAACGTGAGATACGAAGAGGAAATAAATACGATGCAGTTATAATGGATCCTCCGTCATACGGCAGAGGCCCATCGGGAGAGGTGTGGAAGATAGAGGATAGTGTGGACGAGCTTATAACCTTGACGTCATCAATACTTTCCGACGATCCGTTATTTTTCCTTGTAAATTCTTACACAACAG
>JAZRGA010000057.1:0-7051 GCA_045643945.1 Eubacteriales bacterium | reverse complement strand
TACAGAAAATGAAGAAGTAATAAATATCAAATCACCACCCTCATTAAACTCTACATCTAAAAATTTTGTTATTATATCTATTATCTTAAAAATCAAAGCTATAACAGACAGAACAATAATCTGCTTTTTACCGTTTAATTTATAAGTATCTTCAATTGCCTGCTCACTCTTATTTTCAAAAGAATTTTCATTCATTTTTAATGTTTCCCTCACAATTATTTTGAATTTACTTTTTTATATTCCTTTTTATATTCTTCCTCACTAATGAGACCTTTAGCGCGAAGTCTTTCAAATTGACTAATTCTCTTGTCGTCCTCTTTTGTTTGAGCATTTGATTTTACCTCTACGCGTGTATTTCTGTCAATAGAGCAAAGTCTGTCAATAATCTCACCAAACCCATAAAGTAACCATGAGGACACCCAAGCAACGATAGGACCTAAAATAAACACCAATAAAACTATCCATAAATCAACATATTCCGTAATAAGAACAATTCCTGTTATTATCGCTGCTATCGCCTCAACAATAAATGTTGCTATCGCTAATCTTTTAATTTTCTTTCCAATCTCGTCATACATAGTTATGACCCTCCTTAAAATAAAAAAAGTGCGGCTAGCGAAGCAACCGCACAAAAACGCAAACTCCGATAGTCGCCAAACCAACTAAAAATAGCCCTTGCTTATATTACAGTTGATTTGGCACGCTCATTATATAACAAAATTTTACTTTTGTCAATATCACTGTAATAAATTAAATATTCTAGTAAATAAATAATTGTTTTGTAAAAATGCACAACAACCTTTTCCTATATGCAAAAAAAATCGTCATTTATTATCTTTTTTTAATTGCAAAAATATGGTATAATATTAAACTGTAATATTACGACGAAAAACGTTAAAGGAGAAAATTTATGACCCGCAACGATTTAAGAAATATCGCTATTATCGCTCACGTTGACCACGGAAAAACTACTCTCGTCGACGAAATGCTAAAGCAAGGCGGAATTTACCGTGAAAATCAGGAAACCGTTACCAGAGTTATGGACTCGGGCGACCTTGAAAAGGAGCGCGGAATTACAATTCTTGCAAAAAACACTGCCGTTCACTACAAGGACACCAAAATAAACATAATCGACACCCCTGGTCACGCAGACTTCGGTGGCGAGGTCGAGCGTATTCTTAAAATGGTTAACGGTGTTATCTTGCTCGTTGACGCAGCCGAGGGACCTATGCCTCAGACCCGCTTCGTGCTTCAGCGCGCTCTTGAGCTTAACCACAGAGTTATTATAGTTTTCAACAAAATAGACAAGCCCGATGCGAGAATCGGAGAAATCGAGGACGAAATTTTAGAGCTTCTTATCGACCTTGACGCATCCGACGAGCAGCTTGACAGTCCTATGCTCTACTGCTCGGGCAGAGCAGGAACTGCAACCGAGGACCCCGACGTTCCCGGCACTGACCTCGTTCCCTTATTTGAAAAAATCCTCGACTACATCCCTGCCCCCGAGGGTGATGACGAGGGCGAGCTTCAGCTTCTTGTTTCCTCTATCGACTACAACGATTACGTTGGAAGAATAGGCATCGGTAGAATCGAGCGCGGCTCTATCCGTGTAAATCAGGATGCATACCTTTGCAACTACCACAATGACGCACCGCCAAAGCGTATAAAAATAGTCGCTCTTTTCCAGATAGACGGACTTGTTCGAGTACCCGTTGAGCGAGCTACTATGGGTGATATCGTATGCTTCTCGGGCGCAGAAAGCATTACCATAGGCGACACAGTTACAAGCCTTACTTGCCCCGAGCCTCTTGAATTTGTAAAGGTTAGCGAGCCTACGCTTGAAATGACCTTTGCGGTAAACAACAGTCCGTTTGCGGGCAAGGAGGGTAAATTTGTAACCTCACGTCAGCTCCGCGACAGACTTTACAAGGAGCTTCTTAAGGACGTATCTCTCCGAGTTGAGGACGGTGAAACCACCGAGGAATTCAAGGTTGCGGGCAGAGGTGAAATGCACCTTTCCATACTTATCGAAACGATGCGTCGCGAGGGCTATGAAATGCTTTGCTCTAACCCCAGAGTTCTCTTTAAGGAAATTGACGGAGTAAAATGCGAGCCTATGGAAAAGGTAACGCTTGACGTTCCGTCTGAGTACGTTGGCGCGGTTGTTGAAAAGCTCGGTCAACGCAAGGGCGACCTTCTTGAAATGAACCCCGTTGGAAACCGTATGAGAATAGAATACTCTATTCCCTCCCGTTGTCTTTTCGGCTACCGTTCGGAATTTTTGACCGCTACCCGAGGCGAGGGCATTATGAACTCTCTCTTTGACGGCTATCAGCCTTACAGAGGTGAGGTTATAATGAGATTTACAGGCTCTCTTATTGCATCGGAAACAGGCGAAACCACAAGATACGGTATCTTTAATACTCAGGAAAGAGGCTCTATGTTCGTAGGTCCTCAGACCCCCGTATATGAGGGTATGATAGTTGGAGAAAATCCGAAGAACGATGATATTGCCGTTAACCCCTGCAAGAAAAAGCAGCTTACCGCAATCCGCTCTGCAGGAGCAGATGAAAAGCTTTTGCTTACTCCTCCCGTTATCTTCTCACTTGAGGAGGCTATCGAGTTTATAACCGACGACGAGCTTATAGAGGTAACTCCCAAGTCTATCCGCTTAAGAAAGAAGATACTCAATACAGAGGAAAGAATGAAGGCGGTTATGAAAAAGCGCCGCGCTATGGAAAATAAATAAACTAATATAACGAAAAAGACCGTTTATCGGTCTTTTTTGTTATTATCGCTAAAATTCTTACATATTAATTGTTAAAAAATAACCTTGAAATGGATTTTCAAAAGTGATATAATTATTATGTGGCAATATATTTAAAATCAACGCGCAAATATTGTCGCAAGGAGGATACGGTATGAATTTTTTCAAAAAAGCACTAATTATGCTTCTGATATTCACTATGCTTCTCGGAGCTTCATCGTGCGGTCTTAAGGCAGACCAAGAGTCAAGCTCGGACTCTGATAGTGATTATTCCGATGACGGAAGCGATATAGCTACCGGTAACGGTGACGCTAAGGAAACCGACGATAACGGAGGTTCTACGCCAAGCAACCCCAACATTGAAAACATTGAGGGAACGGGCGAAGAAACAAAGAACGACTTTTCAAGATATTCTATAATAGCAAATAAAAATAACGCTGCTGAAATGGATGCGGCAACTGCACTCAGCGCAAAGCTTACCGAAAAGGGATTTTCTCTCCAAATAAACAAAAGCTCCCTTTATGAAATAATCATCGGTGACAGTATGATTCCCGAGGCAAAGCAGGCGCTTCAAGAATTAAATGCATCGACTAAGGATTATATCATTAAATTTTTAGGCACAAAAATTATTATTATGGCAAAGAACAAGCTCGCTCTTACCGAAGCGTGCGATACATTCTACGAAACCTACATCAAGCCTATGAAAAACAAGTCCTTAACGGTAAAGGACGGCACTACCACCTTTGGTATTGCGCAGAGCATCGCTATCCTCTCTGCAGGCGGCATCTCTCAGTACGAAATAGTTTTCGGTAACGTTTCGGCATCGGTTAAAACAAAGGCTGAGGAGCTTATAACGCTTATCAAGGCTATGGCGGGCGTAACCGAGGTAAAATCGGGCGCAACCTATAACAAGGCTAAAAAGCAAATTCTTATAGGTCCGTCTGCATTTAGCGAAACGGCTGCGGCTATTAAAACTCTCCAGCCGAGCCAATGCGTAGTTTCAAAGACCGAAAGCAAAATCGTAGTTTCGGGCAAGAACGATGAATCAACTATATCTGCAATTACGAAATTTATGGACATTATAAACAAGGCTAAGGCATACAACACAAAGAAGGGTGATTATGCGCTCGCAATATCGGGTGCAATACTTGACACCTTCTGCGCTCCCCTTAGCTCTGTTCCGAGATTTACAGGCGGTGTTTATTCAACAACCTACCCCTCGGGCGCAGGAATTACTCAGCAGTATTACACCTCTGCAAGCGCTAACAAGCTTAACGATTACGTTACTCAGATAGAGCATCTCGGCTACAAGAAGACAGAAGACAACTCTATAAACGGAAACAGATTTATCACCTGCTACGGAAAGAACGGACTCGTTCACATTTCTTACCTCAACCACAATAAAACTGTAACGGTTATACTTGACTCCTTAAGCGGAGCGGTATATAAGGAATCCGAGCCCGCATACACAAAGGTAACCGAAACCTCTCTTGCGGTTATGACCCTTGACTACGATACCACTCAGGATAAGATAGGCAGCAACTACGATGCGAGCGGAATGTCCTACGTTATAACTCTTGAGGACGGACGTTACATCGTTATCGACGGTGGTTACGGCAGCGCTAATGACCACCACATACTCTTTAATTATCTAAAAAACAACAATAAACGCAAGGACGGAAAAATCGTTATTGCAGCGTGGGTATTTACTCACGACCATAGCGACCACTACGGATGCTTCGTCGACTTCTCTAACACCTACGGAACACGAGTAACCTTGCAGTATTACCTTATGAACTGCGGTGATAAGTCAAGATACAGTCAGACACCGAGTGGATGGCTCCCCGGAACAAGTAAGGACGGAGGACTTCCCTACTACTGCCTTAACGTATACTTCAAGGACGCAAAGAAGATAGTTCCTCACACAGGACAAAAGATAACCTTCTGCAACACCACCTTTGAGGTAATGTCCACGCAGGAAAGCCACACCCCCAGCAAGATGGAATTGGTAAACGACTCCTCTATCATTCTCAGAATGAACGCAAACGGAGTAAAGACCATCTTCCTTGCAGACGCAGAGTCGCAGACCACCAACCTTTTGAACAATATGTACGGAAGCACCTTAAAGAGTGATATTATGCAGATAGCGCACCACGGATACAGTGGCGGCTCTACAACGCTTTACCAAAGAATAGCTCCGAAATATACGCTTTGGCCGACAAGCCAAGAGTGCTTTAACCAACGTACAACGGGCGGTGGAAACGGTAACGCTCAATCTCAAAACAAATGGGCAAGAAACAACTCGACCTGCTTCGTCGGTGACGATAACATCGAGATTTTAAGCTTTGCGGGTGGAACGGTATCGGTAACCACTTGCGCTCCCAACAAAAACAAGGGATAAAAAACAAAAAATAAATCGGGTGCGTTTTACGGCGTGCCCGATTTTCTTAACCGAAAGGATATTACGTTTATGAAATTCACAAAAGCAAAATATCAAAAATCTCTCCCCTGCGGAAATCAATGCATTATGGATTGCTACACCGATGCTACTTACAGTGACGTTATAGAATATATAAGCGCTCTTACCGACAAGGGATACACAAAAAGCGAGTTATCCGAGCCTAACGGTAATATCTTTGCCACTCTGCTCGACGAAAAAAGCAAGGGACTTATTCATATAAGCTATCTTAAGCACGATAAAAGCCTTAAAATCATCACCGACCCTCTCTTAGAAAGCATTTACAAGACGGCAGAGCCGAGCTACACGAAAATAACCGACACCTCGTTTGCCGTAATTCCACTTGATTATACTCACAGAGAATTAACAGACGGTCACGGAATGTGCTATATAATCACACTTGAGGACGGAAGATTTATAATAATCGACGGCGGATACGGAGATTACCTTGCAGGAGAAATAAAAAAAGAGCCTCGCGACTCTGAAATTATTTATAATTATCTTAAATCCAACAACAAGCGCGACGGAGGTATAACGGTTGCCGCTTGGATATTCACTCATCCGCACGCAGACCATTACAGCGCTTTTATAAAGTTCAACGAGCTTTACCGCGATATTAAAATAGAGTATTTTATCTATAACAACGGCGACCCGTCGGCATATTCGTCGGTTTATCCGTCGGACGATTTTTTACGCCTCACTCTGCCAAGCATTATAACGCGCGACTATCCAACGTCAAAAATCATTAAGCCTCACGCAGGTCAAGAGATACGCTTTTGCAACCTTACCCTCAACGTAATATACACGCAAGAGCTATGCATACCTTATTTTGAGCCTTCAACAAACGATGCCTCAACGGTTTTTCGCATAACGGTAAACGACTCGAGCGTACTCATTATGGCGGATTGCGATTGCGGTGCGTCGGATTTAATTACAGACATCTATCAAAGCACGCTCAAGAGCGATTTTATGCAGGTAAATCACCACGGATACAGTGGAGCGACGGTAAAGCTTTACGATTGTGTTTCACCGTCTTATACGCTATGGACCACCTCAAATGCGGCTTTTGCCTTACGCACGACGGGCAAAAAATATCAATTTATCGGAAATGCCGTTGAGTCTAATAAGTATATTTTCGACAAGCTCGGACGTGAGCACTGTATCGTTGCCGACGGTGACGTCAAGCATATAATTTTTAATCAAAGCGGATATACGGTAAAATAAAATCACGGGGACGCCTTTTTATCGAGGCTTCCCCGCTTTTTAGGTTTTACAATATTTTATTTTTCAAAGCCGTGAATAAAGCCTCCGACGTTTGCCGAGCAAATATCGCCTCCGATAACCTTATTTCGATAAACTATTACGTTTGCGTAAACTCTGCCACTATCTCCGTTATAATTGGTAATTTCATATGTATAGCGCATAACGTCTTTTCCCTTATATTTTGAGAGGTCGAGTCCCTGACGCTTTTGAATTTCATTGTAGCCGATAAATACCTTATCAAATTTTTCGGGGATGCTAACCTCAACCTCCTCAATAGGATTTTCCTTTACAGTCCATCCAAATTGCTTGAGAAAGGCTATTCTGTCTTCATTGGTTTTAATTTTCGAATAATTGATTTCCGCCTCGTTTCCCGTGGTTATATACTTAAATTCTCCACCGTCATAGCTCGGTATAAAGGTTATCATCATAACCAGAGCGGTAAGCGCCACACACAGTGCCGCAAAGAATTTAAGCGTGCTTGCTTTAAGAGAATATACGAACATA
Organism: Eubacteriales bacterium; assembly: GCA_045643945.1. GTDB lineage: Bacteria > Bacillota > Clostridia > Oscillospirales > CAG-272 > HGM12713. The sequence continues at coordinate 59 of JAZRGA010000057.1, read as the reverse complement.
TTTTCCTCCAAAATTCATTTTTCAAAATTTCTATTATATTTATATTCTCATCAAACGCT
>JAZRGA010000056.1:0-4397 GCA_045643945.1 Eubacteriales bacterium | reverse complement strand
CCCACGGTTTTGGAGACCGGTACTCTACCAACTGAGCTACACCCCTGTGCACTTGACTATTATATCACATTCTTTTCTATTTTGCAAGTCTTTTTTTGAAAAAAATTAAATTTTATTTAAATATTTTGCCTTTTCTTTCATTTTTACTTTATAAAATTCGATTTTCTACCTATTTATTCCTTATGATATTGATTTTTTTACGTTTTTATGCTATACTTTTTTTGATTATTTTAATACAGCAAAGCTTTTTGGAGGCTCTTATGAAGCTTATCGAACTTTTTAACCAAGATAAAATGCATCTTTCCTTTGAGGTCTTTCCGCCGAAAACCTCTACCGCCTTTGACAGTGTAAAGCGTGCGACTGAGGAAATTGCTAAGCTCTCTCCGTCCTTTGTCAGTGTTACCTACGGTGCAGGTGGCGGAACGAGTCGTTACACTCTTGAAATTGCCGAAAATATAAATAAAACCTACGGTGTTCCCACTCTTGCTCATCTTACCTGTGTTTCCTCTACTAAGGAAACCGTAAAAGAGCGCATTTCACAAATTCACGCTGCGGGTATTGAAAATATTATGGCTCTCCGCGGAGATCTCACTCCTGAGCTTGAGGCAACCGACCGTTCGTTATGGTCATACCGTCACGCTATTGATCTTATTCGTGATATTAAAGAAAGCGGCTACGATTTTTGCATTGGCGGCGCTTGCTACCCCGAGGTGCATCCCGAAAGTCCTAATCAAGCAGAGGATATCAAGCATCTTAAGGAAAAGGTTGATGCCGGTTGCTCCTTTTTGACGACTCAGATGTTTTTTGACAACAATCTTCTCTACAATTTTCTTTACAAAATTCGTGAGGCGGGTATAACCGTACCGATAATTCCCGGAATTATGCCTATTACGAATGCAAATCAAATCGAGCGTGCTATAAAGCTTTCGGGCTCTTTTGTTCCTCAACGCTTTAAGGCTTTAGTTGACAAATTCGGGCACAATCCCGAGGCTATGAAGCAGGCGGGAATTGCCTATGCTACCGACCAGATAATCGATCTTTTCGCAAACGGAATACTCAACGTTCACGTTTATTCTATGAACAAGCCCGAGGTTGCCGCGAATATTCAGTCTAATCTTTCTAACATTATAGGGTAAAGCGAAATGGCTTTGTGCATAGTAAAGCGTTATTCCTTGCCGCCTATTGACAAGCGCGAGGTGCTTCGTTATGCGGGGGTGCGCTCCTTAATTGAGGATAGCGGTGAGCTTTATCGCAGGCTTGATACTGTTATCTCTATGGTTGAGCCGATAATAAATCCACGTGTGTGCTACCGTGAGCTTAGCATATCCGAGTGTGATTTCGGTACTTCGCAGGATATAAAAAAGAATCTTCGCGACAGTCATTCGGTAATTTTTTTTGCTGCCACCCTCGGAATAGAGCTTGACAGACTTATATTTCGATATTCGGTGCTTTCACCTGTTACGGCTCTTTTACTTGAATCGTTGGGAAACGAGCGCATAGAGGCTCTTTGCGATGCTTTTAACGAGGATATGCGCACAGTAAAGTCTTTATTGGGAGAGTCGCTACGTCCCCGTTTTAGCGCGGGCTACGGTGATTTTTCGATTGAATATCAAAAAAAGCTTTTTGAGATACTTGACCCGCCTACGAGCATTGGCTTAACGCTTAATGACAGTTATCTTATGACGCCCTTGAAGTCGGTTACGGCATTGATAGGCGTTGAAAAAATAAAGGAATTACAATAATGAAGCTTTTAGAATTTTTGAAAAATAAAACCTTATATCTTGACGGTGGAATGGGTACGCTTTTACAGAAGCGCGGACTTTCTGCGGGAGAGCTTCCCGAGCGTTGGAATATTACTCATCCCGACGTTATCGTTGACATTCATAAATCATATCTTGATGCAGGCTCGAACGTCATAAGCACTAACACCTTTGGCGCTAATTTGCTTAAATTTTCCGAAACCGAGCTTGAGGAAATAATCAAGGCGGCAATTGATAACGCTCGACGCGCTATCGAGCTTTCGACTCAACAGGATGTGTTTATTGCTCTTGACATTGGACCGAGCGGAAAGATGCTTCGTCCTTATGGCGACCTTGATTTTGAGGAGGCGGTTTCGCTCTTTTCACGCACTGTAGAGCTTGGCGTAAAATATGGAGTTGATCTTATTTTTATTGAAACTATGAACGATTCCTACGAAACCAAGGCGGCATTACTTGCGGCAAAGGAAAGCTCCGAGCTACCCGTATTTGTTTCCAACGCCTACGGTGAGGACGGCAAGCTTATGACGGGCGCAGATCCGCTTTCTATGGTTGCGCTTCTTGAAGGAATGGGCGCAGATGCGATAGGCGTTAACTGCTCGCAAGGACCGAGAGCGCTTGCTCCCATCGTTCGTGAGTATCTTAAATATTCCTCGTTGCCTATAATTATGAAGGCAAATGCAGGACTTCCTATGGCTCTAAACGGTGTTACCGTTTTTGATATTAACGAGGAGGAATTTGCAAAGGAGGTTTCGATTCTCGTTGGAGAGGGAGTAAGAGCGGTAGGTGGCTGCTGCGGAACTACTCCCGAGCATATTTCGGCTCTTGTCAGCGCAACTAAGGATATTGACGTTATTGAAATAAAAGAAAAAAATATCTCGGTCGTTTCCTCGTATTGCCGTGCGGTTTTGTTTGGTGAGTGCCCTGTGCTTATTGGTGAACGTATAAATCCTACGGGTAAAAAGCGCTTTAAGGAGGCGTTGCGCGCAGGAGATATTGATTATATATTAAAAGAGGGAATTGCGCAGGAGGAAAAGGGAGCGCATATTCTTGACGTAAACGTAGGACTTCCCGAAATAGACGAGGTCCAGATGCTTCGCCGTGTAGTATGCGAGCTTCAGGCTATCTCTCCGTTACCCTTGCAAATAGATACCTCGGATGCTCTCGCTATGGAGGCGGCGCTTCGACGTTATAACGGTAAAGCGATGATAAACTCCGTAAACGGAAAGACAGAGAGCATGGAGGCGGTATTCCCGCTTGTGAAAAAGTACGGCGGACTTGTAGTTGCGCTTACTCTTGATGAAAACGGTATTCCCGAAACGGCAGAGGGCAGAGTAGATATTGCTCGCAGAATACTTTGCGAGGCGGAAAAATACGGAATTTCTAAAAAAGATATAATTTTTGACCCGTTAGCTCTTACCGTAAGCGCAGACGATAATGCCGCAGTGGAAACTCTCAAAGCCGTTGAAATGATAAGCCGCGAGCTTGGATGTCTTACTTCGCTCGGTGTTTCAAACGTATCGTTTGGACTTCCGTCAAGAGAAACAGTTACGTCGGTTTTCTTTACTATGGCTCTTTCTAAGGGCTTGTCGGCGGCTATTATGAATCCTTATTCGGTTGATATGCTAAAGGCGTATTATTCTTACCTTGCACTTTCCGGACTTGATGCAAGCTGCGCAAAATATATTGAATTTGCCTCGGCACTTCCTATGCAGCAAAGCACAACTCAAGCAGCGCAGACCGTTGCAGCAGTGAATAGTGGTGAAGAATTTAAATCCGAGCTTCAGCGCGCGATAATTAAAGGGCTTTGCTCGGATGCCGCGCGTGCTTGCAGAGAGCTTATTGCATCCGGAGTGTCACCGCTTGACGTTGTTCAAAACGAGGTGATACCCGCTCTTGATACGGTTGGCGTAGGATTTGAAAGAAAAACGGTATATCTGCCTTCGCTTCTTATGAGTGCAGAGGCGGCAAAGGCGGCTTTTGAGATTGTTAAGGCTAATATGCCCACAGAAGAAAAAAGCGCTAAAGCAACTATCGTTATTGCCACCGTTAAGGGAGATATACACGATATAGGTAAGAATATAGTAAAGCTTTTGCTTGAAAATTACGGCTTTAATGTGGTTGACCTCGGGCGCGACGTTGCTCCTTCGATTATCGTTGATAAGGTTGTAGAGCTTGGCGCACCGTTCGTTGCATTGAGCGCTTTGATGACAACTACCGTACCTGCTATGGAGGAAACAATTAAGCTTCTCCGCGTTTCTGCTCCCTTTGCAAGAGTAGTAGTTGGCGGAGCGGTGCTTACTCAGGAATATGCCGATATGATTGGCGCTGATGCTTACGCAAAGGACGCAATGGGCGCAGTTAGGTATTTTGAACAAGCTTAACCCAAATTTTTAATTGTTGTGTATTGTGCGAATATAGTCGGTTTGTTGGTCGAACGCAGTCATTACGGCAAAAAAACAGAACCCTCAGTAGAGAGTTCTTTGAAAAGGGTTGGTGCTGAGTCATTCAGATGCAGAAGTCGTGATTTGGTTCTCGTCGGCGTACAAAGGTACGCCAGAGGGCCAAAGCGCGGCTAAAAAACACACATAAAAATGGAATTTGAGAGATTTTTCTCGAAAATTCCTACAAAAAACAGCT
>JAZRGA010000055.1:0-11340 GCA_045643945.1 Eubacteriales bacterium | reverse complement strand
GGTTCTCGTCGGCGTACAAAGGTACGCCAGAGAGCCAAAGCGCGGCTAAAAAACATATATAAAAATGGAATTTGAGAGTTTATCTCGAAAATTCCTACACAAAAAACAGCTTTAACCGCGATTTTTATTCACAGTTAAAGCTATTTTTTTATTATTTTTTGTGTTTTTGTTCTGCGCTAAATGACGCTGCCCATTCTATTTTTTAACTTTAAGCCTCGGTTGCGGGAGCTACATATATTTTAGCGCCCGTGAGCCACTTCATATAGTAAGCCGATACGCCTCCGTCGGCAAATATAGCCTTTACCTCATCGCTTGCAACCATCGCTTCGATTTCGGCAATAGCCGCATCAAGCTCCTCGTTATTCTTTGCGGCAATAATCTTATCGTATGCCGTCTTGGAATACTCTGCAATCTTTGTCATTACATCAAGATTAAGTCCAGAGCCATAAAGCGTATATCCGAGCAAGAGGTCCTTTTCAGCATCACTGTTCTGGTCGAGTATTCTCTGCGATCTTGCGGGATCATCATCAACAGTCGAGTAAATAGCCGCCACGTTTGCCATCTTGTAGGGATCGATATTGTATATATATCTTTCGTCCTTAGCCTGCTTTTTGATTACTCTGTAAGGCTCATCGTTCTTATCGAGTATCTCGGAATTAGTCCAAACGTAGTTCTCTCCCTCGATACCGTTTGCAAGAATATTTATCAATTCCTCGTTGGTGTAAAGCTCTGCGAGAATTCTCGAGCTTGAGGGAAGGCTCTTTGTCTGCGAGCTGATAGCCATAACGTTTTTATAAAGGTCCTCGGTTTCAAGCTTGGGAATATCAACCACTATAACCTCATATTCATCGCTATACTTATCAACAACCTCAAGACCGCCCTTAACGTAGCCTACCGCAAAAGGCTTATTTGCATCTGCCTCGGTTGCGTAGTAACCGTTAAACTCATAATTCTTGAGTATCTTTATCTGCTCGAGCGCCGTTTTGTTACCGTTATCTACGGTTGCGTTTACGGTATTCATAGCAGGATATGCGTTTTCCTGACCGTAGCTCCAGTCCGAGCTATAAGTGCCTGCGAGAATTGAGAAATCATCGCTTGCGAAGCCCTTTGCATCTGTTCCGAAGAATTTTACGTCATCAAAGGAAAGAACTCCCTCGGTTGAGTAAAGCGGAACGTAGTCGGGATAATAGCCCTTTACCATAGAAAGAAGCTCTGCGCAGCTATTACTTACGGGAGATACTATATCCTCCGCCTTTAACTGAGTCGAGGTAAGCACGCTCTTATTAAGAAGCATATAAGTATATTCGCCAACCTCTGCGTTAACGGGCATCATATTGTATTCGCCGTTTATCGCCTTTACGTTCTCGTAAAGAATAGAGCTTATACCGCCCTTGAGCAAGCTTGCGCTATTGGTAAGCTCTGCGGTAAAGTTTGCAAGGTATCCCGCATCCTTATACTGCTTATATTTATCGTAGCCCGCAAAGTAGAAAAGGTCAACCTGAAACTCCTCGTTAGGAGGATAGTATGTAGTGGGAAGACCGTTATCATCGGTATAAATGGGCGCTTCGGTTTCCTTAGAAAGATGCTCCTTGTTTCCGTAATAGGTTTTCATCTTAGCAAGATTGGTTTCAAGAGTTTTGTAATAATCTTCCTCTGTGAAATATTTAAGATCAAGCTTTATTTTATAAGAATCAACTATATCGTTAACAGCGTTTTCAACGAGAAGCTCCTGCTCTGCGCTTACCTTATCCTCTGCCAAGATATACATTGTAAGAGTTACCGCTCCCTTGGAGGTTTCCTCTCCTATCTGATTCATAAGCTCATCTCTGCTCTTCTCCGCGCATCCCACGAATGAAGCTATTATCATAAGGGCGCACAAAGCGAGAGAAAGAATTTTCTTTTTCATTATATTCCTCCTACTCTCGAAAAAATCGAGAACAAATATTTATATCATTTTACTACATTTTACCCTAAAAGTCAAGGGCTTTACCACACTTAATCCAAAAATCCGCGAAGATGTCTTGTACGCTGAGGGTGACGGAGCTTTCTAAGCGCCTTTGCCTCTATCTGACGAATTCTCTCTCTTGTAATGTCAAACTCCTTGCCGACCTCCTCGAGTGTTCTCGTTCTTCCGTCATAAAGACCGAAGCGAAGCTTGATTACATGCTCCTCTCTGGGTGTAAGAGTATGAAGCTCACGCTCTATAACCTCACGGAGAATTGTAGCGGCAACCGCATCGGAGGGCGACGGAGTATCATCGTCGGGAATAAAATCGCCAAGGTGGCTGTCCTCCTCCTCACCGATAGGTGTTTCAAGAGATACGGGGTCTTGAGCAATCTTCATTATCTCTCTTACCTTTTCTGCGCTCATTCCCATCTTCTCGCCTATCTCGTCGGGTGTAGCCTCTCGTCCAAGCTCCTGAAGCATCTGACGAGAGTATCTCGAAACCTTATGTATGGTTTCAACCATATGAACGGGAATTCTTATAGTTCTCGCCTGATCGGCAATAGCTCTGGTAATAGCCTGACGTATCCACCAAGTAGCATAAGTAGAAAACTTATAGCCCTTGCTATAATCAAACTTATCAACCGCCTTCATAAGACCGAGATTTCCCTCTTGAATAAGATCAAGGAAGAACATTCCCTTACCTACATATCTCTTTGCAATACTTACAACAAGACGAAGGTTTGACTCTACAAGCTCATTCTTTGCCGCGCGCTTTTCCTCCTCTGTCGACGCCTCGTTTGTCATTACCTCTGCAAGCACCTTTTCTCTTTCGGGGGTAAGAAGCGGAACTCTGCCTATTTCCTTAAGATACATTCTTACAGGGTCATCAACCGCAAGACCCTCCTGCTCGAGAATGCGCTCCATTGAGTCACCGTTTCCGAAAGCCTCAACCTCGGACTCTATCTGACTCATTTCCGCAGAGGATACCTCGTCCTCAACGAGATCTATGCCGTTATCCTCGAGAGTATCGTAAAAGCGGTCAAGACCAACCTCCTCGGCTACTCTCTCATAATCGTCATCGGAGAGCTTTCCCTGCTTACGCTTCTCGATTATTTCCTCGATATCGACCTCCTTCAAACGATCGTTCTTTTCGTTCTTCTCGTTCTTTTCGTTTTTTTCATATGATGCCATATTTTTCCTCCCATACAGAACTTACTGTATATTTTTATTTTTCTTCTTTTTTAATTCTTCCTGCTTGCGCTTAAGCTCCGCAAAGGGATCTGATACATCCTTTTTTTTGCTTGCCTCACTCTTAAGCCCCTCAATGCAAGACTCAAAAACGCTTCGGTCATTTCTCGCAAGCATTCGTCGGTCTATCTCAAGCTTTTCTATTCGTCCCATCTCGTCGATGTTAAAATACTGACCCAAAAGCGCCTTTGAATATCCGCCCTCGCTGTTTTCAAGCTCGCAAAGCGATTCAAAAACACGTCTTCCGAAGTCGGTAATAAAATCTCCCGACGAAATTGAAGCTCTACCCTGCGCCGCATCGGCTCTGAACTCATCAAAAATGAGCATCAATCCGAGAATTGCCTCCTCGTTTGCCGTAGCGCGTATATTTTTAGCGGCATCGTTGTTAACTCTGTCGCCTATATGCTTAAGAGAAAGCATCGCTTCCTTGATATGTGCGCTTTTTGCTTCTCTTTCGATACGTCTGCGTATCCGCTCGACGTCGGAACTAAGCGACTTCGCGCTAATTTCAAGAAGCTCTGCCGAGCGCTTGATATAAATATCACGCTCAACTCTGCTATACACGCCCGCAATAAGCGCGCATATCTCGCTTACCGCCTTGACCTTTTCTTCAACTATGGATATATCGTGAGCGGAAATTATCTTCTCGACGTTATAATCGAATCCCGTTTTGCTTTCTCCAAGCACTCGCCTGAAGCTATCCGCTCCGAATTTTTTAATATATTCGTCGGGGTCCTTAGCGCCCGAAAGCTTTAAAATTCTAAGCTCAACGCCAACCTCGCCTAAAAGACGTATTGCCTTTTGCGTTGCCGCCTGCCCCGCATTATCCGAGTCATAGCAAACTATTACCTTTTTTGTATATTTTGCAAATATTCTCGCCTGCTCCGAGGTTATAGCCGTTCCGAGCGTTGCGACCGCATTTTCAAATCCCGCCTCATGCAAGGCGATAACGTCCATATATCCCTCGCAAAGTATCATATATTCCTGACAGTGATTTTTCGCAAAATTAAGAGCAAACAAATTACGGCTCTTTTTAAATGCGGGCGTATCCGACGTATTAAGATATTTCGGCTTTGAATCATCCATAACTCGTCCACCGAAGGCTACGATATTTCCCGTTGTATCAATAATCGGAAATATAACTCGGTTTCGGTAATAATCGTATGAGCGTCCCGTTTTCTGACTCTTACCCGCCAAAAAGCCTATCTGCATCTCCTCGTCGGTATATCCGAGTCGCTTTAGGTGAGAGGTTAGCATTCCGAAATCGTTCGGAGAATATCCAAGCCCAAAGCGCTTAACGGTAGCCATACTCAGCTTTCTCGCTCCGCAAAGATATTCAAGCGCCTCCGCTCCTATATCCTTGTCCATAAGGGAATTTCTAAAAAATTTAGCCGCCTCAAGATTCATAGCGTAAATTCTTTTTCGTGAAACCGATTGCTCCCTTGAATTTGAATTATCCTCGGGAATAGTTATTCCGCTTCGCGCAGCCAAAAATTCGAGCGCCTCGACGTAATCAAGATTTTCAACTCTCTTTATAAAGGTTATTACGTCGCCGCCCGCACCGCAGCCAAAGCAATGACAGCTCCTTGTAGCGGGAAAGACGGTAAAGGAAGGAGTTTTTTCATTATGAAACGGACAAAGTCCCGAAAAATTTGAGCCTGCTCGCTTCAAGGTAACGTAAGAGCCAACGACGTCGACTATATCATTTCTGAAAATTATCTCGTCAATTATCTCCCTCGGTATCATAATCTCTCCTCCTTTTCACCGTTTTTGCGATATTTCACATTATAAATATACGCAAAAAAAAGTCGATTTACTTTTTTTCTTGCATTTTTTTTAAAATATTTAATAAAAAAAACGCAACACTGTTACTAATGTTGCGTTTCTGCTATTTTGTATTTGAAGATTTTAGTCGATGTCCTCAATATTATAAGGCGTTGACTGATAAACGAAATAATTAAGCCAATTCGAATAAAGCAAATTAGCGCAGCTTCTCCAACGAACGATAGGCTCTTTAGTGTCATCGTCATCGGGAAAATAATGCTTCGGAATATCAATAGGCAAGCCTGCGTTTTTATCACGCATATACTCATTTTTAAGGGTATCGGCATCGTATTCGGAATGTCCCGTAACAAATATCTGTCTGCCCTTTTCGGTGGCGCAAACGTAAATTCCCGCCTCCTCGGAGCTTGAGAGTATCTTTAATCTCGGCTCTTTTTCTATATCCTCGCGACGCACCTCGGTATGCCTTGAATGAGGCACAACGAACTTATCGTCAAAGCCTCTGAAAAGCATCGAAAGCTTGTAGTCAAGAGTATGCTCAAAGACACCGAAAAGCTTCTTTTCAAGCGGATATTTGGGTATTCCGTAATGATAGTAAAGTCCTGCCTGAGCGCCCCAGCAAATATGGAACGTGCTTGTGACATGGGTTTTCGTCCACTCCATTATTTTGCAAAGCTCGTCCCAATATTCCACCTGCTCAAAGGGCAAATTTTCAATCGGTGCGCCGGTTATTATCATTCCGTCATACTTTTTATGCTCTATCTCATCAAAGGTTTTATAAAACGCAAGCATATGCTCTGCGGACGTATGCTTTGCCTTATGCGTAGCAGTCTGCAAAAGCTCAAGCTCAACCTGAAGCGGCGTATTACCGATAAGCCTTGCTATCTGCGTTTCTGTTATTATCTTCTGCGGCATAAGATTAAGCATAAGAATCTTCAGCGGGCGAATATCCTGCGTCATAGCGCGGGTTTCCGTCATTACAAAAATATTTTCGTTAAGCAAAACCTGTGTCGCGGGAAGCAGATTTGGAATTTTTATCGGCATAGTATCCTCCGTTTAATCTTTATAATAATAATAAATACTCAGGCAAAAGCCTTGTTCATAGCCTGCTCTATATCGGCTATAATATCGTCTACGTTCTCAAGTCCTACCGAAAATCTTACGAGATCGGGAGTTATACCGCAAGCAACGAGCTGCTCATCGGTAAGCTGACGGTGAGTTTCACTTGCGGGGTGAAGCACGCAGGTATGAATATCCGCAACGTGTACCTCGTTTGAAGCGAGAGAAAGCGAGTTCATAAATCTGATAGCCGCCTCCTTGCCGCCCTTAATTCTAAAGGAAATTACTCCGCTCGAGCCCTTGAGATATTTCTGAGCGAGCGCATAGTCCTCGTTGCTCTCGAGTCCGGGATATTTAACGCTTATAACGTGCTCATTTGCCTCAAGATACTTTGCAACGGTAAGCGCATTTTCACAATACTGCTTCATTCTTACCGCTAAGGTTTCAAGACCCAAATTAAGCAAGAAGGCAGAGTGAGCCGCAGGATAAACACCGAAATCACGCATAAGCTGCATTCTAGCCTTTAAAATATATGCAAGCTTTCCGTAGGATTCAACGTAGCGAAGTCCGTGATAAGACTCATCAGGCTCGGTAAGCGCAGGGAAATTTCCGTTGCCCCAATCAAATTTACCGCTATCAACGATAACACCGCCAACCTGAACTGCGTGTCCGTCCATATATTTAGAGGTCGAATGAATAACGATATCAGCGCCAAAATCAATAGGACGGCAAAGAATAGGCGTTGCAAAGGTGTTATCAACTATAAGCGGAACACCGTGTGCGTGTGCGATATTAGCAAATCTTTCGATATCAAGCACAGAAAGCGCGGGATTTGCAATAGTTTCGCCGAAAACCGCCTTTGTGTTAGGCTTGAAAGCCGCATTTATCTCATCGTCGGTTGCGTTCTTGTCAACGAAAATGCACTCAATGCCCATCTTTTTAAGGGTAAACGCAAAGAGGTTTACCGTTCCGCCGTATATTTCCGCAAGACTTATAAAGCTATCGCCCGCCTCGCAGAGATTAAGGATAGACAAAAGGGTAGCCGCTTGTCCCGACGTGGTACACATAGCGCCAACGCCTCCCTCAAGCTCGGCTATCTTATCCTCAACCGCCATAACGGTAGGATTTGCAAATCTCGAATATATGAGCGACTTTGTGGGATCGTCAAAAACCGCCGCAACCTCCTCGGTGGAGTCGTAAACGTAGGTCGTGCTTTGAACTATCGGCACAACTCTCGGCTCGGAATTTTTAGGCTGATATCCCGCCTGAATACATTTTGTTTCTATTTTATAATCTTTACTGTATGCCATTGTAATACTCCTTCAAATAAAATTATAATAATTATAACACATTTATAGCAAATATTCAAGAAATATTTTGTATTTTTTAAAAAAGACACAGCCGAAGCCATGTCTTTTTTCACTTTTATATGAAATTATTTCTTTTTACCCTTAAATATAACAAATCTCTGCACTATCCAGCTAACTACGAACATTATTATTTCCACTATTACCTTAGCCGCATAAGGATTTATATGCGCAAAATTAACAAGCAAATGCAATATTGCAGTATTTCCGACTAAAATTCCTATTGCGAGCAGGCAATACCCCAAAAACGTCTGCGCATTCTTGCCCTTTGACTTGAAAACTATAAGCTTATTAAGCAAATAATTAACCGTTGCACTTATCACGCGAGCAAGGACGTTGCATATCCAAATATTTTGCTCTCCCTTAAAAAGAAGCGTAAAAAGTGAAAAAAGCGAATAGTCAACTATAAAGCTTGCAAAGGACGATGCAACAAATAACAAAAACATCGGCGCGCAAAACTTGATTATAAGCTTATATATCTTCCAGGAATCCTTAAAGGGATTAAAGTGCGAGGACTTATTATCCTCAATATATATCGTTTCTATTGGGATTTCAACTATAGAAACCGAGCGCGCCGTACATTCAAGCAGTACGTTCATTTCATACTCATATCTGTCGCCCGAAAGGTTGGAAAATTCGCTCATAAGCTTGCGTGAAAAGGCTCTGAGTCCCGTCTGCGTATCGTGAACCGACGCGCCCGTAGAAGCCTTAAACACCCATCTCGTAATAGCATTTCCCGCTCTGCTTTTCCACGGAACCTTGCCCGAAAAAAGCCGTCCTCCAACGATAAAGCTATCGGGATTTTCTATAAGCGCCTCAACCGTTCTCTGCGTGTCGGCAACCGTATGCTGACCGTCGGCATCAAGAGTAACAACGCCATCGCAATCGGTTTTCTCGAGTATATATTTTATACCCGTCTTAAGCGCCGCGCCCTTTCCTCTGTTAACGTCATGCGAAATTACCGTAGAATATTGCTTTGCATCCTCAAATATAGGCTCGCATTCCTTACGGCTTCCGTCATTTACAACCAAAATAAAATAATTTGTATGCGCACTCAGCTCTTTAAGCAGCGTTATAAGCTTTTCATCGGGCTGATACGCAGGTATAAGTGCTGCTATTTTCATATCGTTTTACATAAGCTCCATATCTTTTTTCGCTTTTCTTACGTTAAATACAAAAATCACAATAGAACAAATCGCCGTCAAGCCTCCGCCTATCCATATTGGAATTAAAAATGCAGATTTTGACACACCCGCTATTTCAAAAACACCGACAAGTGCCATTCCTACTGTAAATGACGCCATAGAAAGATTAGAAAGGCAACGCACTCCGAGCGTCATATATTGATATCGTCCCGCAAGCCCTATTATTAATGCCGTCATACCCAGCACAAAAAACGGTACCAACAAGCAAACCATACACAAAGAGGTCTTTCCGTGACCGCAAGCTATGTATATTGCGGAGAATACCCAACAAAGAAAAGCAACTCCAATATCGGATATTCCCATAGTGATAACCCTTCTATGCTCTACCTCAAGCTCCGATATAAACAATGTCGCTCACCGCCCTTTCACTGTATTTTCCGTTGGTGGTAGGATAATTTATAACCTTTCCGTTAAACCAAAGAGTAGACGAGCCACCGCCGTCGAGATTGTATCCAACCGTACAGCCCTCATAAGCAAGCGCTTGAGCAAGCTGATAAAGAGTAAGTCCTTTACTGCTGCTCGTTCGTCCGTTACCTACGATTATAACGTAATGAAGCGGCTCAACCATTCCTATCGAGGTTCGAGGATTATCCGCCATAGACTGTCCCGATATTTCCTGCCCCTCGGTAACAGATATCGCGCCGTTATTTATTAAAGAAGGACCGAATGAAAAGACCTGCCACTTGTTATTAACAGAAGCAAGCGATGTCTTTTTCTCGTCGATTATTCCCATAGAGCCATCGCCGTATATAACGAGCGATTGCGTATCGCCCGACGATCTTGCAGTTGAGCGATAGGTAACTCCGTCACGCACAACGTAGCCGCTTGAACGGTTTGACTGACCGCATCCGTCGCCGTTTATAGCCAATATAGCATTTTTTGCGGTTGCAAGCGTTGCCACCTTTTCGGTTTTATTAGTTGTAAGCTTATTTCCGCTTGCGAGCGCCGTTTTTAAATACTCGACCGAGCTTACTTTTATATCAACAACAAAATAAGTTGTGCTTCTGCTACCCGACTTAAAAACCTTTTCAATGACTGAAAGCTCTACGTTATCGTTACTGTAAGTACCCACCGTCTTTGATGTTGTTATGCTTTTTGAAAGGCTTTCCATCTCCTTATCGGTAAGCACACCCTTAAATGGCTCGTTTTCGACGTTCGATGAATTAGAGCTATTAGATGACTCGGTTATCTTTGAGGTTTCCTTATTATTTTTATTTGACGTCGTATGCTTCGAGGTAGATTTAGTTTCTTCGGCTTCATTTTTCAAGCTGTTATTTTCCGATTTATTACCGAAATCCACCGATTCGACTATAATATCCTCGTTGGAATTATGCTCCACAACAAAGACGTCAAGCAAAGCAGCGCCTGCGCAAAACGCTAAACAAATTGAAAAAATTAAGGTCACAGAAACCCACATAAAAACCTTATTCATACCGTTAAAGCCTCATTCAAAATATTATGCTATCACCCGATAGCACTTGTATTATAGCACAAAAAAATATTATTTTCAAGAAATAAAAACAAAAAAACACGAAAATCACGAGCAAAATTGCCGCAAAATTCGTGTTTTTTATTATATTTATATCATATTTAATATACGCAAGGACTGTTCAAACGTGCCTCTTTGACCCGTCCACAAAAAGTCCTTAGCCATTATTCTGCAATCGGTTGCGAGAAATCCCATAAGTCCCGCCTCACTGCCGCACTTCATATCCTCGCGCTCATCGTTTCCAATTATAATTGCATTTTGAGGATTTACATCTATCTTTTTGCAAACCTCTATGAAATATTTTGGATTAGGCTTACAAAAGCATGAATTTTCATAGGACGTTATCAAATCAAAATCGCCCTCGCTAAGTCCTGACCAGCTCATTCTTTCGAGCTGAGCCGTCATAGGAAATACGGGATTTGTGGCGAGAACTACCTTTTTTCCGTCCTTATGAGCAAGCTCCACCGCTTTTTGCGCATTTGGATTTGGATTTGAAAATTTTCTGAGATTTTTAAATTCAGTAACGTAAAACTCGTCGGATATTTCAATCAGCTTCTCGTCAAGCTTTCCGTAGTAACCGAAAAATTTCTCCCAAAAAAGTGTTTTGTTGGTCCTTAAGCCGTCATTTGCAATAACTACTCCGGTAGCATACAAGGTGGCATCAATAAAAGCCTTGGCGTCATACCCCTTTGACGATACGTAATCGGATATTTGTCTGAAATATGCATTTAAAAAAGTAGTCTGATCATGGAAAATAAGTGTTCCGTCAAGATCAAACAATACCGCATTAATCTTTCTTTCCAATGCCATTATTTACCCTCCTTGCCTCAATTTAAGAATAAAAAAGGGAACAATGAAAATTGCTCCCAGAGTTATGAACTATACGTTCACAGAAAACCGAACAAAGATTAATGAAGGTAGGAAACAAAACTCAAGTAATTAAAATCGTTTTGAACCTTTATGAAATCATAAAGTTCAAGCCCTCGGTCTATTAGTATCGGTCAGCTAAACACATTACTGTGCGTACACCTCCGACCTATCAAACTTGTAGTCTGCAAGTGACCTTACCAACTTAAAGTTGGAGGGATATCTAATCTTGAGGTGTGCTTCACGCTTAGATGCCTTCAGCGTTTATCACATCCGCACGCGGCTACCCAGCTATGCCCTTGGCAGAACAACTGGTGCACCGGAGGTGCGTCCGACCCGGTCCTCTCGTACTAAGGTCAGCTCCTCTCAAATATCC
>JAZRGA010000054.1:0-3126 GCA_045643945.1 Eubacteriales bacterium | reverse complement strand
AGGAAAGTTTTGGTCAAGCTTTTTCAAAAGCTTGCGGGTTTGGGCAGAGCCCATAAAAACGGCGTTTCTTTTTGCTAAGCCTTTTTCTTTGCGCCTTGTGTGTCAAAGAAAAAGCGGCATAGAAAGTTAGTTTATGTTAAGTATTTTTTGCTACCTTTTTGAAAAAAGGTAGCACCAAAAACTTTCAATCGGGGAACTTCAAATAACATAGTACGCTCGACCGTTGAGCTGACAGTGTTCGCACTGCACCTAATTCTCTCCTCTTACCTCTCACTTAACCCTCGCGTCGCTCTCCTCGAATTTGAGTCTACCTTTAAGCGAAGCGGTAGAAAGCTGAGAGTAGCAAATTTTATATTGATTATCGCTATCAATATATAGCACAAAGGATTTCGGAAGCTCGTCAAGCGCAGCATTGGTGGAAAGCCCCGCACGCTCGCGCTGCGAAAGAAATTTACGGCTTACCGCAGAAAGCGTTGCATTGTCCATATCAAATATCCCAACAACGCGCTCTATTAAAATATTCTTGTTGTTTCCAACGTGTAAAAACATAACGGCTCCCAAAAACTTTAATTTTTAATTATCAATTTTTAATTCTCGATACGTCCCCGATTCAACAAGAATTTTCTTGTCGGCTTGCAGATTATTTAACACAGCCATTTCGCACGTTGTAATTATAACCTGCTTTCCGGTCGCAAACCGTATCATGTAGTCCCGCCTAGTGTCATCTAACTCAGAAAGTACGTCGTCAAATAAAAATACGGGATAATCGCCAAATTCCTCGCGGCAAATCTCGCCCTCGGCAAGCTTTAGAGCAAGCGCTAAGGAGCGTTGCTGACCTTGAGATGCGTAGGCGCGCGCATTTTTTGAATTTAATTTTATTTCTATATCGTCTTTATGAATACCCCAAAGCGTTGAGCCGACAAAAATTTCTCTATCATGTGAGCTTGAAAGTAAATCGATATATTTCTGCTTTACAAGCTCCTTGTCAAGATATTCGTCGCCGCTTAAAGAGGCAGAGCCACGGTAAATAATATCCACGCTCTCTTTTTTGCCCGTCATTTCCTCAAAGCAAACCGTCACAATATTCGCAACGCGCTTTATGAATTGAAGCCTCTGAGCCGAAATTTCCGCCGCCTCAGTGGCAAGCTGCTCGCTCCAAAGGTCTACGGTGGCGTCAAATACCTCTCGATTTTTCGCCGCAGACTTTATCAAGGCGTTTCTTTGCTTTAAAAAATAGGCGTATCGCTGAAGCGAATGTATATATTTCGGACTTATTCTGCTTATCGCAATATCAAGATAGGTCCTGCGCTCAAGCGGCCCGTCCTTTATAAGAGATAGATGCTCGGGACAAAATAACACCGAACGGAACGAGCCGACTATATCGGAAAGTCGCTCGACGCGCAGATGATTTTTTTCAACCGTTTTTTTCTTATCCGAAAAGAGGTGAATGGTAATATTATCGCCTCTTTCTTTTTTCTCGCTCATATAATCTATCGAAACGCTTGCGCTTTTTTTACCGAAAAGTATCATTTCATTAGCGCTCGACGCCCTGAAGCTTCGACCGACCGAGGCGTAAAATATAGCCTCGAGCAGATTAGTCTTTCCTTGCGCATTCTCTCCCGCAAGAATATTTATTCCGTCGCAAAACTCAACGTCACATTCGCTTACGTTTCGAAAATTAGTGAGCTTAACTCTTTTACAGTACACGAAAAGTCCCTTTTTTAATCCTTCGTTCTTACGGGAAGAAGCATAAACAGCTCCTCAATTCCGTTGTCACTGTACACGTCAGAGGCGGGAACTATGTTCATACTGCCAAGAGGAGAGGAAAGCAAAAGCTTTATGCTCTCTCCGCTGCATGAGCGAACACTGTCGAGCAAGAAGCGGTTGTTAAAGGCGATAAGTATATCGTCACCCTCATGCTCAACTGTTATCTCGTCATAGGTGCTTCCCGCAACCGACATAGCATAAATGCGAAGATTACCCTCGTTAAGGTCAAGCTTAACGTGCGCTCTTACGCTTCCGACTATCTTTTCCTCGGTAATAAGAGCCGCGCGCTCAAGAGCAGAGTAAAGCTCCTCTTTTTTGAGAGTAACGCTTATTTTATGAGTTTTTACTATTATTCTTTCGTAATCAATGTATTCACCGTCAAGCAAGCGTGAGAAGAATGTAAGCTCGCCGATGTTGAATACGATATGCTTTCTTGTAACAAATATCTGTGTGTACGCCTCGGCATCGTCGGAAAGCAAGCGGCAAAGGTCGTTAACCGTCTTTCCGGGAACGATAAAGCCGTATTCAAGGTGAGCGTTTCCGTTTGTGTTCTTGTTTACAAGCTCGGCAGGACGCTTACATTTTGCAAGCTTAAAGCTGTCGCAGGCAACCATAGTCACAGAGTCATCGTCAATCTTAACGTATGTACCGTTGAGAACTACTCTTTGGTCGTTAAGACCCATAGCAAAGGATACCTGAGAGAACATAGCTTTAAGTGTTGCCTGAGCAACGATAAAGCTTCTGTCACTCTTAAGCTCGGGAACAGAGGGGAAGTCCGAGCCGGGAAGCGAGCTCATTTTGTGCGACGAGCGGCCGCTTACTATATTTGCTACCATTTTGGAGTCGATTGAAAGAGTTATTTCCTCGCCATCCATAACACGAAGCGTTTGATTAAATTTTTGAGCATTTATAATATATGAGCCTTCCTCAAGAACCTTTGCCTCGATTTTTATGCGAAGACCCTTGGTTTCTCCGTCAAAGGTTGTGAGAACACACTCATCGGGGAATTTTGCGTCGATTAAAATACCGTCGGTTGCATTGAGAGTGAATTTTCCCGATGCAGTATACATTAATGGCGCTACCGCCGCGCTTACCGTTGTACGATTAAATATTACCTTCATTTTTTTCTCCTGTATGATTATATTAATTTATTTTTTAGTTAATTTTCCTTTAAAGAACTCTCGACGGGGGATTTATTGTTTGCTGAAATAATCGCGATCGACTGACGAGCCGCTAATGTTCGCACCGCACCCACGCAGGTTAGTTGGTGTTAAGGGTTTTTGCTACCTTTTTGAAAAAAGGTAGCGCCAAAAACTTTCAATCGGGGAATGTTTTAAATAACATTCTGCGTTCGACGAA
>JAZRGA010000053.1:0-47730 GCA_045643945.1 Eubacteriales bacterium | reverse complement strand
ATGTGTATATGATAGGAATTATTGATAATAAAGGAGAATATGTTCAGGAATTAACAGCATCCAATCCCATCGCTGTTATTGGTCAAGAATTATTAGAGTATGGAAAAAAATTGGAAATTAAGTATATAGAAAAGGATATTTTTAAAGTAGATACGGATTATTATCATATAAATAGAAATATAATGACGAAAAATTATGAACATATAGAGGTTGAGCAGTATATTGATGCATACAAATATGATGAAGAAGGAAATAGTGAATTAATATTTGATGAATTTGAATTGTGGGGAACTACAGGAAATGTTATTTTGGTTTCGAATGATAAAGAAGAATGCATGTTAATTGATTATGATGGAAATATTATTATGGATTTTTCAAAGTATAATTTAACCGGTGAAATGTGGATGGAATTGGGTGAAATTGGATATTACAATAGTGAGGGATATTTTTGTACTCAAATAGAAAATTCTACTGGAGATTTTTATTTATGTTTATTTAATCCAGATGGAGAGATGGTTTTTGATCCTATCCGTAGAGAAGCCAATACTTGGTTATCACCATTGAATAATAAGGGATTTGTATATGCGGTGACAAATAAGAACAAGACGATTTATTATTTGTATCAGTGTGATGGAACAATAAAAGAATTAAAATATGGAGATGCAGATATATGGCAACAAGAAAGAGATTTGTTTGAGTATGGATTGGAACTTGTTAATACAAAAAATGAAACTTTTTATATTAACGAAAATGAGGAAATAGTTATTACAGAAGAAACTTTAAATGAGAAAAATTTTAGTCGTTATTTTTGATTGTATTGGTTGTATTAAAGTATTAGTAGGTTAACTAAAAAACCACTTGCTTTCGGTTGAAAGCAAGTGGTTTTTTTAGGTTTATTTAGTGAGGAATTTCGTGCTCGGACTCGTCGTCACTGTTGCCGTTATTGTCGGCATCATCGAAGTCTTTTTCGTTCTGTTTAGCCTTTTCCTCCTTTTCGGCTTCTTCCTTAGCGCGTCTTTCCTTTGCTTTTTCTTCTTCACGCTTTTTATCGTTTTCTTCACGGCTTCTGCGCTTCTTTGCCTCGGTCATTTCCTCAAGCTCCTCAAACGTAGGATTGCCCTCCATAGCCGCGGTGAATTGCTCGCCGTCCATTATTTCGTTCTTTAAGAGGAATTCCGCAATGAAATGAAGCTTATCGATATTATCGTTAAGAATTTTCTTTGCATTTGCGTATGCGCTTGAAATGATAGCGTGTATTTCTGCATCTATCTTTGCCGCGGTTTCATCTGAGTAATCCTGCGAGCTTGAGAAATCCTTGCCGAGGAATACCTCGCTATGACCGCTACCGAATGCGCGGAGTCCGAGGACGTCGCTCATTCCAAGACGTGTAACCATCTTCTTTGCTATATCGGTTGCGCGTTCTATATCGTTAGATGCGCCGCCCGAAATATCACCGAATATAATTTCCTCTGCCGCGCGTCCTGCAAGAAGCATAGCAATCTTTTCCTTAAGCTCGTTCTTGTAAACGCTATACTTATCCTCCTTGGGGGGATTAAGCGTATATCCGAGGGCGTTTCCGCTGGGGATAATTGAAATCTGCTGTACGGGGTCCATTGTGGGAAGAACGTGCGCAACGATTGCGTGACCCGCCTCGTGATAAGCGGTGTTCTTCTTCTCACGCTCTTGCATAGCTCTTGACTTCTTCTTAGGTCCTGCGATAACTCGGATATATGCATCCTCGATATCCTCCATACCTATAAGCTCCTTGCCTCTGCGAGCCGCAAGAAGCGAAGCCTCGTTAAGAAGATTTGCAAGATCTGCGCCCGTAAAGCCTGCGGTTGTCTTTGCAACCTTGGAAAAGTCAACTGTGTCCTCAAAGGGCTTATTCTTTGCGTGAACTAAAAGTATTTCCTCACGTCCCTTGATGTCAGGGTAGTTAACCGTTATCTGTCTATCAAATCTACCGGGACGGAGAAGTGCAGGGTCGAGAATGTCGGGGCGGTTTGTTGCCGCAATAACTATTATTCCGTCATGCGAGCCAAATCCGTCCATTTCTACGAGAAGCTGATTAAGCGTCTGCTCACGCTCATCGTGTCCTCCGCCAAGACCTGCGCCGCGGTGACGACCTACTGCATCTATTTCATCAATAAATATGATAGATGCATTGTGCTTTCTTGCGTTTTGGAAAAGGTCGCGTACACGGGAAGCACCGACACCGACGTACATTTCAACGAAGTCAGAGCCCGAAATTGAGAAGAACGGAACCTCTGCTTCTCCTGCAACCGCCTTTGCGAGAAGTGTTTTACCCGTACCTGGAGGGCCTACTAAAAGCACACCGTGAGGAATTTTTGCGCCAAGCTTTGAGAATTTTTCGGGAGCTCTTAAGAACTCGACAACCTCTTGAAGCTCTGCCTTTTCCTCGTCTGCGCCTGCAACGTCGCTAAATAGTACCTTGGGAAGATCCGGATTAGGTGTTTTAACCCTTGCCTTGCCGAAGTTATGCATCTTACCCGTTTCGTTCTTTGCGGTTCTCATTATACCGAAATAAAGAACTATAATAATAATGATAACTATGATGTAGGGAAGGAAGCTTACCCACCACGGAACTACCTTAGGAGGTGCAATATCATAGCTAACGAGATTTGCGTTGCTTAAATAATACTGTGAGCAGTTTTCAACGAAAAGCTCAAGACTTTGGAGTCTGTACTCGATTGTTTTTACCTTTGTGGGGTCGTTAATGATTATCGTTCCCGCAGGCTTTCCCGATTCCTCGGGAGTAGTTGTCTGCGGTCCTGTTGTTTCGGGAGTTGTAGTTTCGGGAGCGGTTGTTTCCGCATCGGGAGCCGTTGTTTCTGCGTTTTCGGACTCTGCCTCGCCCTCTCCCTCAACCTTGGGAGCGACAACCGTATAATCATCGTAAACCGTCAAGGTTATAATATTATTGCTTGTGACCGTAAACTCCTTTACAAGGTCATTTTGAAAATACTCAACTATATCTCCGTACTTTGGAGGCTCTTCACCCTTTTTGTTGTTGAACATAAACGTCAACGCCAAAACGATTGCGAGGAAGAGCGCTATATAGAAGACTATTATTTTGAAATTGCCATTCTTCTTTCTCATAGGCTAACTTATATCCTCCGTTTGATATTAGTTGGTTTCGGCAGAATCTGCGCTGTAAACCTCGGGCTTGAGAATTCCTATATAAGGAAGATTTCTGAATTTTTCGTCATAGTCAAGTCCGTAGCCTACAACGAATTCGTCGGGAATAACCCTTCCGCAATAGTCGGGCGTAAAGTCAACCACGCGGCGCGAGGGCTTATCAAGCAGTGTGCAGGTCTTAACGCTTGACGCACCCTTTTTGAGAAGATGCTTTGTGAGCTTCTCTAAGGTATTACCCGAGTCAACGATGTCCTCTATTATAAGTATATCCACCGTCGAAAGGTCATCTCTGCAAAGGTCGAGCTGGATTTTAATTACGCCTGAGGAAACAGTAGCGCCACCGTAAGAGGAAACCTTCATCGTTTCAACCTCAAGCGGAATTTGGATTTTTTTCATAAGATCTGCGGTAAAGACAATAGAGCCCTTAAGAACGCAAAGAAGCACAAGCTCCTTTTCGGAATTCTTATAATCTTCTGTTATTTTTTCCGCAAGGGCAGAGGTTATACTGTCAATTTCTTCTTCGCTTATAAGTATTTCTTTGATGCAATCTTTCATTTCCATAATTTTTAACCTCTTTTGCTTTCTACCGTATGCAAACGGTGATTTTTGTTTCTTGTGCATTTTTTTGTGTGAGCCTTGCTCCGTCACGAATAGCGACAGACGGAATTGCCAGAATACCGTCACCGTCGCATATAACCGGAATGCGCTCACGAAGCTCTATCGGTACTTTTTTCTCATTAAAAAGCTTTTTCAAGCTCTTATGAACCTTGCTCGACAGAATTTTGTCGCCCGCTTGTCTGCTTCGTGCAATAAGAGCACCATTTATTTTAGCAGAATCAATAGACAACAATATTGATTTTTTGTAAATATTTTTTGAATAAGGCTCAATATTAATAAAAATATCTATATCTGCGCTCTCAATTGCGTTAAATCCGCTATTTAGAGTGAGATTGAAATTTTCTATTTTCTTTTCTTCTTTTTTACGAATAAAGCAAAGTCTGCCGTCCTCGATTACCGCTTCTATGCTTGATGGAAGTGATATTGAGGAATGCGGAACGCCTCTTTGCGCTAAATTTTTAATAGCTCCGATGTGGGTCGCTTCAAGCGTTTCACCGTCGGAAATATCGGAATAAATGCTTATTAAAGCTCTATTTATAATCGACGGAGGCGTATTGCGGACAACGGATAGCTCTATTGTACTGTCCTCGCAGCTCTCGCTTATGAATTTATCGGTCACAGTCTTAAGATAGGCTGCGTCCTCCTTAAGCGAGTCTGACGCTCTCGACGTATTTTTTATTACCGCGGAGTTTATTTCCTTTAGTATCGGAATTATTTGATTGCGTATTTTGTTACGGGAATAATCGTTGTCGGCATTCGTACTGTCGGTAACGTAATTAATATTATTCTCGTTGCAAAATGCAATTATATCCTTTTTTTCCATATCGAGAATGGGACGGATTACTATACCGCATTCGGTGGGTCTTGAGCTTGGAATTCCGCAAAGCCCCAAAAGCCCCGAGCCTCGTGAAAGGTTGAAAATTACCGTTTCGAGGTTATCGTCGGCGTTGTGCGCGGTTGCAAGTATAGAAATCGAATTTTCACGCATAAGCCTATTGAAAAAATCATATCTTGCGTTGCGCGCCTCACATTCAATGCTCTCACCGCTTTGCTTTGCCATAGCGGGAATATCAAGCTTTATCGAAAAGAAGGTTATACCGAGTGACTCGGCAAGCTCCTTGCAAAAGCGCTCGTCACGGTCTGCTTCCTCGCCTCGAATTCCGTGATTAAGATGAGCCGCATATATTTTAGCTCCGCTTTGCTCGGAATATCCTTTTAACATAAGGAGCAGAGCAGAGGAGTCAGCGCCTCCCGAAAGTCCTACGAGTATCGGTGCGCTCGGCTCAAGCCCTGATAAAAGATGGGGCGCTTTAAATTCCTTTGGAAGAATAATATTTTTAAATGCTTGATTGTTCACTTTACTTTTCACTTAACTTTCCTGCATATCGGTTGCGAGCGAACGGAACTTGGTGTATCGTCCTACCCAACCAACCTTGACTGTGCCTTGAGAGCCGTGACGGTTCTTTGCTATGATTACCTCTGCAACGCTACCCTCATCGCTCTTTTCCTTGTCGTAATATTCATCACGGTAAAGGAAGATAACGGTATCGGCGTCCTGCTCGATAGATCCCGAGTCACGAAGGTCGGAAAGCATAGGTCGCTTATCGGTACGGGATTCGGGTCCACGGGAAAGCTGAGCGCAACAGATTATCGGAATATTGAATTCCTTTGCCATAAGCTTAAGTCCACGGGATATTTCGGCAATTTCCTGAACCTTGTTGTCAATTCGCTTATCACTCTGCATAAGTCCTAAGTAGTCGATAACAACAAGTCCGAGATTTTGAACTCTGCGAAGCTTTGCCTTCATACCCATAACGGTAATTCCCGCGGTGTCATCTATAAGGATATTACATCCTGCAAGCTGAGTAGCGGTTGCGGCTATATCCTCCCATTGCTTTTTGTCAAGACGTCCCGTGCGGAGCGAGTAGCTATCTATCATCGCTTCACTTGAGATTATACGCGTAACGAGCTGCTCGGCAGACATTTCGAGCGAGAATATACATACCGCTTTATTTGATGCAAGCGCTACGTTGGTTGCTATATTAAGTGCAAACGAGGTCTTACCCATACCGGGACGCGCTCCGATAAGAATGAGGTCGGAGTTACCCATACCCGCAAGCACGTTATCAATGCCCGAAAATCCCGTTTTCGTTCCGCGCGCGCCGTCGCCCTCGTCGGCAAGGGTGTGAAGCTCACTGTATACGTTGGTTATTACCTCTTGAATTTTTTTGAAGTTCGACGAGGTACGTCCGTTTGCAATATCAAATATCTGCGCCTCGGCAAATTCTATAAGCTCGGTAGCATCTCCCTCCTCGGAATATGCCTTGTCGCTTATATCCGAGCAAATGCTTATAAGACTGCGCAGTGTGCTTTTTTGCTTTACAATGCTTGCGTAGTCCTTTACGTTCAAAGCGTTGGGGACGGCTTGGTAAAGAGTTCTTATGTAGTCCTCTCCGCCCGATTTATCGTAAACGCCCGCAGAAACGAGTGTATCAATGAGCGTAACGATATCTATTTCCTTGCTCGCTATAAAAAGATTACACATAGCGGAATATATCTGCGTATGCTCCGAGAGATAAAAATCCGAGGGCTGAACTATTTCCGATACCTCGGTTATAGCCTCGGGGTCAACGAGGATAGAGCCAAGCAAGGACTGCTCCGCAATCAAGGAGAAGGGGAGCTTTCTTGAAAAATCATCCATTTTTTCCGTTTACCTTTCTAAAATATAAATAAATATGATAGACGGTCTATATATTACTTTTTAGAGGTTACTTCTATCTTTATTTTGCCCGAAACGTCATTGAAAAGCTTAACGTCGGCAGAAAATTCACCGAAGGATTTTATCGGTACTGCGAGATTTATTTTGCGCTTGTCGATAATGATATTGTGATTTTTCTGGAGAGCATCGGCAATATCCTTTGCGGTAACAGAGCCGTAAAGCTTTTTATCAGGTCCTGCCGCATATTCGAAAACAACCTTTATAGATTCGAGCTTTGCCGCAATATCCTTTGCGTTCTGACGCTCTACATCGATTTTGTGCTGCTTTGACGCTTCTTTATTTTTAGCCTCGTTTATACCCTTTGCATCTGCGGGGATAGCAAGCTTCTTCGGAAAGAGGAAGTTGCGCGCGTATCCGTCTGATACGTCTATTATCTGATCCTTTTTACCCTGACCTTTTACGTCAGCACATAAAATAACCTTCATAATTCTTGTACTCCTTTTATTTAAGTTGATTTTTATTATTCGTTTTCGTCCGAGTCCTTTTCGGATTCGAGATTGTTGTAATAATTGTCGATTGCGTTTCTAAGCATTTCCTCGACCTCCTCAAGAGAGGCGTCTGCAATAGCCGCGCCCGCCATATCGAAGTGACCGCCGCCACCGAGCTGCTCAACAATAAGCTGAACGTTTATGCTACCGTTTGAGCGAGCCGAAATACTGACGGTATTTCCGATAGGTATAAGCGCAAATGCCGCATCTATATTTTTTACCGAGAGAAGCTTATCTGCGGTTTTTGCCGCAAGGACTCTCGGATTTGTGCTTGTGGTAACAGATACCGAGGTTATTGCGATGCTATCACGGTATATCTTCGCCGCGCTTCCGAACTGAGAAGCCGAAAGATAATCGTCAAATCCTTCCTCAAAAAAGGTTCTAGCATATTCTGTGTCAGCACCTGCGTTCTTAAGATAAAGCGCCGCCGCAAAGGTACGCATACCAACTGTTCTTGTGAAGTTTTTGGTGTCAAGCATAATTCCCGACATCATAATACTTGCCTCCTCCTTGAAGCTTACGTCGGGAGGGAGGGCATCCTCAAGCATTTCTGCGATAAGCTCGCAGGTTGAGGAGGCGGTTGTGTCGATGTAAGCCAATGCAGGCTCCTCGGCATATTCTTCTTTCTTTATATGGTGGTCGATAATGACCTTTTTAAATACCATTTTTGCAAGCTCGGGGGATTCGAGGATATTGATATTGTTTGCGTCAACAATTATAAGAACGGTGTAAAAGCCGTTATATTCAAGCGCCGCCGCACCGTCGATAAACATATCCTTATACTCTGCAAGCTCTATAAGCCTTGACGTGCAGGCGATAAAGTTTTCGTTTTTTGTGTCGGTTACGATTTTTACATCGATATCATCGTAAATGTTTTTAATAAGAGTCGCCATACCGATACACGCGCCGATACAGTCAAAGTCGGGGTTTTTATGTCCCATAATGAGTATCTGGTCGGCATTTTCAATCAATGAGGCAAGTCTTGCATAAATTATCTTAGACTGACCGCGAGTTCGCTTTTGCAACGCCTTTGTCTTTGCTCCAAAATAGAATATACCCTGATTGTTTTTAATCGCAACCTGGTCGCCGCCTCGTTGGAGCGCCATATCGAGCGCTATCATAGCGTTATGCTCACGCTCGTCTAAGGTTTCTCCTACCGTTGATATACCCATTGAAACAGTCATAGGGATATTTCCGTCGCTTATCGTTATTTTGTGAATTTCATTGAGAATTGAAAATTTATTCTTTACACAATCGGATAACATTTCGTGAGTGAGCAAAAGAAGAAACTTGTTGCTTTCGTATTCGCAGAGAATACCGCCCATATCGTTTGCCCAATCCTTAAGCAATCTTCCAACACGTCTTGTATCGTCCTGATAGTTTACTCTAACGTACTGAGCGATTTCGTCAAGATTGTCGATTACGATATATCCCGCCGCAACGAGATTGTTTTTGTAAAGGAGCGCAATGCTTGAAAGCTCGGTGATATCATAAAATACTATCATATGGTAGCTTTTTCCCTTGAACGAAAGAGAATGACATTCCATACGGTATTTTTTACCGCCAAGCTCTGCCGTTTCTGCGCGTCGCAGATCGTGTATTGAGGTTGACTGTACCTCACCGCCATCCTCGTCCTCCAAAGCGCTTGCAGATGCGTTCTTTTCGTTTGAAAGCTTTAAAAGCTCCTCGCGCTTAATTCCGCAAAGAGTGTCTATGTCGACGTTGAAAATGGTTTCGGTAATGCCGAGAGCGGCTGAGAATGCCTCGTTTGAGGTTACTATCCGTCCCTTTTCGTTTATAACCGCATAAGGGAGAGATATCTGATTTCTGAATGCGTGTATAACGTTTTCCGCTTGCTCGTCGGAGGCGTCCTTTTCGTGGCGGAATATATTGAACTTATGGTGAAACACGAAATATATTACAAGTGATGCGACACCGTAAAGCGCAATAAACAGCGCTCCGCAAACTGCGGGATCTATTGCGGGAACAAAAACGCAGAGAACTGTGTTTATTCCCATCATAATAAGTCCGAGAATTATAAATATTCGAGAGGGAAGCTCTCCTATTCGGGTGAGCCTATCAAATTTATTATTTTGCATAGAGTGTATGTCCTTTCGTTGAAATTCGCGTATTTTGCGAAAATGGCAAATGCGCATAATAAAGGATTATAATCATACTATTATAGTATTATAACACAAAAGCGATATTTTGTAAATGATTTTTTCAATTTTTATTATATATTTAAATAATAATTATATTTAAATAAAAAATATCGTAAAAAAGTTATAAAATATTAAAAAAGGTGTTGCAATTTGGAAAAAGATGTGCTATAATAATAGCGTAGTGAGTGGGCTTGTGAGAGTCCACTCTTAAATTTTGTAAAAAATATTTGCAAAAAATAATTCAAAAAACGGAGGAGCTATGGCAAAAAATTCAAACAGCGTTGTTGAAACGGTAAGACAGCTTGCAGAGCCTATTGCAGATTCCTTGGGTTGCTGGGTTTGGGACGTTGAATTTGTAAAAGAGGGAACTCGTAAAATTCTTCGCATAACCATTGATTCCGAGGAGGGAATTGATATCGACCTTTGCGAAAAAATGCACAGAGCAATAGACGTAGTGCTTGATGAGGTAGACCCCATCGCCGAGGCGTATTATCTTGAGATATCCTCGCCCGGTATCGAAAGAGAGCTTAAAACTCAGGCTCATATTGACGCCTGCGAGGGCTGGGACGTGGAGGTCAAGCTTTATGCTCCCGTTGACGGGCTTAAGGTATTTCGCGGAGTGCTTCTTGCCTCCGATGAGAGCGGAAATATTCGCATCGACGCGAACGGAAAAGAGCTTAGCTTTGATAAAGCCGCCGTTGCGAAAATAAGCACTTATTTTGAATTTTAATTTTAAAATAATAAAATCAATTTATAAAGGACGGAGAATGAAATGAATAAGGAATTTTTCTTGGCGCTTGATATGCTTGAAAAAGAAAAGGGCATACCCAAGGAGTATATGCTTGAAAAGATAGAGGCGGCTCTTTTGTCGGCGTGCAAAAAGGAATACGGCCCCAGCACGATGGTTCGTGTTTTGGTTGATCCCGTAAAGGAGGATTTAAAGGTTTACGTTCAAAAAGAGGTAGTCGAGGAGGTTACAAATCCTCAGTGCCAGATCTCCTTGGAGGAGGCAAAGGCTATAAGCCGCAGATATACTCTCGGTAAGATAGTTGAAACCGAGGTAAAGACCAAGAAC
Organism: Eubacteriales bacterium; assembly: GCA_045643945.1. Taxonomy (GTDB): domain Bacteria; phylum Bacillota; class Clostridia; order Oscillospirales; family CAG-272; genus HGM12713. Next base: position 37,449 of record JAZRGA010000053.1, on the reverse strand, counting down.
GTACGCAGACTCAGCGCATCGGCTGCAAAGTCTGTTATAATTCAGGGCATTCGTGAGGGCGAGAGAAAGGTTATGCAGGATGCATACGAGAGCAAGCGCGGAGAGATAATCACCGCTACCGTAAGCAAGGTATTTTCCGATAATGGAAACGTTCTCGTTGACACAGGAAACGGATTTGCAACACTCCTTAAGTCCGAGCAGATTCCCGGTGAGATATTTACCGTAGGCGACAAGGTAAAGGTGTTCGTAATGGAAGTAAACAAGGATACCAAGGGACCGCTCGTTACTCTTTCAAGAAGCCACGCAGGTCTTGTTCGCAGAATGTTTGAGCTTGAAATTCCCGAAATTCAGGACGGAATAGTTATGGTTAAGGGCGTTTCGAGAGAAGCAGGCTCGAGAACCAAGATAGCAGTTTGGTCGCGCGATGAGGACGTTGATGCGGTTGGAGCTTGTATCGGTAATCACGGTATGAGAATTCAGGAGATAGTTAAGGAGCTTCGCGGAGAGAAGATTGATATAGTTAAGTATAGCGAGAATCCCTCGGAATACGTAGCTGCAGCGCTTGCACCCGCAGACGTTAAGAGCGTAGATTTCACCGACGAAAGATCCTGCAGAGTTGTTGTTGATAACGATCAGCTTTCCTTGGCAATAGGTAAAGAGGGTCAGAACGCAAGACTTGCCGCAAGACTTACCGGAATGAAGATAGATATAAAGGCAGAATAATTTCGCTTGAGGAGGGACTATAATGGGACAGCAGGCAATGAAACCGAGAAAGATTCCCACAAGGCAGTGCCTCGGATGTAACGAACATAAGCCGAAGAAGGAGCTTTTGAGAGTTCTCAGAACTCCCGAAGGCGAGATAACTCTTGATTTCACGGGTAAGAAATCGGGCAGAGGCGCATATATTTGCTATGATGTAAAATGCTTAAAGAAGGCAAGAAAGTCAAAGCGTATAGATAAGAGCCTTGATACCGAAATTCCCGAGGAAATATATGACAAAATGGAAAGCGAGCTTGAGGATTATGAGCGAGCTTAAGCTTATTGATAAGGAAAGCACGAAAAAGATTTTGTCGTCGCTCGGCTTGTGCGCGAAAGCGGGAAAATTGATTTATGGAGTTCCTATGATATGCGAGGCGTTAAGAAAGGGCGGAGCGTCAAAGCCCGCGCTTGTAATAGAGTCCTCGGATACGTCTGACGGAACACATAAAAAAATCGCAGATAAGACTGCGTTTTACCAGGTGAGGTTGGTTCGCATAGATTGCGACGGAGCTACATTGGCGTCGGCTCTGGGAAAGACCGCTTCTCTTGCGGCAGTTGCGATAAAAGATGAAAAAATGTGTAGTATAGTTGAAAAATATATTTGACACGCAGAGAGCCGTGGCGTGTAGGCTTATGGCTCAAACCTTAACGAAAGGAAGCTTCTTGATTTTCAAGAAACAAGGTGCAAAGTATGGCAGTAGCTAAAACATCCGGTATATTAAAGGTAAATCAGTTATCCAAGGACCTTAATATTAAAAGTAAGGATATGTCCGAGATAATGACTGCGGAGGGAATTGAATATAAGGCGCAGAAGGTACTTACTCCTCTTGAGTTTTCTATTCTTTTCAATAAGCTTACAAAGGATAATCAGATAAACGGTATAGACGATTATCTCGACGGAAAAACGACTATTCCCTCTAAACAGTCAAAGCAGAATGAGGATATCGAAAAGACTAAAGAAGTAAAGAGCGAGGAGAGCAGAGCGGAGCAGACTCCTAAAGCCGAGCCGAAGAAAGAGGTAAAGGCAGAGCCCGCAAAGGCAGAGGTAAAGCCCGAGAAAAAGGCAGAGCCCGCTAAGGAAGCACCCAAGAGCGAGCCTAAAAACGAGTCCAAGCCTGCGCCTAATAATACGAAAAACGATGCAAAGAACGATGCAAAGAACGACGTAAAGCCTGCGCAAAAGCAGGACAATAAGGGCGCAAGACCTCAAGAGCAGAAGGATTCCTATAAGAACAATGCTCAAAAGTCAAACGCTCCTACGTCAAACGCTCAGCGCAACGATAGACCTGCCCGTCAGGATAGACCTGCATATCAGCAGTCGGCTCAAAACGGCTCTCAAAAGCCTCAGGGCGCACGTCAGGGCTTCGGTCAGGGCAACGATAAGCAGGGCGGATTTCAAAAGAATGACCGCAACGACCGCAATTATGGCTCAAATGACAGAGCGCAGAACGGTCAAAGAGGCGGTCAGCAGAAGAATAATTCCTATCAGCAGGGCGGACGTCAGGGCGGATTTTACGACAAAGAGGATAAGCAGCAGAGCGCTCCCAAGAATACCTTTAAGGCTCAGCCTATAGTAAGAGGTCAAACCGGCAAGGCGGACGAAACCAAGCAGAGAGGAGCAACGCGAGTTGTTGATATGCGCGGAGGCTCGGTAGATCTTTCTAAATATGATGAAAAGCTTGATAGCTTTGTTCCCGAAAGCGTTTCGGATATGCGCGGCGGTATGCAGCGTGTTAAGAAGCAGAGCGCAAGCAACGTAAATAACGGCGGCTTCGGACAGAAGAACGGTAAGAATAAGGGTAAGAAAGCACCTCAGTCGGTTACTAAAGCGCCTACGAGTGTAGTTCTTCCTACCGAGATAGTTGTAAGTGACCTTGCGTCAAGACTCAAGGTTACCTCGGCAGAGGTGGTTAAGCGTCTTATGATGCTCGGCATGATGGTAACGGTAAACCAGACGGTGGATTTTGATACCGCCGCTATGGTTGCTTTGGAAATGGGAATTTCCGCAACTCAGGAGGTTGTTGTTACTATTGAGGAAAAGCTCTTTGATGAGGTAGAGGATACCGAGGAGCAGCTTCTCCCACGTCCCCCCGTTGTCTGCGTAATGGGTCACGTTGACCACGGTAAAACGTCAATTCTTGACGCTATCCGTCACACAAGCGTAACCTCGGGCGAGGCAGGCGGTATCACTCAGCACATCGGTGCGTACAGAGTAAAGGTTAACGGTCAGGATATGACATTCCTTGATACTCCCGGACACGAGGCGTTTACCGCTATGCGTGCAAGAGGTGCTCAGTCAACCGATATAGCGATTCTCGTTGTAGCGGCAGACGATGGAATTATGCCGCAAACCGTTGAAGCGATAAACCACGCAAAGGCGGCTAATATCGATATAGTTGTAGCAATAAATAAAATGGATAAGCCCACCGCAAATCCCGATATGGTTAAGCAGGAGCTTACAAAGTATGACCTTGTTCCCGAGGAGTGGGGCGGTGACGTTATCTGCGTTCCCGTTTCGGCTCTTACCAAGCAGGGTATAGACGATCTTCTTGAAAACGTATTGCTCGTTGCAGAAATGAAGGAGCTTAAGGCTAACCCCAACCGTCTTGCAAAGGGACTTATTATCGAGTCTAAGCTTGACAGAGGTCGCGGCCCTGTTGCAACCGTACTTGTTCAAAACGGTACACTTCACAACGGCGACGTGGTTATAGCGGGAACTGCCGTAGGTAGAGTTAGAGCTATGACCGACCATAAGGGTAAGAATGTCAAGGAGGCAAAGCCCTCGACTCCCGTTGAGATTATCGGTCTTTCCGAGGTTCCCTCCGCCGGTGATGAATTTAATGCCGTTAAGGACGAAAGAATGGCGAGAGAGCTTGCCGATAAGCGTCGTAACGAGGCTAAGGAGGAGGTATTTAAGGCTAATGCGAGAGCAAACCTTAACGATCTCTTTGCTCAGATATCCGACGGTGTTAAGGAGCTTAACATAATTGTTAAGGCAGACGTTGACGGCTCGGTTGAGGCAGTTAAGCAGTCACTTGAAAAGCTTTCTAACGAGGAGGTTAAGGTCAAGGTTATCCACGCGGCGGCAGGAGGTATTCGTGAGGGTGACGTTACCTTTGCGGCGGCTTCTAACGCAATTATCGTTGGATTTAACGTTCGTCCCGATAAGATGGCTCTTGATAGCGCAGAGCGTCAGGGCGTTGATATCAGAACCTACCGTGTAATTTATGATTGCATTAACGAAATTACCGATGCTATGAAGGGTATGCTCGCTCCCGAATTTAAGGAGGTGCTTCTCGGTCACGCAGAGGTACGTCAGACAATTAAGGTTCCCAACGTTGGAACTATTGCAGGCTCTTATATTCAGGACGGTAAGGTTACCAGAGCGTCTATGATAAGAGTTGTTCGTGACGGTATCGTTATATTCGAGGATAAGATTAGCTCCTTGCGCAGATTTAAGGATGACGTTAAGGAGGTAGCACAGGGCTACGAGTGCGGTATCGGTCTTGACAGATTTAACGATATTAAGCTTGGCGATATTCTCGAGGCTTATATTATGGAAGAAGTTAAGAGATAAGTTTATAATGATATTTTTTGTGGGGAGAGGAAGCTTTTTTAAAAAAGTTTTCCTTTCCCCATACTCATATCCTTTCAAAATTTTGCAAAAGGAAATTTATATTATTGATGAAAATACCAAGTATTATAAATACATAAAAGGGGCTGCCGCATTTGCGACAGCCCAAAATATTATTAATTATTTTTCATCCTCGATAAGACCGTAATCGCCATCGTGACGCTTATAAACTACGCAGATTTCCTCGCTGTGATCATCTCTGAAAACGAAGAATTCGTGACCCAAAAGGTTCATCTGCATTATAGCCTCCTCAACCGACATTGGCTTGATAGGGAATGCCTTGCGGCGAATTTTGAATTCTGCTTCTTCCTCAAAATCCTCACCGGTATCAAAAATACCCTTATCAAAAACAACGTCCTTAAGCTTGCGCTCAAGTCTTGTTTTGTTCTTTCTGATCTGACGTTCTATAAGATAAACGGCTCTGTCGAGAGCGTTACGGAAGGTTTCGTCCTCAACCTCGCTTCTAAAGATAGCGCCCTTTGCATTAATGGTAAGCTCAAGGCATTTCTTTGCATGCTTGATGCTAAGAGTTGCGGTTGCGACACAGTCATCACCGAAAAACTTATCGAATTTTTCAAGCTTTTTTTCGATGGTTGTTTTCATTTCGTCCCATACGTTCAACTGTCTGCCGATAATATTAACTTTCATAGTGGACCTCCTAAGGTTTAAACTTTGGAAATTTCTATTTCCAATTATAGTATATCATATTTTTCTGTGCTTGTAAATAGGTTACAATAAAAAAATGAAAATATATAAAAAATTGTGCAATTCACACAATATCAAAAAATGTGCGGAAAAAGTGGAATTTAACTGTGTATTCCATTTTAGGAAATAAAATTACTTTGAAAACGCTAACAAAAAGAAAAATAATTCTAAAATAGGAATTTTTTTAAAAATATTTTACCATTGTCCTTTTTATGATACAGTGATTATGCTATAATGATGTCACAGGGAAAGAAACCCAAATAGCTGCAAATAAAATTTTAAAAATGTATTTGTATAAAGGAGATTAAGAAAATGACAGGAAATTTAAGACATATGAACAACGTAATGGCACACCGCGAGTTTGTAAGAGCGGACGTTAAGGAAAAGGCGTATAAGTCGGTAAAGCATACCGAGGCTACGATTGAAAAGTCGGTTGAGGAAGGCTTGCCCCTCGTTCACGAGAGCTGCAGATATTCTAACTTTTCGTTTGCGGCTGCAGTAAGCGGCTTGCTTGTGTTTGCGGGAATTATTCTTTACGCGTTAATCGTTTAAGTATTGCAATATTATAGATAATAGTTTGAACTTTATTATAAAAAGGCTTGATTTTTTGGATTTAGTGTGTTAAAATATTTGGGTACGAAGTTTAACCCCAAATAGTATTATAGATTTTAAAAATGGCAAAACAATCTAATCAAAAATTAAAGCTTTTATATTTATTAAGAATATTGCTTGAGCAGACCGACGAAAATTCGGGTCTGACGATTACACAGTTATCTGCCGAGCTTGCAAAGTATAACGTTGCGGCGGCGAGAAAGAGTCTATACGACGATATAGAGTCCTTACGCTTGTTCGGAATTAAGATTTGTATAAAGCGCGACAGATATGTAAAATATTATATTGCAAAGAGGGAGCTTTCTCCCTCCGAGCTTAGATATGCGGTTGATGCTTTAAGCAAGTTTGAAGCGATACCGCCAAGCGCATCCTATGAGCTTATGCAAAGGCTAATAAAGATTTTTGGTGTAAGGGGAAACTTATATTCTGATGATTTAGATGAGCCGCTTTACGGTACGCCAAAGCCGATTTATGACGATATTTCAAAAAACATCGAAATTTTGGATAGCGCAATTGTAAGCGGGAATAAGGTGCGTTTTAAACGATTTGAATGGAATGCACAAAAGCAGAGAACGCTTTTTAACGGTGGTGAGCGCTTGTGTGTTACGCCGATTAAGATTTTATGCGATGGAAAATATATGCTGCTCGCTTATGACGGAAAGTCGGTTTCAAGCTATGAGATAAATAATATGCTTGACGTTGAGGCATTAAGTGAGAGTGCCGCTCACGTTAGCGAGTATACTACACTCTTAAATGAGATGGGCGTTGATTGTGATTATGAAAATTTGCGCCTCGAGATAGCTAATTCATTTGCGAACGATATTTTTACAAAATTCGGCTTGGGTGTTACGGTGCTTTCAAGCAGGGACGAGGTGTTTGAAATATCGGTAAAGGTGAGAGTTAACAGCGAGCTATTTGCGTGGCTTTTAAAAAACGCAAAGTATGTGCGCATAATTTCACCGCAGAGAGTTATAGATGACTATAAGGATAGCCTTTTGTTGGCTCTCGATAATTTAAAATAACAGTTAAAACTCTTAAAGATAATTTAACTTAATATATAATAAAAAACCTGAGGCATACACCTCAGGTTTTTTAAATTAAAGCTTATTGATTGTTATTTTTCATAGCCTCAAAGCAAGCACTGCAATATACAGGTCTGTCATTTGAAGGCTGGAAGATAACTTTTGCTACGCCGCCGCAATTTGCACAGGTTGTCTCAAAGTATTCACGCGGAGCTCTTCCTGCGTTTTTCTTTGCATCACGACAAGCTTTGCAGCTCTTGGGCTTATTCGTAAAGCCTTTTTCCTGGTAGAACTTCTGCTCTCCTACTGTGAAAACGAATTCCTTTCCACACTCCTTGCAAACAAGAGTTTCATCTACAAACTCTGTTGCTTCCGTAGCTTCTACTCCACCGGTCATTACTTCTTCGTTCATGTTGCTTTTACCTCGCTTTATTGAATTTGCCCCTAAACATTTGGTGATTTTGAGGCCTATATATGATCGGCAAGTGCCTAATCATTTCGGTTGTTGTTCAGTGACTCCTTAAGCTTCACTCTGATACGGTATATAGCGTTAGATATCGATTTGGGCTCCGCATTAAGCTTTTTTGCGATTTCCGACGTAGAGCACCCTGATAAATATAATTCCCAAACCTTGTATTCATATTTTGAAAGGGTGTTGCGAATAACCTTGAAAAGAAATCTCAAACGCTCCTCCTCTAATATTCGGGAGGACGGGTCCTCGTGCGTGTCGCTTGAAATAAGATTGTCTGAAAGCTCTTGCACTTCTGTTGGAATTCGTTTTGCTATTCGTATCTGAGAAATCAGCGCATTACAAACGCAAATTTTTGCGTACAGTCCAAACTCAACGTCCTCTTTATTAAGGTCATATGTGAGTACGGATTTGTAAAATGCTACCGATGCTTCTTGACGGAAATCGTCCTTGTCATTCGCAGTGTCATTGGCAGGGAGTCCATCGTAACAAAACATATTTACCGATGCTTCTATAAGCGGGGAATATTGCTCTAACAATAATACAAATGCTTTTTGGTCACCGTTTCTAACGGCTAAGATAAGATCATTTATTTCTTTTTTGCTTTTTTTTGAATTCATTATATTTGTTTGTTTGATATTTTTGGTTTGCTTGAAACGATTAACTGTCCAATATATGATACAGTATTTCGTTTATCTAATTCTATTATATCATTAAATTGTATAATGTCAAGACCTTTTTAAAAAAATAATTTGTAAAAAATTGACGAAAAAGACTTTTGTATATGTTTTTACTAAATTTAATAGAACTTTTTTGGTAAAAAATAGTAAATAAACCGAAGTAATCCCGACGGTACACAACATTAATTATCAAAAAGATAATTTGCGTTTCCTTCCATAAGAGCAAAAATACCCTTATATATGTCCTCGGGGCGCTCACTGAAATTGTTTTGCATACGCAAAGCGCGTTCCTCGTGGTCGACTATTAGCGATTGGTGGAATATACAAACGCCCTTTTCGGTAAAGGAGAAGGAAACGAGTATTTTTCCGTTTTCTGCTCTCTCTATCCAAGAGCGGGCAACAACGCCTCTTTTTTTGAAATCAAGGTAGCGTAATGCCTTTCTGAGCGCATTCTCAAGCAGGGTATGAACGATTTCGTCACGAAATTCCTGCGAGCAATATCTGCCTTTTTTCGTTATGGCGTAAAGCTCGGTACCGTCATCGTCGATTTTTTCTATAAGTCCAAGCTCAAGCATGCTTATAAACGCCTCGGCAAAGTCAAGATAAAGAACGTAGTCGGTTTGCATAACGATATCGTTTATGGTAGAATATTCAAGGGGATAATTTATATTATCAAGAAGATAAAGAACGAAAATTTTTACGTTTTTTAAGGGTCCGATTGGTGAACGCATAATTTTTGCCTCGCTTTTTTAAATTTTATATCAATATTTTACCATAAATTTGATTTTTTTTCAATAAGTATTTGCATTTATAGAAAAAATATGTTATAATAAACAAGTATATTCAAATTTACTGAGAATATTTTGAAAATGATATAATAAATACAACGATAAGGAAGTGTGAAAATGGTTTCAATAGCTTTACTTGGTTTTGGATGCGTTGGCAGCGGTACTGCCGAGGTTTTGACCGAAAATAAAAAAATAATAGAGGAGCGTCTTGGCTGCGAGTATCAGATAAAATATATCCTCGACCTTCGTGAATTTCCCGATAGTCCATTTGGAAAGCTTGTTGTTCACGATTTTAATATAATTCTTAACGACAAGGACGTAACCGTCGTTGCCGAAATGATGGGAGGCTCGCATCCTGCTTACGATTTTACAAAGGCGTGCCTTGAGGCGGGGAAGAGCGTTATTACCTCTAACAAGGAGGTAGTCGCAAAGTATGGCGTTGAGCTTGGCGAGATAGCGGCAAAAAGCGGCGCAAGATATATGTTCGAGGCGAGCGTGGGAGGAGGTATTCCGCTTATACGTCCTATGACCGTCGACCTTGCATCGAATAAAATTAAGAAGATAAACGGTATTCTTAACGGAACTACCAATTATATAATTACATCTATGCGTGATGCGGGAGTGTCCTTTGAGGATGCTTTGCGTGAGGCGCAGAGGCTCGGCTATGCAGAGGCAAATCCTGAAGCAGACGTAGAGGGCATTGATGCGGCTCGTAAGGCGGTAATTCTTGGCGCGGTTTCAACGGGTAAGCTTATTTCTCCCGATATGATTCACCGTGAGGGAATTACCAAAATAACACTTTCCGACGTTGCACTTGCTCGAAAGCTTGGATACGAGATAAAGCTTATAGGCTACGTTGAGGATATCGACGGCAAGCTTATGTGCTTCGTTTCGCCTATGGCAGTTCCCACGTCCAATCCTCTTGCAAGAGTTGACGGAGTGTTTAACGGTGTGCTTATTAACGCAAATATGGTTGGCGAGGTTATGTTCTACGGACCCGGAGCAGGTAAGCTTCCCACTGCAAGCGCGGTTGTTGCCGATATAGTTGACGTAATAGCAAAGCGCAATACCGAGGCAGGCGCACTTGGCTGGATAGCGGCTCTTGAGAGCGATGTGGCGGACTTTACCGAGTTCTCTTGCAGAAGAATGGTTGTTACCTCCGAAGCGGTTGACGGAGCGGTAGAGGCAGACGGTGTATATGCTTATATAAGCGATGCTATGACCGAAAAGGACGCAGATGCACTTAAGGCGGAAAATAGCTCAATCATCGCAATTTACAGAATGCTTTGATTTTTTGATATTTATAAATTTTATAAATAAGTTATCAATCTGTTATACTTTAATTAAATATAAAGGAAGGGCAAAAATATGATTATTCGCATTAATACTTCAGGCGTTATTACAGGTCTTGGAATGGTTGTTGACGGTATGTTTGTCGATTTTTATGGTACGCAGACCGATGACGAGCTTCCTATACTTATTCCTACCTCGGAATACGGTATCAGTATGGATATTAATGAAAATATCTATATCGACCAAAACGGCAGTATCTCCTATAATGACAGTAGCTACGATAGCGGTTATGTTCGCGGTAAGCCTAAGCAGATAGGTAATTTAAGCATTTATTACAACGATAGCAGCTACGATAGCAGTTACGTCAGAGGCAAGATAAAGCAGATTGGCGGCACTTATATTTATTATAATGACAGTAGCTACGATAGCAGCTACGTTCGCGGTAAGGTTAAGCAGATTGGCGGTACTTATATTTATTACAACGATAGTAGCTACGATAGCAGCTACGTTCGCGGTAAGATGAAGCAGATTGGCTCTACCTATATTTATTATAACGATAGTAGTTATGATAGCAGCTACGTTCGCGGTAAGCCTAAGCAGATAGGTAATTCTTATATTTATTACAACGATAGCAGCTACGATAGCAGCTACGTCCGCGGAAAGGCTAAGCAGGTCGGCAATTCCTATATTTACTATAACGATAGTAGCTACGATAGCGGCTATGTTCGCGGCAAGGCTAAGCAGATTGGAAATTCCTATATTTACTATAACGACAGTAGCTACGATAGTAATTACGTCCGCGGAAAGATTAAGCAGGTCGGTAACGCAAGCGTTTATTATAACGATAGCACCTACGATAGTAATTATATCCGCGGTAAGGTTAAGCAGGCGGGATACTCCACTATTTGCTATAACGATAGCACCTACGATAGTGATTACGTTCGCGGAAAGCCGAAAAGCGTGTGATTTTAAACTAAAAAATTTAAAGCATCCCCTTTGCCACATTGGCGAGAGGATGCTTTTGCTTTGTTATTTATGTTATTGAGCTTTTTTCTTAAAAATCTTATTTCTTATCGGTGAGTAGAAGAATACACCGACGAGCATTACTGCCGCAAATATTATTAAATAGAATATAATGGGGCAGGAAAATTCGCCATTTTTAAGTGCTTCCTTATACGGAGTTATACCGTGTGCGTAGATTGCCGCAAAAATAGTAAATCCGCAACAAATTATTGCGAGCGAGGGGAGAATAAATCTTTTGAATACTCCGAGCTCCTTTTCCTTTCTCATCCACATAATAAACATAGGGATATAAAATGCGTAAATCGTTACGATAGGTAGCTCTGATGAGTCGAAGCTAAATACTCCAAACCATTTACCCTCGGGAGCGAGATTTGCACCGTAGAAATATACTAACCAAATAGCACAGGTGAAAAGTCCCCAAATAGCCGAGTTTGTGGTCATATCGGTCGCCTTGTCTATCTGTGAGAAAAGCTTTGGCTTTGGACCCTCGTTGTTTTCGGCAATTGAATACATTCCGCGTGTTGAGCCGACCATAAGACCGTTGAGCGTTCCAAGGCAGGATATAACCACGCAGACGTTAAGAAGCATACCGCCAATCGAGCCGAAAATGTTTTTAAATGCCGTTGCCGCACCCTCCTTCATAAGCACCTCGTTCGTTGCTCCGCCTGCAACACCGATATAATAAAGAACGTATGCTATTACTACGATTAATGAGCCTGCAACGAGTGCGATGGGGAGGTTTTTCTTTGGGTTTTTAAGCTCCTCGCTTATAGAGGTTGCAACTATCCAACCCTCATAAGCGAATACCGTTGCTACGATTGCCGCAAAAAGTCCGCCACCTACGCTGCCTCCCGTTGCTTCTCCGACCGTTGTTACAAAGTTTTGCGGAAGAATTCCGTTAAAGAGTCCCGCAATACTTCCGATTATTGCCATAAGAGCGATGGGAATAAGCTTTATTATCGTTGCGCTGACTTGAAACTTTCCCGCAAGCTTTGGCGATAAAGCGTTTAACGCATAAGAAAGAATTAAGAAAAATCCCGCAAAAAGCATAACCTGCGAGCTTGTCATATCCCATCCCATTATAACACCGAAATATCTTGCGGATACCCAAGCAAGCACCGAGGTCATTCCCGGAAAGTAGATATTGACTAAAAACCACGTTACGGCGTATGAGTAGCCCTTTCCGCAGGTAGCCTCCGCATAAGATGCTACGCCGCTTACTCGCTCGTATTTAGTTGCCATAACCGCAAATTGGGCAGAGCAGAGTATCATAATAAGACCCGTGATGCACCATGCCGCAATTCCGATAGGCATATTACCGCCCGTTGCGTTAAGCACGTTTTGAGCCTTAAAGAAAACGCCCGAGCCGATTACAGTTCCGACTACCATGCAGATAGCGGTCAGTAATCCGTATTTTCGAGTTAGCTTTTCCATATTTTTAAAAATTCTCCGTTTGATTTAATTTAACATTTACTTAAAATCGGACTGTCCCAAAAATACATTTAAGACAGTCCATAGATTATTTTCGCTATTTGTGTTGCAAATATAAATTATTTGTGATAAAATAATTTTATGCCTTAAGAGCAGCAACGGTTGCTGCGGTATCTCTTGCAATAACAAGCTCCTCGTTTGTGGGGAGAACGTAAACCGCTACCTTTGAATCGGGAGTGGAAATTCTTGTGTTGCAGGAAACGTGAGCGTTATCCTCGTTAGCCTTTGCGTCAAAGCTTATGCCGAGATATTCCATATTCTCGCAAACTGCCTTACGAAGGCTTGCGTTGTTCTCGCCTATACCTGCGGTGAATACGATTGCGTCAACACCGTTCATAAGAGCCGAGTAAGCACCGATATATTTCTTTATACCGTGGCAAAGAACGTCAACGGCAAGCTTTGCTCTTTCGTAGCTGGGATGATCGGGACCTGCAGCGATAACCTTTTCAAGCGCTCTCGAGTCGGAGTCAACACCCGAAACTCCCTTGAAGCCCGAAACGTTGTTCATTAAGTCGCCCATCTCATCGGGAGAAAGCTTTTCATACTTCATAACGAAGGTAACCACAGAGGGGTCGATATCACCGCAGCGTGTACCCATTTCAATACCTGCAAGAGGAGTAAGACCCATAGACGTATCTATGCACTTTCCGCCTAAAACTGCGGAAATAGAGGAGCCGTTTCCGATGTGGCAGGTGATTATCTTTGTTTCCTCAACGGGCTTATTCAAAAGCTTTGCCATTTCCTCGCTTACGAAGCGGTGAGATGTTCCGTGCGCACCGTAGCGGCGGATGCTATACTTCTCGCAAAGCTCGTAGGGGAGAGCGTAGGTATATGCCGCAGGGGACATTGTGTTGTGGAATGCGGTGTCGAATATAAGAACCTGAGGCTTTCCGGGAATAATCTTTTCACAAGCATTGATACCTGTGATATGAGGCCCTGTGTGGAGAGGAGCGAATATTTCGCACTGCTTAAGAGTATCCTTTACCTCGTCGGTAACGATGGTAGGAGCAGAGAAGTAAGGACCGCCATGCACTACGCGGTGACCGATTGCGTCGATGTCATCCATATTAGAGATGCAACCGAACTCTGCATCGGTGAGAGCAGCGATAACTGCCTGCATTGCCTCTGCGTGAGTGGGGAAAACCATAACCTTCTGGAAGCTTGTTCCCTTGGTAAGATTTTTGTGGGTAATAGCCGAGTCATTTTTGCCGATCTTCTCACAAAGACCCTTTGCATAAGCGATTTCGGTTTCGGTATCGATAAGCTGATACTTAAGCGAGCTTGAACCGGCATTAATAACGAGAATTATCATTTTTATACCTCCATAGTATGTTAAAAATTTAATTATTATAATTATACAATATAAATAAAGATTTTTCAATAGCATTTTTAATTTTTAAGGAAGTAATTTTATGAATTTTGGAATAATTTGCGAATTTAATCCCTTTCATGCGGGTCATAGATATCTTTTGGACTCTGCGAGAGGGCTTGGCGCGGAGAATATAATTTGCGCTATGAGCGGAAATGCCGTTCAACGCGGTGAGCTTGCAATAGCCGATAAATACGGCAGAGCAAAAAGCGCAATAGAAAACGGAGCAGACCTTGTTTTAGAGCTACCGTTTCCTTGGTCATCGGCAAGTGCCGAATACTTTGCTTTGGCGGGAATAAAGGCTCTCGCTCCTTTTTGCGATGCTGTTATTTTCGGCTCGGAGTGTGGGAATATTGAGATACTAAAGAGGGCGGCAAGTAGCGCATTGACGGAGGATTTTTGCGATGCGCTTGAAAAAAGAAAAAAGAATGGAGAGGGCTCTGCGGCGGCGTATTTTTCTTTGATAGAGGAAAGCGTCGGGGTAAAGCTTTCTTCAAACGATATTTTAGGCGTTGAATATATTAAAGCGGCAAAAAAAATTGGAGCGGAGCTTAAATTTTATACCGTTAAAAGAATGGGTAGCGCTTACCGTGATAACAATATACAAGAGGGAAAATTTCCGTCGGCAAGCGCTATAAGACTTGCAATTCGAAGCGGCGAGGATGTAAGCGAGCATATAGACGACTCTCTTGCGAGCGCAATAGAGAGCGGCACGCTTACCGACGTAAAAAATATCGAGCGTGCGTTGCTCTTGCATTTCAGGCTTTGCGATGCGAGCGAGCTTTCGGAATATGCCGAGTGCGACGGTGGTATTGCCGAAAGAATATGCTCTGCGGCAAGAAATAGCGCAGACCTTGAGGAGCTTTGGAGGTCTGTCAGAACTAAAAGATATACCGACGCAAAGCTTAACAGAGCGATGATTTTCTCACTTGCAAGGGTGCGCCGAGAGCTTCTTTTAAGCACTCCCGAATATCTTTATTTATTGGCGGCAAACGAGAGGGGCAGAGCGGTGATATCGGGTGCTAAGCGGAGCAAAAGGGTGAACGAGTCGGCTATTAGGATAGTGACAAAGCCCGCCGACGTTATGCGTGAGAGTGAGCAGTTTAGGGTGGAGGAAAGGCTTAACGCGCTTTTCTCACTGTCTACCGATAAGGCCTTTGCTATGAGCGAGGCATATAAGAAAAAGGCTTTTATAATAAAGTGAGCATAATTCCTTGACTTTTTTAAAATGCCGTGGTATAATTATATAGTATTTATTAGATTTGTTAGTATGAATTTGTTTTTAGAAAGGAAATATAGATATGGCAGAGGAAATTAAGGTTGTAGACGGCAAGTATCTTGAGTATAAGGGTAAGCCCTTGGTTCGTGAGGGGGATACTATATGCTACGGAGATATGAACGATAAGTGTATTCTTATTCTTGAAATTCTTTCTTATACGAAGGAGGACGGTAAGGAGCTTCCCGATAAAATCTTTATTCAGGTTGTAGATTCGAAAAATCAAAGCAACATTTTGCGTCAAGGCTCGGAGCAGGGACTCTTTAAGGCGTTTGACCTCGGACTTCTTTGGCTTGAGCATGAGTTAAAGAAATAAGAAGAATTAAGAAAATAAGAAAAAGAAAATAATTACATTAATTAAAGCTATCTTGCTTGGCAAAAGGGCCTCGGTGGGATAGCTTTTTTAAAAAAACGGAGTGTAGAGATATGAAAAAGCTTCTGGTTATAGACGGTAACAGTATACTCAACCGCGCTTTCTACGGAATAAGACTTCTTACCAATAAGAACGGACTTTATACTAATGCGGTCTATGGAATGGCAAATATAATTGAACGTCAAATAGAGAGCTTAAAGCCCGATTATTGCGTGGTAGCGTTCGATTTAAAAGCTCCAACCTTTAGACATAAGGCTTATGACGGTTATAAGGCTAACAGAAAGGGAATGCCCGAGGAGCTTGCAGTTCAGTTGCCTTATGCAAAAAAATGTATGGAATATATGGGATGCAGGGTACTGTCGGTTGAGGGATATGAGGCGGACGATATACTCGGAACGCTTGCTTTTATGGCGGCATCAGACGGAATAGATGCTTATATACTCACGGGTGACCGTGACTCGCTTCAGCTTATAGGTGACAGAACGAGAGTGCTTCTTGTAAAAACCAAGGAAACGCTTTGCTTTGACAGAGCCTTGTTTAAGGAAACCTACGGAGTCGAGCCCGAGCAGTTTGTTGACGTTAAGGCTCTTATGGGAGATACCTCGGATAATATTCCCGGAGTTGCGGGAATAGGAGAAAAGACCGCTTTGAAGCTTATTGCCGAATTTGGTAGCTTGGATGCTATGTATTCACAGCTCGAAAATGCTAAAATGAGCGCCTCGGCAAAGGAAAAGCTTACCACGGGCAAGGAGAGCGCTTATCTTTCGCAGATGCTTGCAAAAATAGACTGTAACGCTCCCGTAGGCGTTTCGGTTGAGGATTGCGCTTATAACGGATTTATGAGAGGAGAGCTTTATTCGCTCTTTGTCGAGCTTGAATTTTTGGCGTTAATAAAGCGCTTCGGGCTTGAGGGTGCGGCGGATGAGGCTAACGTAGAGCCTACGCAGGGGGATTCTCCCGTGAGGTGCTATTCCGATATTTCGGTTGTTGAATGTGAAGCCGAGAAAATTGCCGATGCCTTTTGTAACAAGGATGCTTCGGTTTATTGCGCCGATAATGAAAATCTTGTGTTTTTTGACGGAGAAAGCCGATTTGTATGTAAAATAGACTCGGAATGCTTGAAAATATTTGAGTCGGCAAGGGTTTCCTGCTATGACGCTAAGGGACTTTATAAGCTCTTTATCTCAAAGAAATTATCCGCTCCGAAAATTTATTTCGACGTTATGCTTGCGGCATACGTTATAGACTCAACCGAGGGAAGCTTTTCGCTCGAGCGACTTGCGTTTTCTCAGCTTGGAGAAACGGTAAACGATGCCTCGGCACTCGATATAACGGTTTTCAGGCTTGCGGAAATATATAGCAAAAAAATCGTTGAGGAGGATTGCAAGAGCCTGCTTTTCGATATAGAAATGCCGTTATCCGCGGTGCTTGCCGAGATGGAGCTTGCAGGCTTTTGCGTTGACGTTGACGGTATAAGTAATTACGGCTTGGAGCTTGCGGCACGCGCAGATGAGCTAAAGGAGCGCATATACGGCTTTGCGGGCGAGGAATTTAACATTTCATCGCCAAAGCAGCTTGGAGAGGTGCTTTTTGAGAAGATGATGCTTCCTGTTATAAAGAAGAATAAAACGGGATATTCCACCGATGCTGACGTGCTTAAAAAGCTTATGCTGTATCACCCTATAATCGAGGATATTCTCGATTACAGACAGATGACTAAGCTTAAATCGACCTATGCCGACGGACTTCCAAGGGCGGCGGACAAAAACGGCAGAATACACAGTGTATTCAACCAAACGGGTACGGCTACGGGCAGACTTTCTTCGGCAGAGCCAAATCTTCAAAATATTCCCGTTCGTACCGCAGAGGGCAGAGAATTTAGGAAATATTTTATTCCGCAGGACGAAAATCACGTTATAATAGACGCCGATTATTCGCAGATAGAGCTTAGGATTTTGGCTCATATCGCAAACGACGAGGCAATGATAAGCGCATTTTTGTCGGGTGAGGATATTCATACGGCAACCGCGGCAAGAGTTTTTTCAATTCCCGCATCCGAGGTTACGGCAGAGCAAAGAAAGCGCGCAAAGGCAGTGAATTTCGGTATTCTTTACGGAATGGGCGAGTATTCGCTTTCCGAGGACCTCGAAATATCGATGGCGCAGGCTAAAAAGTATATAGCAAGCTATCTCGAGGGATTTCCGAGCGTCAAGGAATATCTTGATAACATTAAGAAAACGGCAAAAAAGGATGGATTTGTTACAACACTGTTCGGCAGAAAGCGAAAAATATCCGAGCTTGCCTCATCGAATAAAAATTTGCAGCATTTTGGCGAGAGAGTGGCTATGAACAGTCCTATTCAGGGAACTGCCGCAGATATCATAAAGATTGCAATGGTCAACGCTTCACAGGCGCTTAGAGATGCCGAAATAGATGCTAAAATAATATTGCAGGTACACGATGAGCTTATCATAGAGGCGCACAGAGATTGCGCGGATAGGGCGTATGAGATTTTGGTAAATTCTATGGAAAACGTAATCAAGCTATCGGTGCCGCTTAGTGTTGAGGCACATATAGGAAATAGCTGGTATGAGGCAAAGTAACCGTTTTTTCATTCAAAAAGCCTTCGCTAAAGCCGTGAAAAAAGGAATTTTATAAATTTTTATCAATTGTACCAAAAAACAATAAGGACCGTAGAGTTTTTTCTACGGTCTTTTTGCGTTATTTTTACTTAAATATTAAAAAAGGTATAGACAATTTGAAAAAAATATTGTATAATATATATGTATGTTTATAGAATGTCAAATACTGCGAAAACTTTGTTAAGTTTTAAACAAAGATTTTAAGCATCAAAAATTGCAGGTATATTTACATATTATTATATACGCAAGCACGGGATTTTTATTCGCGCGTTTCGTATATTTATATAATTTTGATTTATTTTAAAATAAAAAATAAATAAATAAAAATCTATGGAGGATTAAAAATGAAAAAGACTTTGACCACAGTAGCGTTCCGTGGCACAGAGGAGCAGGAAAAGCAGCTTTACGCTGTTATTGACGAGCTCAAGGAAGTTCCCGGCGCGTTGATGCCCATTCTTCAGCAGGCACAGGAAATCTATGGGTATTTGCCACTCGAAGTTCAAAGAATGATCGCACTCAGAATGGGAATTTCCGTTGAAGAGGTTTACGGTGTTTCCACATTCTACTCACAGTTCGTTCTTAACCCCAAGGGCGAGGTTGCTATTGCCGTTTGTATGGGTACTGCGTGCTATGTAAAGGGAAGCGGTGCGCTTCTTGATAAGATAACCGAAATTCTCGGTCTTCCCGCAGGCGCAACATCACCCGACGGAAAGTATTCGCTTGAGGCTACAAGATGCATAGGCGCTTGTGGACTTGCTCCCGTTCTCACAATAAACAATGAGGTTTACGGAAAGCTCGTTCCCGCAGATATGCCCGCTATTCTTGAAAAGTACAAATAATAGTACAAAATAAATAGATAATAAGGCTGTATTATATTTGGTTTAAAGACAGTTTAAAATCAGTTTAAAAATATAGTTTAAAATATAACGGAGGAAAAAATATGAAATCTTTAGCAGAACTTGCAACGATAAAAGATACTATGCAGAATAGTGTTGCAATCCGCGAGGGAAAAGAAAGCGTTCAATCGTCTATTAAGTCGCACGTTTTGATTTGCGGCGGTACAGGCTGTACATCGTCAAAGAGCGTTGATATAAAGAATGCTTTGGAGGCTGAAATCGAAAAGCTCGGTCTTAAGGATCAGGTAAAGGTAGTTTTGACAGGATGCTTCGGTCTTTGCGCACTCGGCCCGATTATGATAGTTTACCCCGAGGGAACATTCTATCACAACGTAAAGATAGAGGATATGCCCGAGTTTGCATTCGAGCATCTTCTTAACGGTCGTCCCGTTGACAGACTCGTATATCACGAGGTTAAGGAAAACGTAGCTCAGGCTATGTCACTTTCCGAAACCGCTTTCTATAAGAAGCAAAAGAGAGTTGCGCTTCGTAACTGTGGTGTTATCGACCCCGAAAATATTGATGAGTATATAGCAATGCAGGGTTATGAGGCTCTTGCTAAGGTTATTACCAAGATGGATCCCGACGAGGTAATTAATCTTATTCTCGAGTCAGGACTTCGCGGACGCGGAGGCGGTGGATTCCCCACAGGTCTTAAGTGGAAGTTTGCTTCGGGCAACAGAGGCAACGTAGTTAAGTACGTTGGATGTAACGCAGACGAGGGTGACCCCGGTGCGTTCATGGACCGTTCCATTCTTGAGGGTGACCCCCACGCAGTTCTTGAGGCAATGGCAATCGCAGGATATGCTATCGGCGCAAACGAGGGTTACATTTACGTTCGTGCAGAGTATCCTATCGCTATTCACCGTCTTGAGATAGCTATTAAGCAGGCTCGTGAGTACGGCGTATTGGGTAAGAACATATTCGGTACAGGCTTTGACTTTGATATTCAGCTCCGCTTTGGCGCAGGTGCGTTCGTGTGCGGTGAGGAAACAGCTCTTATGACCTCTATCGAGGGTAATAGAGGTGAGCCTCGTCCCCGTCCTCCTTTCCCTGCGGTAAAGGGACTTTTCGGTCAGCCTACCATTCTTAATAACGTAGAAACATATGCAAATATTCCTCAGATCATTCTCAATGGCGTAGATTGGTTCAAGTCTATGGGTACAGAGAAGTCTAAGGGAACTAAGGTATTCGCACTCGGCGGTAAGATCGTTAACACCGGTCTTGTTGAGGTTCCTATGGGAACAACTCTCCGCGAGGTAATTGAGGAAATCGGTGGCGGTATTCCTAACGGCAAGACCTTTAAGGCAGCTCAGACAGGTGGTCCTTCCGGTGGATGTATCCCCGCATCTCTTATTGATACTCCTATCGACTACGATAACCTTATCGCAATCGGCTCTATGATGGGCTCGGGCGGACTTATCGTAATGGATGAGGATACATGTATGGTTGACTTGGCTCGCTTCTTCCTTGACTTTACGGTTGACGAGTCTTGCGGTAAGTGCACACCCTGCCGTATCGGTACAAAGCGTCTTCTTGAAATTCTTGATAAGATTATCGAGGGTAAGGGAGAGCTTGAGGACCTTGACAGACTTGAGGAGCTTTCCAACTACATCAAGAGCGCATCTCTTTGCGGACTTGGTCAGACCGCTCCTAACCCCGTTCTTTCAACGCTCCGCTACTTCAGAGATGAGTATGTAGCTCATATCGTTGATAAGAAGTGTCCCGCAGGCGTATGCAAGAGCTTGCTCCAGTTCAAGATCGACCTTGATAAGTGTATCGGTTGCGGTATGTGCGCAAAGCAGTGTCCCGCAGATGCTATTACAAGAACCGATTACATAGCTCCAGGTCATAAGCTCGCATCCTTTACAATCGACACCAAGAAGTGCGTTAAGTGCGGTGCTTGTCTTGAAAAGTGTAAGCCTCACGCAATTTACAAAGACTAATAGACTAAGAAAGGAAAAGTGTGGTATGGAAACTGTAAATATAAAAATAAACGGCGTTCAGTATGCCGTAGCTAAGGGCTCTACCGTTCTTGAAGCGGCAAGAGCTGCAAAAATAGAAATTCCCACCCTTTGTTACCTTAAGGATATCAACGAGATAGGCGCTTGCCGTCTTTGCCTTGTTGAAGTATCCGAGGGAGGCAGACCTTTCAGATTGGTTACTGCTTGCGTATACCCCGTAACAGAAGGTATGGAGGTTCTTACAAATACTCCTAAGATTAATAAGTCGAGAAAGACAAACCTCGAGCTTATTCTTTCCAATCACGATAGAAAGTGCTTGTCCTGCGTACGCAGCACCACCTGCGAGCTTCAGAAGCTTTGCAACGAGTACGGTGTTGACGAAACTTATTTCAGCGGCGTAAAGAATAAGTACGCTGTTGACGATAAGTCACCTATTATTCGTGATAACAATAAGTGTATCCTTTGCCGTCGTTGTGTTGCTGCTTGTAAGGCAGTTCAGGGCATCGGCGTTATCGGAGCAAACGATAGAGGATTTGACACTCAGATTGGCTCTGCGTTTGGCGCAGCGCTTGCAGATACATCTTGTATCAACTGCGGTCAGTGTATAGTTGCTTGTCCCGTAGGCGCTCTTTATGAGAGAGATGATACCGATAAGGTTAGAGAGGCTATTGCAGACCCCTCTAAGCACGTATTTATCTGTACTGCTCCTTCTGTTAGAGCACAGATTGGTGAGTGCTTCGGCTACGAGCCCGGTACTGACTGTGAGGGTAAGATGGTTGCAGCTCTTAAGAAGCTCGGCTTCGACGGAGTTTACGATATGAACCTCACCGCAGACCTTACTATTATGGAGGAGGCAACCGAGTTCTTGGGTAGAGTTAAGAACGGCGGCGCACTTCCTATGATTACATCTTGCTCGCCCGGATGGATTAAGTATTGCGAGCATTATTATCCTGAATTCACCGAGAATCTTTCTACCTGTAAGTCACCTCAGCAGATGTTCGGTGCAGTAGTTAAGACCTACTACGCAGAGAAGATGGGATGGAATCCCGAGGATATCTTCTTCGTATCTGCTATTCCTTGTACCGCAAAGAAGTTTGAGGTAGGCAGACCCGGTCAGTCGGCAGCAGGTGTTCCCGACGTTGACGTTGCTATTACTACCCGTGAGGTTGGTAAGATGATAAGCAAGGCAGGTATCGACTTTAAGGCTCTTGATGATGAAGCATTTGACGTTCCCTTCGAGATAGGCTCGGGCGCAGGTGCAATCTTCGGTGCAACCGGTGGTGTTATGGAGGCTGCTCTCCGTACCGCTGCAGAGGTTATCGAGGGTAAGCCTCTCGAATCTCTCGACTTTAACGAGGTAAGAGGCGTTGAGGGAGTTAAGATAGCTTCTTATAAGCTTGGAGATATCAATCTTAACGTAGCGGTAGCTTCGGGCACTGCTAATGCAAAGAAGGTTCTTGATGCAGTTAAGGCAGGCGAGCTTGACGTGCAGTTTATTGAAATTATGGCTTGTCCCGGCGGATGCGTAAACGGTGGCGGTCAGCCTTATCAGCCCGCTTCTGTAAGAATGACTACTGACCTTCGCGCAGTAAGAGCGGCGGTTCTTTACAACGATGATAAGAACAGCGACCTCAGAAAGTCACACGAGAACTCTGCGGTTAAGAAGCTTTATGACGAATACTTTGGCGAGCCCAATAGTCATAAGGCACATGAAATTCTTCATACACATTATGTTAAGCGCGGTCTTTAATTAAATGTTAAGGAGAAAAAATATGAAAAAGAATTTATGGGTAAAGCTCCTTTCGGTCATTTTGATAGCGGCTTCTATGTTAACTCTTATTGCTTGTGACTCCGTTGAGGTCGAGAGCGGAAACGGTAGTGATTCTGATGTTGTTATTGATAACGGTGAAAGAGCAGAGGACTTGACACCCAGCGAAAACCTTACCTTCACACTTACAACTGATAAAAAGGGTTATCAGCTTAAGTCTGCTTCGAAGTGTAAGGATGAGCAGGTTGTAATTCCTTCTACTTATACCGGAACTGACGGAAAAACTCTCCCCGTAACCACTATTTCGGCAGGCGCTTTTAAGGGAAATAAGACGGTTGTATCGGTTTATATCCCCGATAGCGTAACTAAGATTACGGGTAGTGGCACAAACGGTGCTTTTGCGGGTCTTAAGTCGCTTACTAAAGTAGTTTGCGGTAACGGTCTTGCTGAAATAGGCAACAGAGCATTTGAAAACTGCCCTGAGCTTAAGACAGTAATACTCAGAAACGGCTTGAAGAAGATTGGTAGCTATGCTTTTGCAGGATGCGAGAGCATTGAAACCTTGATTATTCCCGATACCGTTACAAGCATAGGCGAGGCTTGCTTCCAGCGTTGCGCAAGAATAACCAGCGTTACCTTGGGCAGTGGATTGCAGACTCAGGATACTATGGACTCCAAGGGTAACTTGGTTATGAAAGAGGACGGAACTACTCCTAAGAAGAACGTTGACGAGATTGGAAAGTTTGCATTCTATTTCTGCAAGAATATTTCCACTATCAAGTACAACGGCACTAAGGAGGAATTCAGAAGATTGCACGTTGACGTGTCTGTATTCCTTTCGGTTACTATGACGAAGGTTGTAAAATGCTCCGATGGCGAGATTGAATATCCTAAGCTTGAGGGTCAGAACGAGCTTCCCGTTGAAACCGTGAAGAATTCTAAGTAATAATCAAATATTTAAAAAATGCGTATCGCTTCGGCGGTACGCATTTTTATATTTTTTAGGGCATATAATGTTCCGAGGTGATGAATATGAAAAAATGTGCTTTTAAAGGTGTTTTAAACGTAGTAGCCCTTATACTTGCGGCTTGTATTTTGCTTTCGGTAAACGCGAGCGCAGAATTGCCGTCACAACGCGGCGAGCATCCCGAGGATGTCGGAGATTCGTTAAATCTTGATTGTAGGTCTGCGATACTTATTGAGGCGGATACTCAAATGGTGCTTTATGAAAAGAATGCAGACGAGCCTCTACCACCTGCATCGGTGACCAAGGTAATGACTCTTTTGCTTGTCATGGAGGCAATTGAGGACGGTAAGATATCTTATACCGATAAGGTGAGGGCGAGCAGTAATGCTTGCTCAATGGGCGGCTCACAGATATATCTTCGTGAAAATGAGGAAATGACGGTTGAGGAGCTATTAAAGAGTGTTATAATAGCCTCGGCAAACGATGCTGCGGTAGCGCTTGCGGAGTATATTTGCGGAAGTGAGGAATTATTTGTTGCGGAAATGAATAAAAAAGCCGCAAAGCTCGGTATGAAAAATACTAATTTTGAAAACACAAACGGTCTTGACGATACTGTAAATAATCACGTTATTTCCGCGCGTGATATTGCTATTATGTCGCGTGAGCTTATAAAATATCCGAAAATAACCGAATATAGCTCTGTGTGGATGGACAGTATAAGAAACGGAGAGTTTGGGCTTACCAATACCAATAGATTGATAAGGTTTTATAAGGGCGCTACGGGCTTAAAAACGGGCTCAACCGATAAGGCGGGATTTTGTATCAGTGCTACGGCAAAAAGAGGGGATATGAGCCTTATTTGTGTTGTTATGGGAGCTGAAACAAGAGATAAGCGTAACGAAATAGCAACAAAGCTTCTTGACTACGGTTTTAATAATTATAGAATTTTCAGCGATGACGGTGACGTTATCGAGGGCATTCCGATAATCAAGGGTGAGCTTCCTTATTTCAGTGCAGAATATCCGCCTATAAAAATCGTTGTTCCGAAAAGCACGGGGAAGATAAGCGCAGGAATATCGCTCGATAAAGAGATAAACGCCCCCGTAAAAAAGGGCGATATCGTTGGCGTGGTATCCTATACCAACGGTAAAGAGGAGATATGTCAGATTGATATAATAGCGCGTGATACGGTTGAAAAATGCGGATTTTTTAATCTTTTTCTTCAATTTATTAAAAAATGTGCGCAAATTTTGTAAAAAAGTAAAAAAGTTCTAAAAAAATTCACAATTTGTTCTTAAATTAAACAATGGAATATTGTATAATAGATTGAATGTATATAATACAAATTTAATCTGTAAAAAGAGGTAGAAAAATGACTGTTAAGTTAAATGATACTTACGTTAAATCCTTTATAAAGGATGAGGAGGTCAAGGCTATCAGCGCAGAGGTTGAGGCGGCGCATAAGTGCTTGCTTTCAGGCAATGGCGAGGGTAATGACTTCTTGGGTTGGGTAGATCTTCCCTTTAACTATGATAAGGAAGAATACGCAAGAATTAAAGAGGCGGCAAAGAAAATTCAAAAGAAGTGCGACGTTTTCGTTGTTATCGGTATCGGTGGCTCTTATCTTGGAGCAAGAGCGGTAATTGAATACGTTAAATCTCCGCTTTATAACAATCTTAAGCACGAGGGTACTCCCGATATTTATTTCTCGGGATGCAATATAAGCGCTCAGTCGCTTAACGAGCTTCTTGCAATCTGCGAGGGCAAGGATATTTGTATAAACGTAATTTCTAAGTCGGGTACTACCACAGAGCCTGCGGTTGCTTTCAGAGTATTCCGTGAGCTTCTTGAGAAGAAGTATGGCAAGGATGAGGCTAAGGAAAGAATTTTCGTTACAACCGATAAGGCAAGAGGAACACTTAAGAAGTTCTCCGACGAGGCAGGCTATGAAACATTTGTTGTTCCGGATAACGTAGGCGGACGCTTCTCGGTTCTTACCGCGGTTGGATTGCTTCCTATCGCTGTATCGGGAACTGATATCGACGCTCTTATGAAGGGTGCAGCTGATGCAGCAACCGAGTACAAGGCAAATACCGACATAGAGAGCAACGCTTGCTTAAAGTACGTTGCGCTTCGTAATATTCTTTACAGAGGCGGCAAGGGTACTGAGATACTCGTAAACTACGAGCCGTATGCAGCAATGCTTAACGAGTGGTGGAAGCAGCTTTACGGCGAGAGCGAGGGTAAGGATAAGAAGGGTATTTTCCCTGCATCTGTTATTTTCTCGACCGACCTTCACTCTCTCGGACAGTTCATTCAGGACGGCTCACGCAATATATTTGAAACCGTTGTTTCTGTAAACGAAACAACAGAGAAGAAGCCCGTTCCTTTTGACGAGGCAAACGTAGACGGTCTTAACTTCTTGGCAGGCGTTGACCTTAATGAGGTTAACAAGATGGCTATGAAGGGAACTATTCTTGCTCACGTTGACGGCGGAACGCCTAACATTCTTTTGGAGGTTGCGGATAAGAGCGAGTATTCTCTCGGTTATCTTCTTTACTTCTTCGAGTTTGCTTGCGGTGTATCGGGATACGTTCTTGGAGTAAACCCCTTCAACCAGCCCGGAGTTGAGGCATATAAGAAGAATATGTTTGCGCTTCTCGGCAAGCCCGGATATGAGTCTGAAAAGGCGGCACTCGAGGCAAGATTAAAGTAAATATATAATAGGTTGCTAAAAAAATATACAAAAATTTTCAAAAACCTATTGAAAAATTGAGCATTATGCGGTATAATATAAATGAGCATAATGCTCAACTAAATTATAGGAGGTTCCACACATGTTGAAATTGATCATTGGAGTAAAAGGTACAGGTAAAACAAAGGCTCTCATTAACCTTGTAAACACGGCAGCTGCTGAGTCCAAGGGTGATGTAGTTTGTATAGAGAAGGGCTCAAAGCTTAGATTTGACGTAAAGTCGACAGTAAGACTTATAGAGGCAGAGGAATATGTTATTGATAATGCTCAGGCTTTGTACGGCTTTATTGCAGGAAGCTTGGCAAGCAATCATGATATCACCGATCTTTTCGTTGATTCCGCACTTAAGATTTGCAAGGACGATGTCGCTGCATTCGATACCCTTGTAGACCTTGTTGCAGATCTCGCAAAGAAGCTTAACGTTAATATAGTTATGACTTCTTCTATTCCCGTAGAGGAAGCAAGCGCAACTGTTAATAAGTACATCTGATAGGTTTTACTTAATAATAAAAAAACAACGCACTTGAATCAAATCAAGTGCGTTATTCTTATCAAATTTTGAAATTTTTAATCGTTTTTAACTAACTTTAATCAAAAATTAAACGTCAAGTGTTTCAAGGTAAGCTACAACATCGCCTACGGTAGTAAACTTGCGAATGTCATCGTCGTCGATTGTGATTCCGAATTTGTCCTCACAAATCATAACGAGGTCAGCAAGCTCAATAGAGTTGATTCCAAGGT
The DNA here is from genome assembly GCA_045643945.1 of Eubacteriales bacterium. Classification (GTDB taxonomy): domain Bacteria; phylum Bacillota; class Clostridia; order Oscillospirales; family CAG-272; genus HGM12713. Next base: position 10,222 of record JAZRGA010000053.1, on the reverse strand, counting down.
CGTTGGAAAGCTCTGCATCCATTGTAATATCAGCGGGGTCGATTTGAAGCTCTTCAACAAGAAGGTCAACGAACTTATTGTACATTTTTGATATCCTCCAAAAATAATAATTAATAAAAACCGTAAATAAACACAGTGATTATTTACTACTAAATTATACACTATTTTCCGCAATATGTCAAGTAGAATATTGCTTTTACTTGATAATTTACGAAATATACAAAAAGTATTAATTTAATTGACATTTTGCTATTAATGTGGTAACATTAAAATATAAAAAAGAGGGAAAGGAGTTGGATATGGAGTTATTTAGCAGGCGCTATTTTTGCTTTATTTGCTTTGCTTTTATGTTGACGGCGTTTAGCTTGACGTTTTGTGAAAATTCGATTATAAAGATAATTGTAGCAGGCGTTGCGGCACTTTTACTTGCTTGTGCGGCAGTATTTTTTATAAGCACTAAAAAGCATAAATTTAAGGCACTGTTTGCAGTTTTTCTTTGCATAGCGGTATCGGTAAGCGCATTCAGTTCTTATTTCTTCGTTTCTCGAGTCAAGGAGGATGCCGAAGCGCTCGTCGGGCAAAATACTGTTTTGATAAAGATTGTTTCGAAATCGTATGACGATAGATACAACACTCGAATTATGAGGGTTGGCGATAACGAGGTCGACGTAAAGGCTAATTTGTATTGGGATGACGATACCGAGCTTGAATACGGCGACAGACTTATATTTAACGGAAATATCCGCACGGTGAGCGACCCACACGATATATCAAAGCTTTTGGCGGTTTATAAGGTTGAAAATAGCGAGGTATATATAAATAAAGTCGAGAGCGGTAATTATTTCTCATATGACGGAATCATGGCGCTTTGCCATAGATTGCAAAATTTATTTTCTGCGCACGTTGATAAGGTTTTTGGCGACTATGGAGCGCTTGCAAAGGGGCTTCTTGTCAATGATACCAGTGATATCGATGCAAAAACCGAAACAGATTTTAAACGCTCGGGAACGTCACATATACTTGCGGTAAGTGGAACGCACATAGCCTTGCTTATGGGAGCGGTTGAGCTTATCTTGAGAAAAATTGAGGTAAAAAAGGGAATAAGAATGGTAGTTATTACCGTTTTGTCGCTCTTTTTCCTTGCGCTTACCTCCTTTGAGGCATCGGCGGTGAGGTCTGTTCTTATGCTCTTTGCGGTTTATTTGTGTTATATATTTTATGAGGAAAACGATTCAATAACCTCGTTATTTGCATCTGTGACCCTTATTATTCTATTCTCTCCCTTTTCGGTGTATGACCTCGGAATGTGGATGTCATTTCTTGCTACACTCGGAATTTTAGCGGTTTATCCGTATTTTGATGAAAAAATGCCCTATCCTAAGCAAGAAAATCTATTCGTGCGCTACACGTTGAGGCTTCTTGTGGGTATAGCAAAGGCTTTTATGCTGACGGTTATAGCAAATTTCTTTTTATTGCCGATAATGTGGTATTTTTTCGGAGTGGCTTCGATATCCACTCTGCCGTGTAATATAATTCTCGGACCAATCGTTGCCGTTCTTATGCCACTTTGCGCATTTACTACGGTAATTGGATTTATACCGTACATATCGATTCCGTTTGTTTTTCTCACAAATAAGCTTTTTGACGTTATGATGCTTATTGTTAGATATTTTTCGGAGATGAGATTTGGAGTGGTTTCTCTGCGGTATGAGTTTGCGGGAGTGTTAATAACGCTTTTTGCCGCGGTTCTTGCTATAATGCTTGTTATTAAATTTAAGCATAAGCTTGTAATATTTATCCCGATGCTTGCGTTTGTGGTTGCTTTTGCATCCTGCGTTGCGGTGTTTAACAAAAATGCAAGACCTTACGTTCAGTGTGTTAAGGATGAAGGCTCTGAGGTTGTATTTGTAAATTCAGGAGCGGAATGTAGTGTTGTTGATTTGGGTGTTAATAATAGATATACGGGTAGCGATGTTCTTAGGCTTATGTCGATTTATGCAACTGAAATTGAAAAATATTTTATAGTTTCGGTAGATGAAAAAGATGCGACGACGATTGAATATGTGTGTAAAAATACAATCATAAGGAAAATATATTTACCTAAAACGATTAATAAAACCGAAGAAATGCATTATTACGATATTTTAAAGTGTGCCGAAAAATACAATATAGCGGTTGAACTTTATGATGATGAATGTAATGTTGAAATTTGCAACGGTGTGTTGTTTAATTATAGCGATTCCGACGGAGCAACGGTGCTTTCCGATAAGGTGAGATTGCAAAAGAGTGGGGATAGCATTACTTGCCTATACGGTGAGCGTTATTATGATTTAGGATATAGCGATGGCGTGTCGCAGAAAATTCCGCTAAATTAAGGAGCTTTATGCTCCTTTTTTTATTACTCGGCATAAAATATTATTGGACACTTAGTTGTGTTTTTAGGACATTTTTAGGATATATCGAAAGGATTGATTGCAATAGATGAATATGACCAATACACAAAAAAATATAATCTTTTTCGGCGGTGATGCAAGGCAGATATCGGCGGCAAAAATTCTCTTTGCAGAGGGATATTCGGTTTTTGTCTTTGCCTCTGCCGAGGATGGGGGAGGGGAGATAGGGACTTATGAGTCGGTAGAGTCTGCCTTGCTTAATTGCGATACGGTGGTTTTGCCGTTGCCCGTTTCGCTCGATAATAAAACGCTTAACGCACCTTTTTTAAAAAATGAGCAAATTACGCTCGGACGAATAATCGAGGCAATTTCCGAGGGGAAAACGGTAATAGGCGGAAGAATACCCGACGGTATGGAGCGAGCCTTGAGTGATAAGGGAGTTAGGGTGATAGATTACTTTAAATCCGAGGCATTTCAAATTGAAAATGCTTATACTACATCCGAGGCGGCTCTCTCGATTGCTATGAACAATTTAAAGCGCAATATTCGCGGAGCGCGTTTTGCGGTGACGGGATACGGAAGAATTGCGCGCACTCTTACCGAGCTTCTCCTTAAGCTTTCGGGCAACGTCTGTGTTCTTGCAAGAAAGGAGAGCGATCTCGCTTGGGCAAGGCTTGCGGGAGCGTCGACTATGCGATTAAATTCCGAAAGCATCGACAGACTGACACACGGCTACGATATTATTTTTAATACCGTTCCAACGTGGCTTTTCTTGGAGGATTTTCTTTTGAAAATTAATAAAGATACGCTAATAGTCGACCTTGCGTCATCCCCGGGAGGAGTTGACGTTTCGGCGGCAAAAAAGCTTTCCTCGAGGGTTTTGTGGGCGTCCTCGCTACCCGGAAAATATGCGCCCGAGAGTGCGGGCGAGCTTATAGCAAGCTGTATTAAAAATATAATTTCGGAGGGATGACTATGATTGGTTTTGCTATGTGCGGCTCTTATTGTACGCATAAATTTGCGCTTGCAGAGCTTGAAAAGCTTTTGGCGCAGGGATATGAGGTGTTGCCTATTTTAAGCGAAAACGTTTTTTCAACCAATACCAGATTTGGTAGCGCTAAGGAGCTTCAGGACAGACTTATCGAGCTTACGGGACACAAGCCGATAGCAACGGTGGTTGATGCCGAGCCGCTTGGCCCTAAGATAAAGCTTGATGCTCTTATAATTTGTCCGTGTACGGGAAATACACTTGCAAAGATGGCGCAGGGGATAACCGATACGGCGGTTACGATGGCGGCAAAGGCGCATTTGCGTTCAAACAGAACTCTCGTGATAGCTCTTGCCTCAAACGATGCACTTTCGGCTAATTTGAAAAATATTTCTACGATGCTTAATAGAAAAAACGTATTTTTCGTTCCGATGGAGCAGGATGACCCCGAAAAAAAGCCACATTCGCTCGTCGCATCGTTTCCTTTGCTTAAGGCGACGCTTGATGCGGCACTCGAGGGAAAACAGTATCAAAGGATATTTGTTTGATATATATAATTATTAATGGTAGAAAAATATAACGGGGATAATGCAAAAGTGCATTGTTTCCCGTTTTTTTGTTAAATTTTTGACTTTTGAAAAAAATAATTTTAAAATTGCGAGTGAGAAAAAACGAGGAAAATGGGTCGTTTTAAGAGAAAACGAGAGATTGATGAATGCTAAATTGATTTTTCAAAAAAAGTTTTCAAAAAGCTCTTGACAAGGTGCGGTATGCGTGGTATAATATGCAAGTATGAAATTTAAAACATAAAAATTATGGAGGTTTTACAATGTCAACTTACATGGCAAAGGTTGAGACGGTTGAGCGCAAGTGGTACGTTATCGACGCAGCAGGCAAGCCCCTCGGTCGCGTTGCAGTTGCGGCTGCTAACATTCTTCGCGGCAAGCACCGTCCTGAATTCACCCCCCACGTAGATTGCGGTGAATTCGTTATCATCATTAATGCTGAGAAGGCTGTTCTTACAGGAAACAAGCTTAATCAAAAGTATTATCGCAGACACACAGGTTATATCGGCGGTCTTAAAGAGGTTCAGTATAAGACTCTTATGGCAACCAAGCCTGAGCTCGCAATGGAGCTTGCAGTAAAGGGCATGCTTCCCCTCAACTCTATCGGCGCAAAGTCTTTCACAAGACTCAAGGTTTATGCAGGCGCTGAGCACGCACAGGCTGCACAGAAGCCCGTTGCTGTTGAAGTTAAGTAAGGAGGTAAAGGAATATGTATACAAGCTCTAAGCCCTACTTCTACGGCACAGGTAGAAGAAAAAAGAGTGTAGCACGTGTTCGTATCGTTCCCGGTACAGGTGTTATCACTATCAATAAGAAGGATATTGACGATTACTTCGGTCTTGAGACATTGAAGCTCATCGTAAATCAGCCTTTTGCAGCAACAAACACAATGGGTAAGTTCGATATCATCGCTAACGTAAACGGTGGTGGACTTTCCGGTCAGGCTGGCGCAATCCGTCACGGACTTGCAAGAGCGCTCGTTGCAGCAGACGAGAACAATAAGCCCGCACTTAAGGCAGCAGGCTTCCTCACTCGTGACCCTCGTATGAAGGAAAGAAAGAAGTACGGACTCAAGGGTGCTCGTCGCGCTCCTCAGTTCTCAAAGAGATAATTACAGCCTTCGGGCTATTATCCCAAAACCCCGATGCCATCAAGGTTTTCGGGGTTTTTCTTTTGCAGAAAATTTGCCTTTGGTGCAAATTTGGTGCAAGTTTATTTTGGAGTGGGTTTTGGTGCAAGTGAAACGGCACAAGCACACGCCAATTTCCATAGAAGGTACACTCAATTTTGGGTGTGCCTTTTTTTATTTTCACCATCCTTTTTCTTACTGGTTTTTGGATTTTGACTTTGCACCGCACCTTGCCTTTGACCTTGAAATTTTATATTTCGGGGGCAAAAGCAGTATAGTATAAAAGTACCAAAAGATTTGGTCGATTAACTATACAGAAAGGAGCAAAGAAAAAGGCAAGGAGCAGAAAAAAGGTAGGTGAATAAATGGGTTTTGATAATTCAATAAGTATCAAAACCTACATTTTGGGCGTTATATGGAGAAACGGAGTGAGAGTTGAATTTATGAAACGCTCACTACGCTTCTCCATACGCAAACAAGTAGGCGTATGCCTACAACGCAGAAATTAGCAACGCCGTCAGCGTTGGCAATTTCATCATAGGGGTATCGTTTAGCTACGCTTTCGTGCACCCTTAAATGCGAAAAGGTGGTCATTTTGTACTTAATAACTTCGACAGAAAGGGGGGCTATAATATGGCACGAAACAAACAGAACTTAAAGCAACAGCTTATCACACGATTAGAAATGCAACGTGCAATCGGACAGAAAAAGGAAAAGGAGCAACGAGGGGTTGAGAACTACAACAGCGGTAGAGCCGTTCGGGGTATTCATTCGTATGCGAGTATGCGAACTTATAAAAGCTCGGTTGCGACCTTTGCCGATTGGATGAAAACGGCACACGCTGAAGTCAGAAGCACTAACGATATAACCGAGTCGCACGTGCGTGAGTATATAGAACATCGTGCAGAGTCTTGCAGTAACTTCACGTTATCAAAAGACCTCTCCGCAATCAATCGCAGTTTGTTTGGCTGTACTGATAATCGAGATTTCTATAAGCTCTCCGACTGGGGAGATTACAGACGGCGTACAGAAGATATAACAAATAACAGGGGCGTACATACAGAGCACCACACTAATCACTACGCACGCAACGAGGCACAGATATTAGCACAAGCCTTTGGTTTTAGAAGAAGTTCCCTTGAGGCTGGTAAGCTGACTACGGATAACCTTGTGTGGCGTGATGGGCATATCATCGGTTGCTGGACGGTCGAAAAAGGGGGCAAGGAGCATTTGGCGTATTGCCTTTTTGATTACAGAGATGCTATCGAAAAGTATGTTGCCGAGCGTGTGGAACGGCTTGGAGAGGGGTGTGCTCTATCAGACGGCATTGATAGTAACTGTGCCGTCCATCAATTTCGAGCCGATTTCGTCAAAAGTGCCTATCGTGAAATGGAATACGATTGGAGTCCTCTGCACCAGTATAGAGATTTGTTCGTTTCCGAGTCCAAGCTGGAACGAGCATTAGCTCATCCTTACTACCAAAATTACAAGGGATCATATGACCTTGAGCGTATAGGCATTATCAGCCAACTCATTTCACATAACCGCTTAGAAATTATTTTTCATCACTATTGACGTTAAACGATATGTTCATATGTTCTATATGTTCCACTGCATTTTCAATATATACAAAAAGCCTTATATTTCAACGCTTTTCTACATTATCCTAAGTCCGTGCCCAGTGAGTTATCATTCCTCACTGGGCTTTATGTTCATATGTCCATATGTCCCAAAACACCTTGTCTATATGGGGATATGAACATAAACTAAGCTATGGTTTACTATGCCGTAGGTAGTAAAATGCGTTCATTTTTCGTTTTTCCAAAAGTGCACTAAGATATAAGCGTGGAGGAATAAGCAAATTCCGATTCAGAAAAATTTTGTGCACAAATTTTGCTTATCATTGTCCAAAAGCAAAAAATTACTCTATTCATAGGTATACCCTTTTTGCGTAGGTCGACCATTTTTAATTATAAACGCTGATTGGGTTGCTTATAGTAAATTAAATATTTTATTTGGAGAATTAGAAAGATGATTAAAATTATTCACTATGGCTGTGGTACAGCTATCCTCTTTTACGCTCCAGATCTAAAACGATTTGGAGCTTTTGTATTTTACGATATCCCTTACTCTGTGAAAGGGGGTGTTGTAAATGGCTAAATTACCAGAAGTGCGTATTCTTGAGCTTGACGATGATGATTGCAAAGACGCACCTAAAACTATAAGTGTTGCCTTTATTCGTATTACTGTTGAAAACTTCCTTAAAAATCAAGAGCTGATTAACGAGATAGGCGATACTGTTCTAACCTACGATGAAGAATACATAAAAGCCTTTTTCGATAGATACGATAATAGCGTTATTGAATACGCTTATATATTACACGAAAACGATGTGAATGAAAAAGGCGAGGTAGAACAAGCACATTACCATCTTTGTTTTCGCAAAACCAATAAAACCAATTTTAAGTTTGATACGCTGAAGCACGCATTTCCTGTGGGCAAGATTGAGCAAGGGCGTACTTGGGAATATATGATTCAATACCTTATACACAAGAATCATCCCGAACGCACACAGCATAGCGTTGAAAGTATCAAAAGTAATATTAATGGTGGCACTCTTGACTTGTATCTAAAGAGTACGCCATCTGTCAAGAAAAAGAACAGCTTGGAATATCAGCTTAATAAACTGATGAACGATATCCTTGACTTCAAAATTCTTCACTTTGAGTTTAAGGAGCAGACAGCAACAAATAGGCTGTATCTTGAGTTAAACTCCAAATACCCTAATAAAATCGAACAAGCCTTTGACGCTCAAAAAATTGCTTTGTACGAAAAAGACAAGTATCGTCGCTCACTTGAGGTTGTTTTTCTTGAAGGCGGTGGCGGTAAAGGAAAATCGGGATTTGCTGTGGCGTTTTGCGAGTATATGAAGTGGTCGTATTATATAGCATCCGACGAAAACGATCCTATGCAGGATTACGCCTCGCAAAAGTGCCTTATCCTTGATGACTTGAGAGATGATTGTTTCTCTTATTCGTCATTTATGAGGCTTTTAAGCACATACACAGGAACTTCTGTAAAATCTCGGTACAAAAACAAAGCATTTACAGGAGATACGATTATCATTTCATCATACTGCCCTTTATCCGAATATTACAAAGCGGATGAAAAGAAAGGCAAAAAGAAAAAGTATGTTGCCGACGAAAGCTATTACGGGGACGATCCGCTTGTTCAACTACACAGAAGAATAAAAACGCTCATTCGTGCTTATGAAGATTTGTTCTATATATACGACCATAAAAAAGATGGTAGTAATGTACTCAAAGCAACGATTGTCAATCCCGCTTATCTAATCAAACCCGAAGAGGAAAAGAGCTCTATTTCGACAGAAGACTTTGCTGGTGCAAGCGAGGTCTTTGCTCATACACTGATTGAAAAGAAAAAAGTCGATTCAGATGAATATGAGCTTTTTAAGGCGTATATGAACGAGCGTTTGAGTACGCCAAATGATGTGATTTTCAACGCCAATGGTGCTCCTGTTACATTTGAGGACTACAAGGCGTATCACAACGCCAAGGAGCTTGCAGGCGGTGAATTGCTTGACTCCGAGGGTAAGCGTATAGAGCTTAAGGATTTTGTCCGCGAGGACAGAATTGTTCCAGCCGTGCCGGAACAAGATATAACGCTTGACTTCACAGAAGATGATATGAGGGTAACGCAGTATTTTGAGCGTTGTATGCTCAAAGAGCTTCAAGACAAGGTTGCCATTCTTCAAAAGGCAATAGAAGTATTAAGAACTGATAAAACAGCATAATAGGGGGTATATACCAATGAAAGCTAACTTAATTGAGATTAGAAAAAAGGACTTTGTTTCCAAAGACACTAATGAAACCATAGAGGGCTACGTTGCCACATTCCTTGTGTCATCGTACAAGCCCGACTATCCGCCAAGCCTTGTATCGTTTTACTTGTCGGCGGAACACTACTTAACCTATCTGCTCTTGCGTAAGCTCGATGTAGACAAGATCAATCCTGTGTATTGCAATTTACAGGGTATTGCGATGTTCGACATAGGATATGATTATAATAAGGAAAAGACTTGGCAAAAACTCAAGTATGTACGTTGAAAGGAAAGGACTACAAAGAAAAATAATTGCGTTGTAACGTTATTTTTATTTATAAGTGCGTTTGATACATAGTATAATATATAAAGTTGCAATAGCAATTTGAGTAAGGTGTAGAATATTGTAAGTCTTTCAAATTTTTTATTCCTTTCTTTTATTCCTTTCTTTTCTATTTTCCAAAAGGGCAACCCTGCCTCCGTGATGGAGGTGGGGTTGTTTCTTTTATAAACTTTGCCTTTTCCTTATCATTTGAATATATATGCACTATAATAAAATTACGAGCACCGTTGACGTGGCGTTAGTTCCTGTGACAAAAACAAGAGATATATAATTTAATGTAGGAAATTTTCAAAAAGTTTGTTCAATGCTAAAAATGAGCACTACAATAGAAGTGTAAGTGTTAAACACAAACGAAATATTATACAATAAATTATAATAATTACGCATATTTATGCGTTTGCTGAAAGGACTACGAACTATGTATGTGAAGAACAAAGCTATTGAAAAAGAACATCGTAAGAAAAGAAGATGGGTGTACTTATCTTATAGTGCAAAAACCATCAAATATCAAATGAATTAAGAAAGGCATAACGAATTATGAAAATCTTTATTACGAATTTAGGCAAGTACAACGAGGGTTATCTTGTTGGAAAATGGGTAAAGCTCCCCGTAGCTGATGATAAGCTCAACGAGGTGCTGGAGGCAATCGGTATCAATGAGTATTACGAAGAATACTTCATTACCGATTATGAAAATGAAATCATTGGCATAGGTGATGTGATTTCGGAGTATTCAAGCGGACAAGCCTTAAATGAGCTGGCACAACGCCTTGAGGACTTGTCGGGTGATGAGGCTGACAAGCTGGGGGCGGTGCTTGAATATGAGGCTTGTAGAAGTGTGTCAGATGTGTTAGAGCTTTTGGACAAGCTTGACGAGTTTGATTTGCTCACCGATGTTACCGATGATGAGGAACTGGGTTATTACTACGCAGAGGAATATTGCAGTATTGATATACCCGAACA
>JAZRGA010000052.1:0-90314 GCA_045643945.1 Eubacteriales bacterium | reverse complement strand
CCGATAAATAATCAACACCGTTTAAGAGAAAAGCTCCGTCGCTTGAAAATTTACCCTTGCATTTTATTCTTCCAATAGCGTCTATTCGAGTGTCCTTAGGATACGTCACTGTAATAGCCGAGCCATTTTCGATAAAGGTTTGAGTTGACGGTGCAATCGTAAGCGGAATACTCGATGCATCGGAGCTTTCCATAATAATACCAAGCTTTCTACCGCTATCCTTAAAATATACCTCATCTCCGCTGCTAATGTAATACTGCGTTGTATTCTCTATGTTCTTTACGGAAAAAGAGATTGCACATTCATCGGATTTTTGAAAGCTCTTAAAGGCGTTAAAAAAGTTATATCTGAATGCAATTCCAACACCGATTGAAGCTATCAGTAAAATTATTGCTACGTCTATAGCTCCAAATTTAGGAAATCTTCTGATTTTATCGCCTTTTGCAACCTTTTTTGCCTCGGAGCTTTTTTTATTTTTCTTATCTTCATTTCTTACTTTTTTCATAACATTTCGCTCCGTTTAATTAAAATTACCCGCTACACAATATGCGACGGAAGAAAATTCGGGAAATCTCATTTCTATAATCTCTCCAACGGCAACACGTCTTCCGTTAACGGTATATCCTACGCCCTTCTCGTACTCCGCCGAGGAGGATATATAAACCGTAATATTATATTTATCGGGATATTCCGACAAAACTCCGCTATAGCTTGCCGCCGAGGATTTTCCGTCATCGTTTTGGATTTCATTTTTAGTATAATCAAGAACAGTGTATTTTTCGATACTGTCTACTCTTTCTACAATTCCAAGTTGATTCTTGGAAACCGCATCGGTAACGGTATCTCCTGCTTTAATTTTGCTAATAAATTCCTTGTCGACACCTCTTAGCTCTACGGTATATTGAAGCTCTACCGTACTCGTTGACCATAAGCTTTTTATATTTGACCAAGAAAATACCGCATATATAGCGCCGCCAACAACGGCAATGATTATTATAAGAACCAAAAAGTCGATTATATTAAATTTACGTTTAATCTTTTTCTTCTTTAAAGCGGAATTATTAGTGATATTACTATTCATTCTTTTTCCTCCTTTTTACAAAGCTTCATCGTGTTGATAGCTTTCAAGTCTTAAGCGTTCAGAATCGCCTACTCGAACAAATGCAGTTCCTATTGCAACGATTGTCCAGAAAAGATAGAACATTCTTGGATTATACCATATATAGTCAAATACGCCCATAATTAACGCAGAAGCTATTGAAGCAACTGCGGCTATAACGTAAACGGTTGATGCAGAGCCTTTTTCTTTTTTGATATATTCAAGGCTTTTCTGGAAATTCAAGAATATAGCAACACAGAAAACCGCAAATCCAACTAATCCCATACACAAAAGAATCTGCAATATAAGGCTATGCGAATGAGGTGTAGACTCTATTCCCGAATAAGCGTAAGCGGGATATACCGCCTGAAATGATGATTCTCCGTACCCGATACCAAATAACAAATGGTCCTTAATAGCGCCCAACGTGCCTTTCCATGTGTAAATCCGATAAGCAATAGAGCTATCCGCAAAGTTTGAAATACTTAAAAATCTTTCAAGCACGCTCGATGGCAGCAATATCGGGATCACTGGGAACGTAATTAATAGAACTCCGAAAAATCTGAATGATTTTTTGGTATAAAGAATTGCAAAAAGTAATGCTCCGACGATTACGGCTATCCAAGCAGCTCTCGACCAGGTAAATACTATACAAGCAATAAATAAAATAATAACCGTTCTTATTAAAAATCTTTCGTTTTTTTCCTTTGCTCTAAGTGCTAACGCCAGAACAAATGGGAACGTCATTACCAAAAATACCGAAAGTATATTAGGGTTTCCAAAAAGCGAAACAACGCGGGTCTTAATAATTCCGTAAAAGCTTTGATCAAGCCATCTTCCACTTTCGCCACCGAAAATAAATTCAAATATACCTATTATGGCAACTACAACGGATGAGGTTATAAGCGTAAAAATACAACGCTTTATCCACCTTTCGGTATTCATTAAATTCACCAACAGAAAATAGCCCAACAAAAGAACAACACTCATAATCGCAGAATAAACAGAGCTATTTCCTCCTGCGCTGAATATTGACGAAATCAATATCAAAATGCCGAAGAAAAGAATTGCAAGATCTAAAATTTCAAGCTTAAATGCTCTTTTTCCGCGAACTATCTTTATAAAGTAGAAAAATGCCGTAACCAAAACCATTATTGCGACCCATATCGTCGGAGTGCTTGTAAGCGACAAAAACGGTAAAACCGCTATGGTCAATATCACACCAATCTCGGGTGAGCATGCAATCAAGGTAATAAGCACAATGGTAAATATCGCTATCATTATATGTGCGGGATGTATAAATAAAGTCGCTATTCCCGCCAAGAAGCCGAGGAAAAGCATTAGGTTTCCCTTGCCTCGGAATGTGCTTTTTTTATTATCAAAAAGCTCATCGGCAAACCCGAATACACCTTTAAAAACTCCTCTGCCTAAAACACTGTTTCTTACCGAGCTTGCAAGATTTATTCTTGAAAAAATCAGCGGTATCGAAGCAACGGCAACGATTATACCTACCCAAAGATGTGTGCTCGGTGATGACTCAAGCCAAGGAACAAACTGCTTTACATAATAAGCAACTATGGAATAAATTCCAAAGAACAAACCAAAGTTACCGTAATATTGCAACGGAAACGAGCATAGCTTTTCTATTGCCGAGGACGTTAAAGACAAGGTAACGCAGGATTCAAGGCTTCGTGCAAAAAATCTTTGAACCCTTCTTACAAACCTTTTAAGCCTTGAATTACCTAAAACATTTCGACCAAAAAAGCTATTAGATAGGCTATTATTCAACGAGGTATAGGATGTGAGTATCCAACCGAAAAAGCCCTTAATAAAGGTATCGTATATCAATACGCCAAGACGGTCAAAAAGAGCAATCAATAAACTGACGCCCGCAATTCCGCCAAGTCGACTATTTTTTTCTTTTTTACCCGACGCTCTGCCGGTATTACTATTTCCAGTCATCGCTTGCTCCTCCTATCTCAATTTTTAATTAGTATATTTTTAATCAATCACGCTTTTCCAAAAGATCAGGGCGTTTTTCTTTAGTAGCCTTAAGCGCCATTTCGTTACGCCAAGCATCGATTTTTCCGTGATTTCCCGAAATTAATACATCGGGAACGCACACTCCGTGAAATTCATACGGGCGTGTGTATTGCGGATATTCAAGCATTCCGCTCGAAATACTTTCTTTTTCATAGCACTCTGGGTCGGAAAGAACTCCGTCTACAAGCCGTGCAACCGCATCAACCAAAATGCAAGCGGGAATTTCCCCACCCGTTAACACAAAATCACCAATCGAAATTTCCTCATCAACGATTTCATCAATAATTCTTTGGTCTATCCCCTCATAATGTCCGCAAATTATCACAAGATTATCGTATTTCGAAAGCTCCTCCGCCTTTTTTTGATTGAAGACCGCGCCGCGCGGTGACATATATATTACTTTTCTCTTAATATCAGCGCTATGCGTCGACGTAATATGCTCATAGCAATCATATATAGGCGGCGCCATCATAAGCATTCCCTTACCACCACCGTAAGGAGTATCGTCTACCCGACGGTGCTTATCCTTTGAAAAATCACGGATATTGTGGCAATTAATTTCAAGCGCACCGCTTTTTTGCGCTCTACCAATCACACTCTCCCCCAAAACATTAGATACAAGCTCGGGAAAAAGCGTCATAATATCAAAAACCATTTTTACTTCTCCAATTTAATTATTTAAATTAATTATGTTAGTCAAGCAATCCTTCAATGGTTTTCACAGTGACGCCCTTTTGAATATCCACGTTAACTATGAACTCATCCACTGCGGGAATCATTCTTTCTCCGTTTGGCGTATCTACAACGTAAATATCGGACGCTCCACGGTTAATAATCTCCTTTACCTTTCCGTAAACCTTGCCGTTATCACTGTCGATAACATCAAGACCTATAATATCGGTAATAAAGTATTCACCGTCCTCGAGCGTAAAATCCTCTCTGTCGGCATAAAGGGTAACATTTTTTAACGCAATAGCCTTATCCATATCATCGATTTCTTTAAGCTCTAAAATAACAAACTGTTTAAAAACCGATGCCTTAGCTGCGGTATATTGCAAAAAATCATTTTTGTTCTTAACGTATATTTTTTTAAGAGCAATAAAATCCTCGGGGAAATTACACCAAGGCTCAACCTTTAAGCCACCCTTGCAACCGTGTGTATTGATTATTTTTCCACATTCAATATATTTTTTATCCATATGGTACTCCGAATATTTGTAAATAGTTATATAGAATTATTATAACACATTTATAGCTTTAATTCAACACCTTTTGCTTATTTTTCCATTATTTCGTATTAAATGACATATACAGATTTTATAAAAAGTTTGAATAAATTATAAATTTTAAATTTAGACTTGAAATTAAGTCCGAAATATGGTAATATATATGAGAAATAAAAAATAAGGAGATTAATTTAAAAATGGGAGAAAGTATTTTTTCGATAATTTTGATCGTCGTGATGTTCGTTGCGCTCTACTTCTTTATGATAAGACCTCAGAAGAAGCAGGAAAAAGAGCAAAATGATATGAGAAACAACCTTAAGGTTGGCGATGAAATCACCACCATCGGCGGAATAATCGGCAAGGTTGTTAGTATCAAGGAAGAAACGGTTACAATCGAAACAAGCCACGATCGTACTAAAATAAGAATTCTCAGATCTGCCGTTAGAAACGTTGACGTTAAGGCAGAGGACGCACAGGATTAATGCAAAAGGAGCAGACACGAAAAATGTGTTTGCCCCTTTTCTTTTTAGTTATTTTATTTAAGCATTTTTTTAAGATATATTCCCGTATAAGAGCCCTCTATTTGCGCAACCTCCTCGGGAGTTCCCTTTGCGATTACCGTACCTCCTTGATCTCCGCCCTCAGGACCGAGATCGATTATATAATCGGCAGTCTTTATAACGTCAAGATTATGCTCGATAATAAGCAAGGTATTTCCCGCATTACACAATCTTTGAAGCACCTCTATAAGCTTTGAAATATCCTCGGAGTGTAGACCCGTTGTCGGCTCGTCAAGCACATAAAGTGTTTTTCCTGTGGAACGCTTTGAAAGCTCTGCCGCCAATTTTACACGTTGAGCCTCACCGCCGGAAAGCGTGGTTGATGATTGTCCAAGACGAATATATCCGAGTCCCACGTCAAAAAGAGTTTGGAGCTTTGACTTGATCTTCGGTATTCCGTCAAAAAAATACAAAGCCTCCTCAACAGACATTTCAAGAACGTCGTTGATGTTTTTACCCTTATACTTAACCTCGAGAGTATCAAAATTATAACGCTTGCCGTGACAAACGTCGCAGGTTACATAAACGTCGGGAAGAAAATGCATTTCTATTCGCTTTACTCCGTCACCCTCACAAGCCTCACATCTTCCACCCTTTATATTAAAGGAAAAGCGTCCTGACTTATACCCTCTTGCCTTAGCATCTGCGGTTGTGGCAAAAAGCTCGCGTATATCAGTGAAAAGACTTGTATAGGTTGCCGCATTGGAGCGCGGTGTTCGTCCTATTGGGCTTTGGTCGATAGTAATTATCTTATCAAGATTTTCTATACCGCTTATCTCGTTATATTTTCCCGCCGAGCGAATAGCACCGTTAAGCTCACGCTCAAGCACGGGAGCTATTATTCCGTTAACCAACGAGGATTTACCTGAGCCCGAAACACCCGTTACGCACACAAAGCAACCAAGAGGTATATCAACGGTAATATTTTTTAAATTATGCTCTCTCGCGCCCGCAACGGTTAGATACGCTCCGTTGCCTTTTCTTCTTTTCTCGGGAATTTTAATCATTTTACGGCGAGAAAGATAAGCTCCCGTAATGGATTTCGGGTCATTCATAACCTCTGTAGGCGTTCCGAATGATATTATTTCTCCACCGTGTATGCCCGCCCCGGGTCCGATATCAACAAGAAAGTCCGACTCCATCATAGTTTCCTCGTCGTGCTCTACAACTATAACTGTATTACCGAGATCACGAAGCTTTTTAAGTGTGGCTATAAGCTTTGAATTATCTCTTTGGTGGAGTCCTATGCTCGGCTCATCCAATATATAAAGAACTCCAACAAGCGCAGAGCCTATTTGAGTTGCAAGACGTATTCTCTGCGCCTCACCTCCCGAGAGAGTGCCCGCTTTCCGAGCAAGTGTAAGATATTCAAGACCTACGCTTTGTAAAAAGCCGAGTCGAGCCTTGATTTCCTTAATGATTTCCTTTGAAATAGTTTTTTCGCTTTCGCTAAATGTCAAGCTATCAATAAACTCAAGCGCTTTAGTAACCGAAAGCTGACAAAAATCATCAATATTTTTACCTCCAACTGTTACCGCAAGATAGTTTTTGGAAAGTCTTTTTCCTTGACATGCGGGACACGGAGCATCCTCTATAAATTGCTCGTAATAATCGTTAGCGCCCTGCTGACCGAGTCTTCTCTCTATCATCGGAACAAGCCCATCGAACGTAGTTCTTTGGTATTTTTCCTCATTACCGAAATATCTTTTAATTTCATATAATTCAGTACCCGAGCCATACATCAAAATATTATAGCTTTCGGGGGAGAATTTTTCTATCGGCGTATGCATATCAAAGCCAAAACGCTCGCCAACCGCTCTGAAAAGAGGTCCGTTCCAGCTTTCCTCCTCGAGAGATTTAAAGCCATTAACCGCAATTGCGCCCTCGCTAAGACTAAGCTTTTTATTTGGAATCAATCTTTCAACCGAAAGTCTGCGCATATCTCCTATTCCATCACAGTGTGGGCAAGCACCTTGAGGATTATTAAATGAGAACATTCTCGGTTCAAGCTCTCCAAATGAAATATTATGCTTCTCACAAGCATAGCTTTGGGAAAATTCAAGCTCCTCTCCCTTTTCTTCGCCTCTTGGAACTGTACTTATTATAAGATGACCGTCGGCAAGCTTAAGAGCGTTTTCAACAGAGTCGGCAAGTCGGGAACGAATACCGTCCTTCATTACAAGTCTGTCAACTATTATCTCAATAGTATGCTTTTTATTTTTGTCAAGAGAAATATCCTCAGTAAGCTCATAAACGCTACCGTCAATTCTTGCTCTTACATATCCGCTTTTCTTTGCGCTCGCCAAGACCTTTTCGTGCATACCCTTTTGAGCGCGCACCACGGGAGCGAGGACTAAAAATCGCTCTCCCTCCTTTAATTCGGTTATTTTTTCAATAATTGAATCAACAGTTTGGCGCTTTATTTCCTTTCCGCAAATAGGACAGTGAGGAATGCCTATTCTTGCGTAAAGCAAACGAAGATAATCATATATCTCGGTTACAGTTCCAACGGTAGATCTTGGATTTTTCGACGTTGTCTTTTGGTCTATCGAAATGGCGGGAGAAAGCCCCTCTATAAGATCTACGTCGGGTTTATCCATTTGTCCTAAAAACATTCTTGCGTAAGAGGACAGAGATTCAACAAATCTTCTATGTCCCTCCGCATATATTGTATCAAAAGCGAGAGAAGACTTACCCGAGCCCGAAAGTCCCGTTAAAATGACGAGCTTATCTCTCGGAATTTCGAGGTCTATATTCTTTAAATTATGGACTCTCGCACCCTTAATAATAATTGAATTTGCCATTAAAATCCTCTTTGTTTTTGATTTCTGAGCTCTTTAATTCGATCTCTGATATATGCCGCCTGCTCAAATTCAAGCTTTGCCGCAGCCGCCTTCATTTCAGCGGAAAGCTGCTCTATAAGCTTTTCCCTTTCGGTTCGCGACATTCGCTTTTCACCGCCGCTTGAAAGCGCCTTCTTTTCCTTAGCACCGATTTCTATTACATCACGAATTTCCTTAATGATGGTCTTAGGAATAATTCCGTTTCGTTCATTATATTCCTGTTGAATAGCGCGACGACGATTTGTTTCACTTATCGCTCTCTCCATAGAGCCCGTTATATGGTCGGCATACATTATAACGTGTCCGTTTGCGTTTCTTGCCGCTCTACCTATAGTCTGGATAAGACTTCGCTCCGCTCTTAAAAATCCTTCCTTATCGGCGTCAAGAATAGCGACGAGAGATACCTCGGGGATATCAAGTCCCTCTCGGAGCAGGTTAATTCCAACCAAAACATCAAACGTTCCAAGTCTTAAATCGCGTACTATCTCCATTCGTTCGATGGTATCTATATTGAAATGAATATATTTTACCTTTATACCGTTATTTTCAAGATATTCGGTCAAATCCTCTGCCATTTTTCTTGTAAGCGTTGTAACGAGAACTCTCTCATTCTTCGCGGCTCGAAGACGAATTTCACCCATCAAATCATCTATCTGTCCCTCAATAGGTCTAACCTCAACCTCGGGGTCTACAAGTCCCGTAGGTCGAATTATCTGCTCTACAACATTTTCAGATTTTTCAAGCTCAAAATCTCCCGGTGTTGCGCTTACAAATACCGTTTGATTTAGCTTAGACTCAAATTCCTCAAAGTACAATGGTCTATTATCGTATGCCGATGGAAGTCTGAAGCCGAAATCCACGAGATTTTTCTTTCTTGCGGTATCTCCTCCGCTCATTCCTCTAACCTGCGGAAGTGTGACGTGCGACTCATCGACGAATAAGAGAAAATCATCGGGAAAATAATCGAGTAGCGTATAAGGTGTTGACCCTTTTGGACGGCCCGAAAGAACTCTTGAATAATTTTCAACGCCCGAGCAAAAGCCAACCTCGCGAAGCATTTCGATATCGTATTTAACACGCTCCTCGATTCTTTGAGCCTCTATAAGCTTATGCTGACCTTCAAAATATTCTTTTCGCTCTTGCATTTCAAGCGCAATCTCCTTAAGCGCCTTCTCCTTTTTATCATCGGACACCGCATAGTGCGTTGCAGGATATATCGGAGCATAATTTAAATAACGTAATACCTCTCCCGTGACTATGTTTATTTCGGATATTCTATCTATCTCATCACCAAAAAACTCAACTCTAAGTGCCTTATCACGCATATTTGCGGTAACGAGGTCTACGGTGTCCCCTTGAACTCTAAAATTATCACGCTCGAGGCTTAAATCATTTCTGTTATAGCTTATCGATATAAGTTTTTTGATAAATTTATCACGGCTCATTTCCATTCCGCTACGAACTGCAAGAACAAGATTTTTATACTCCTCGGGGTCACCGAGCGAATAAATACAGGAAACACTTGCGACGATAATAACATCACGTCTTTCAAAAAGCGCAGAGGTAGCACTATGTCGAAGCATATCTATTTCATCGTTTACCATCGCATCCTTTTCGATATATACATCCTTACCCGGAATGTATGCCTCCGGCTGATAGTAATCGTAATACGAAACGAAATATTCTACCGCATTGTTTGGAAAAAAAGAACGAAACTCCGAGCAAAGCTGCCCTGCAAGAGTTTTATTATGTGCCAGAACAAGAGTAGGCTTATTAACCTGCGCAATAATATTTGCCATTGTAAAGGTCTTACCCGAGCCGGTAACGCCAAGCAGGGTTTGCGTAGCCATACCGCTCTTTATTCCGTTAACAAGCTTTTCAATTGCCTCGGGTTGATCCCCAGTCGGCTTATGAGGAGCAACAAGCTCAAATTTATCCATGCGCCTTATCCTTTCATTTCAACAACTTTTTCCGTATATTATTATACCACAAAAAATATGCAATCGCAATCCTTTTATAAAATTAAAAAAGAAAAAACGGATTTCTCCGTTCTTCCTTAAAAATTCGATTATTAAAATCATTAAATTATTATCTGTGCTTTTTCTTTAATTCCTTAGCAAACACCTTTTCATATTGAGTAAGACACTTATTGATTATATCCATCGCCTCGTCGCGGTGTAAAATATCCTTAACAGTAGTCTTTTTATGCTCGAGGGTTTTATATACCTCAAAAAAGTGCATCATTTCATCAAAAATATGCTTAGGTAGCTCTTGGATATCATAATAATCCTTATAAGTAGGGTCTTGAATCGGTACTGCAATTATTTTTTCATCAAGCATATCATCGTCTATCATAGTAATAACACCGATAGGATAGCAGGTAACGAGGGTAGCGGAGGATATAGTTTCACCGCACAAAACAAGAACATCGAGAGGGTCCTTATCATCTGCATAGGTGCGAGGAATAAAACCGTAATTTGCGGGGTAAACGGTTGAGGTATAAAGAACTCGGTCGAGTCGCAAAAGACCTGTTTCTTTATCATGCTCATATTTTACCTTGCTCCCTTTTGGAATTTCAATAAATGCTTCAAATTTTTTCGCGGTTATTCTCTCAGGTGAAATATCGTGCCAAATGTTCATTTTTTTACCGTCCTAAAGCTTAAAGATTAAATAAAATACTTATAACATTACTATTATTAAAGATATATTATCACTTTTTTTCAATTTTGTCAACCTTTTACCCGTAATTACCCATAAAAGACTGCACAATGGTGCTATTTTTACGTTTTTCGATTGAATTTAAGAAAAAAATATGATATAATATCACTACTATTAAACTATGAGAGGCATATTTTGAAAAAACTATTACATTTTTTGCGAGGATATCGAAAGGAATCGATACTTGCGCCAACCTTTAAAATGCTTGAGGCGATTTTCGAGCTTTTAGTCCCCGTTGCCGTTACCGTTATTATCGACAAGGGTGTAAACGGTGGAAATACGTCAAAAATATGGCAAATGTGCGGCGTTATGCTTGTTCTTGCCGTCGTAGGTCTTATCAGTGCGGTATGCGCTCAATTTTTTGCGGCTAAAGCGGCAGTAGGCTTTGCGGCAAAGGTGCGCTCCGCTCTGTTTAAAAAAATTCAGAGCTTTTCATACGGCGCTACCGATAAGCTCGGAGTATCGACGCTCATTACAAAAATGACAAGTGACATAAATTCGGTACAAACCGGTGTAAATATGTTTCTGCGCCTTTTTTTGCGTTCTCCGTTCATTGTATTCGGAGCAATGATTTGCGCGCTTATAATCGACGTAAGGCTCGGACTTATATTTATTGGAGTTATCATAATCTTAGCAATAATCGTTTTTGGTATAATGCTTGTTAGTATCGCAATACATAAAAAAACGCAAAAGCGCTTAGATAGCGTGGTTTCAAAGGTCCGCGGAAATTACAACGGCACTCGAGTAGTTCGCGCTTTTAACAAGGAGCAGGACGAAATAGATGATTTCGATGAAAAAATAGATGCTCTCACAAAAATACAGCGCTTTGCGGGACGCATTTCTGCGCTTATGAATCCGCTCACATATGCCGTTATAAATTTTGCAATCATTTTGCTAATAAAAAACGGTGCTTTGCAAGTAAATTCTGGTAATATAACACAGGGTGAGCTTATTGCGCTTTATAATTATATGTCGCAAATCCTCGTTGAGCTTATTAAGCTTGCAAGTCTTATAATTACGTTAAATAAAGCGGCGGCAAGCGCAGAGAGAATTTCGGATGTGCTTGAAGCGCCGAGCGACGTTGAATTTAAGGTTAGAAAAAGCCGTGATTCCGAAGATTATGCGGTAAAATTTGAAAACGTAAGCTTCAAGTATTCAAGCGAATCCGAGGACAACGTAATCGAAAATATTTCATTTTCGGTAAAAGAAGGAGAAACCGTCGGAATCATCGGCGGAACGGGCTCGGGAAAAACCACTCTTGCAAATCTTATAGCGGGTTTTTATCACGCCACAGACGGAAATGCTTTTGTTTACGGTAAAAACGCATCCCTTCTAACAGAAAGCGATAGAAAAGAAATTTTCGGCATCGTACCGCAGAAGGCTACGCTATTTGCGGGAACTATCCGCTCCAACCTATTGTTTGGCGACCCTAATGCAAGTGATGATGCTCTTTGGTCAGCTCTCGAGCTTGCTATGGCAAAGGATTTCGTATCCGAAAAGCCCGATAAGCTTGACGAAGCTGTGCTTCAAAACGGTACTAATTTTTCAGGCGGTCAACGCCAACGCTTAACAATTGCCCGAGCGCTTACGAGAAAGCCTAAAATTCTTATTTTAGATGACTCATCATCTGCGCTCGACTACGCAACCGAGGCGGCTCTCAGAAAAAACATCGCCTCTCTTGATTATTCCCCCACAGTATTCATAATTTCTCAGCGAGCATCTTCAATTATGCACGCAGATACAATAATCGTACTTGATGACGGCGCTCCCGTCGGCATTGGAAAGCATAATGACCTGCTTATATCTTGTGATATTTACAAGGAAATATATAATACACAATTTTCCGACGGAGGTGAGAAATAATGAAAAAGAAATCCACCTCACTAAAAAATAACGCCTCTGTTTTCATTAAGGTACTCAAATATCTTAAGGGATATATCTCACTGTTTATACTCTCAATCATTCTTACGCTTGCGGTGGTTATTCTTACGCTTTACGTTCCTATACTCATAGGACAAGCAATCGACCTTGCCGCAGGAGAGGGACTTGTAGATAGCGTTCAAATCGGTAAGCTACTTATCCAAGTTGCAATATGTATAGGATTTACCGCAATATTCCAATGGATAATAAACGTAATCAACAACCGAATGGTGTACGGAATTGTACGAAACGTTCGTCACGAGGCGTTTGTAAAAATTCAAAGCTTTCCCGTTTCATTCGTCGATTCACATCGCTCAGGAGATATCGTTAATCGCCTTATAGCTGATTCCGATCAATTTTCCGACGGACTCCTAATGGGATTTTCGCAATTTTTTAACGGCATAATGACTATTCTTGGAACGATTGTCTTTATGTTTATGATAAGCGTTCCCGTGACGTTCATAGTTATAGTTATAACTCCTCTCTCGCTTTTTGTGGCATCATTTATCGCAAAGAGAACCTTTAATCTATTTAAAAAGCAATCGGAAATCAGGAGCGAACAAACCGCGCTTATTGATGAAATGATAGGTGAGCATAAAACCGTAGTTGCGTTCGGCTATGAAAATAAAGCCTCCGAGCGTTTTGACGAAATCAATAACAGACTTGAAAAAACATCGCTCAAGGCTATATTCTTTTCATCTCTTACAAACCCGTCAACAAGATTCGTAAATGCAACAGTATACGCATTCGTTGCATTTGCAGGCGCTATGATATGCGCAAATTTTGGTGGCGCAGTTTTAAAGGTCGGTATGCTTTCAAGCTTTTTATCATACGCTACGCAATACACCAAGCCCTTCAATGAGATATCGGGAGTAGTTACCGAGCTTCAAAATGCTCTTGCGAGCGCAGAGCGAGTATTCGACCTTATCGAATCACCCTCCGAAATTGCAGTAACGGATAACGGTGATGTTATAAATAATTCCGAAATTGAATTTTGCAACGTGTCATTCTCCTACGTTCCCGAAAAGCCGCTTATAAGCAATTTCAGCTTTAAAGCCGAATCGGGAAAGCATATTGCAATCGTCGGTCCTACGGGCTGCGGCAAGACTACGCTTATAAATCTTCTTATGAGATTTTATGACGTAAAGGAAGGATCTATAAAGCTTGGAGGAAAGGATATTCGTAATATCGACCGAGGCGAGCTTCGCAAAAAATACGGAATGGTCCTTCAAGAAACCTGGCTTTCCGACGGAACTATTAAAGAAAATATCTCCTACGGTAAGCCCGATGCAACCGACGAGGAAATTATTTCCGCCGCAAAGGCGGCTCACGCGCATAGCTTTATCAAGCGCTTACCCGATGGCTACAACACTGTAATCGGTGACGGAGCAACCTCGCTTTCGCAAGGACAGCGACAGCTGCTTTGCATCGCAAGAATTATGCTCTGTGAGCCGGAAATTCTTATTTTAGACGAGGCTACGTCCTCAATTGATACTCGAACCGAGATACGCATACAAAAGGCGTTTAAAACCGCTATGCAAGGCAAAACGGCATTTATAGTTGCCCATAGACTTTCAACTATAAAAGATTGCGATGTTATTCTCGTTATGAATGCAGGAAATATCGTTGAGCAAGGCTCACATACCGAGCTTCTTGAGAAAAAAGGCTTTTATTATAAGCTTTATAATAGTCAGTTTCCTGAGGTCTGATACGGTAAAATATTTAAAGGGGAAGATTCAAAAAATCCTCCCCTTTTGCTATTCCCTCTCCTTCCACTTTTGATAATTAAAATGCTTTCGACAATAAGAATTAAATTGCTTTTCTACGTTACTGATTCCCGAATATTCATTATCCGATAAAAGGTTGTTAAAAAACGGTAGACCGCTTGCCGTTTCGGGAAGCACATCTTTACCGATATCTCTCCAAACGTATTGCGCATCGGTAATATATAATTGAGTGGGAAAGCTTCTTTTTACTCTTATCATCCCGACTAAAATGATATCATCGTTATTACATTCGTTACTTGCTATACATTCCTCAGAAGAATCGTATCTTACCAAAATATGGGTCTTGCATCTTTGCCTTGGCTCTGTTCCCTTTACAAAATACCCAATCTCGGTACGTTCTCCTCTCGGGTCCTTCGCACACGCCTCGCATGCAAGCAAGCCCGAATCCTTGCAATACTCCGCAGTAATTATATTCTCGGAGGTATTAAATTTTTTAATATCTCCGCTATCTAAATATTTTTGATGAAGCCTTGTCATTATCCTATCCCATGCTTCAATACACACCTTATTAGTTGATGCGCTAAGCGGCTTGGGATATTCATATCCGTACCAAACACCTCCGACGTAATAAGGGGTATAACCTATATACCATCTATCGCAATTATCCTGCGTTGTTCCTGTTTTACCTGCACATTCAAGCTTTTTTTGGAGAGTAATGCTTTTTGCAGTACCGTTTGCTAACACATTTTGTAGCATCCTTGTCATTATAATAGAATTTTCCGCACTTATAACCGCTTCACCGTGATACTCATTATCAAGAATAATATTTCCGTTAACATCTGTCACCTTATAAAAGCTTCGGGGCTTTGAATATATCCCGTTATTAACAAATATCGAATATGCCGCTGTCATTTCAAGCAAGGTAACACCATAATTAAACTGTCCAAGCCCAAGTGCGGCATAATCCTTATCGCTTATAGTCATTCCATTTTCAAGCGTCCTACTTTCAATTAAGCTTTCGATATGCAATTTATTTTTCAAAAAATCGAACGAAGCATCAAGCCCTATATCATTCAATACCTTTACACTGACGGTATTTACGGAATGCTCTATCGCATAATTTATATTGGTTAGTCCTCTGTAATCTCTCGTTACGTTTTTAGGCCACGCATTTGCTTGACTTGGCTCTTGAGCATTTGAAAAATTCACAGGAGTATCATCATAAACCGTTGCCCAAGTAATTTTATTTTTTTCAAGCGCAGGCGCATAAACAGATATAGGCTTTATTACAGAGCCTGCCGGTCTTTGAGCATCGGTGGCATAATTCTGCAATCGGTTTCCCATCTTAGCTCCGATTGCCCCCGCCACTCCCAAAATAGCGCCGTTATACGGGTCTATTATTATCATAGCCGATTGCGGCTCCTCACCATCGCCCGTTTGATGAAAATTTTTTACATTCGCATAATATTCCTCGAGCAATCTTTGAATTTCAATATCCATAGCGGTATAAATTTTGAGTCCGCCCGTATATATCAGATTACTTGCAAGCTCTCTGCTATACCCCTTTTGCTCGACCAAACCGTCGATAACATCCTCAAGAACCATATCGACATACCACATATTGATTCCCTTGTTATCGCTTTGCAGATTTAAAATAACAGAGCTATTATATGCCTCGTCATATTCCGCCTCGCTTATAAAGCCTTGCGATAGCATTTCACCGAGAATGATATTGCGCCTTTTTTTATTATTTTGAGGATTATTTTTAAGATCATAGTACGACGGATTATTCGTTATTGCGGCTATCGCAACCGTTTCGGCAAGAGTAAGCTCGGATAAATCCTTTGAAAAATAATATTTTGCCGCCGCTCCAACACCATAGCATCCGTTTGAAAGATTTATTATATTAAGATATGAGGCAAGTATCTCCTCCTTGCTCATTTTCGATTCAAGATCAAGCGCCCAAAATATCTCTTGTATCTTTCTTTTTAATGAATAAGAATCCTCGCCCGTAACGTTTTTTATTAATTGTTGCGTTATTGTTGAGCCACCGAATTCATTTCTAAATTTTAAAAAATAATTAGCGGTAGCGCCAATCGTTCTTTTCCAATCTACTCCGCTATGCTCGAAAAAACGCTTATCCTCAATACAAACAAAGGCATCTACAAGCTTTTTAGGAATATTTTCATATTCTACGGGAATATTTCTAAATCCGCCATAAATATCCTCGCCCTCAAGCTGTGTGGCATTATCACTTATTCTATCCGCCTCGCTTTGATAATAATATATATTCGATGCACTGCTTGTGCTTATCGCCTCGAAAATCGCACTGTCTATTTCCCTCTCGGTATTTCTTATCACATAAACCGCAAGTGCAAGTCCTGCAACAAGTGCGGCAATAATGATTATAATAAATATTATAAGTATCGCGTTTAAAATTCTCTTTTTCATAAGCCTACCTCATTTTTTAATAGTATTTACAAAAAAGAAAAAAATATCCTACGCCAAAGCATAGGATATTAAAAGAATTATTTTGGAACGACGTTCTCCTCACCGAGAATATCTATCAATCGGTTATAGGTGTCGATATTTAAATCCATCGCTCCATCATAAGATTGATATGCCTTTTTACTTGTATCATAGAAAATTACGCTTGAAGAGCCTCTATTCTCGGATATAAGCCTCTTTACATCCGAAACCTCGTCACAAATCAAATCGGGAAATCTAAGATATATTTTCGAAAAGCTTTTAGGAAGCTCTTTTTTTATTTTTATTATATTTCCTGCGGAAATGTTTTGCGCTCCGTTCTCAATCAAGAGCGTTACCTTATTAACGATAAGCTTGGAATCCTCGTCCTCACGCAAGGAAATATTTCCCTCTACGCAAATCGCATTATCCTCCGAAACCATATCGGCATGGCGCTCGAGTTGATTTGCAAAGAAAATACATTCTATTTCTCCGTATTTATCCTCAAGAGTAATAAATGCCATTCTATCGTTTCTCTTTGTTGTTTTAAAGGTTATTGAGGTTATCATTCCCGCAACCTTTACATATTGACGGTCGTTGATTTCTTCGTTTCCGATAATATCGCTAATTCTCATAGGAGAAAGCTTTGAAATATGCTCGGAATAGCTATCCAAAAGATTTCCCGAAAAATACATTCCCGCCACTTCTTTTTCCATTTTAAGCTTTTCCTTTGCGGGTCTTTCGGGGATATCTGGATATTTAAACCGTAAATTCAAGGTAGATACCGACGGTAATGCCGAGAACATATCGAGCTGACCCGAAAGATTATTACGGCTCTTTTGCTGCTCGGTGTCAATTATCGATTCATAAGACGCAAGAAGCTGACTTCTGAAAACACCAAGCTTGTCAAATGCTCCTACCTTAATAAGAGCCTCTATCATTCGCTTATTAATATCATATTGGGACGCTCTTGAAATAAAATCCTCAAAGCTTTCATAACGTCCGTTAACGTCACGCTCGGTAATTATACCCTCAACGAACTGTCTACCAACATTCTTAAGCGCCAATAAGCCAAATATAATATTATTCTTTCGAGGATAAAAAAGCAAGCGACTTTCATTAATATCGGGCGGAAGTACCTTAATGTTATATTTGCCGCATTCACTGATATATTCTGCAAGCTTAGTCATATTACCGAGAACAGACGTTATAAGTGCCGCCATATATTCACACGTATAATGAGCCTTTAAGTATGCGGTACGATACGAAATAAGAGCATACGCCGCCGCATGGCTCTTATTAAAGGCGTAGTTTGCAAATGAAGCAATATCGTCAAAAAGCTTCTCGGCAATCGAGCGCTCAATTCCGTTTGATACGGCACCGTTTAAGAAATTATCCTTTTCCGCCTCAAGCACGTTACCTTTCTTTTTGGATATTGCACGTCTTACTACGTCGGCATGTCCGTATGTGTAACCCGCTATTACGCGGAAAATACTCATTACCTGCTCTTGATAAACTATGCAGCCGTAGGTTGAGCGCAATATAGGCTCTAAAAGACTGTGCGCATAAGTTATTTTACTTGGATTATGACGAGCCTCGATATATTTAGGAATTGAATCCATCGGACCGGGTCTATATAGCGCAATAGCGGCAATAACGTCCTCAAATCTATCAGGAGAAAGCTCTGTGAGCATCTGTCGCATTCCGCCTGACTCGAGCTGGAAAATTCCAAGTGTATTTCCCGATGAAATAAGTTCATATGTTATCTTATCATCAAGTGGAATCGTTTCTATATCAAAATCGGGATTAGTATCTTTAATAAATTTGCAAGCATCGTCAATTATCGTTAAATATCGCAACGCCAAAAAATCGAACTTTAACAGTCCAAGCATCGCCACGGTATCCATATCAAACTGCGTTACTATGCTACCGTTACTCGTCGCTAAAGGAAGATACTCCGTTATAGGCTTATCACTAACAACAAGTCCCGCAGCGTGTATAGTCACATTTCTCGGCATTCCCTCAAGCGCTTTGGCGGTATCTATGAGTCGCCTTACGTCACGGGACTCCTGATACAAGGCTTGAAGGTCCTTTTGCTTTAAAGCTTCTTCAATGGTTATCGAGGGGTCTTTAGGTATCAACTTAGCTACAACGTCAACGTCGGAATATGACATACCCGTTACACGTCCAACGTCACGGATTGCCGCCTTAGCTCCAAGAGTTCCAAATGCAATAATCTGCGAAACATGGTCCTCTCCGTACCTCTCATACATATACCGTATAACCTCGTCCCTGCGATTATAGCAAAAATCAACGTCTATATCGGGCATACTTACTCTCTCAGGATTAAGAAAGCGCTCGAAAAGAAGGTCGAATTTTATAGGGTCTATATCGGTAATACCTATCAAAAAGGCTACAAGGCTTCCCGCTCCCGAGCCTCGCCCCGGTCCTACGGGAATATTATTCTTATGAGCAAAATTAACGTAATCCCAAACTATCAAAAAATAGTCGGAATATCCCATAGACTCGATTACAGAAAGCTCATATTCGATTCTATCAATATACTTCGACTTATCGTCGGCATAAACCAGAGTTTTCGCTTCAACTCTGCTTTTCAGAGAATCATAGGTAAGCTCTCGCAAATATTCTCCCGCGGTTAAACCGTTCGGTGTTGGATATTTTGGAAGCTTATATCCCTCAAACGAAAACTCAAGATTGCATCTTTCGGCAATTTTTACGGTGTTTTCGATAGCCCCGTGATATCTTCCAAAAAGCATCTTCATTTCCTCAGTGGTTTTATAATAAAACTCGTCAGTTTCAAAGCCTATCGGTCTGCCGTCAAGAATCGAGCTATTCGTTTGAATACACATAAGCACCGCTTGAAGCTCCGCATCACTTCTGCGAAGGTAATGGCAATCATTGGTAGCAACCAAAGGAATGTCACACTCCTCGGAAAGTCTTACGAGGCTTGGAAGAATTTGCTGCTGCTCATTTATTCCGTGGTCCTGAATTTCGATATAAAAATTATCCTTACCGAATATTTCTAAAAGCTCATACGCAGTATTTTTAGCCGACTCGTAATCGCCCATGCTCAAAAGCGATGGTATCTTTCCCGCAAGGCAACCCGAAAGCGCAATCAATCCCTCGGAATGTCCTCTCAAAAGCTCGATATCAACTCTCGGCTTAGAATAAAACCCTTCAGTAAATCCCTTAGACACCATATAGGTAAGATTTTTATACCCGATTTCATTTTTACATAATAAAACGAGGTGGTTATATTTAGTTCCTCTGCCCTCGTTTTTTTCAAAGCGACTCCGTGATGCTACATATACCTCACATCCGATTATAGGCTTAATTCCTTGCTTTTTACATTCATTATAAAAAGCAATAACGCCATACATAGAGCCGTGGTCGGTAAGCGCAACGGCACTATGACCGCACTCCTTTGCTCGAAGCGGAATATCCTTTATTCTACACGCTCCGTCAAGCAGGCTATATTCACTGTGTAAATGAAGATGTACAAAATCAGACATCCGATTCCTCCATTTTTACAATTTATAAATTATTCTTTTCTTCGACTGTTCTTCCTGATAAACAAAATAAATAAGAAGCCCAAAGCCGCGGAAAGCGATATGATTAATGCGACAAATCCAATCTTAAACCAAACGCTATACTCGCTATCGAGATTATGATATTTTTGCTTGTCACGTTCTTTCTCGATAAAATCGCCAAGCTCTTGATTGCTGAAATTTTTACTATATCCTGTTATATCTCGAATAAATAATGATGCATTGTCAACAGAGCCATCCAAGGAGCGCAAGGAAATTTTAACCGAATCGAGTAAGGAAAAGCTCTTTGCCTTGCTCATATCCAAAATCACCTCTGCTTGAGAATTTCCCTTTATCACTGTACTGCTCTCAAAGGTTGCGCTTTGACTGTTAAATACAAATTTAATTTCATAGAGCGGAAATGCGCGCTCACTGTTGATTTCAATATTAAATTTGATATACGGCGTGTAAGATATATTTTCGGAATACTCATATTTATATATAAGGTCGCAAAAATCGCCATCGCCAACACGCATATTTGCCTTTAGAGCCTTATCACCAGTTAACAAATAATCAATTTTTATATCGTCACATCCTGCGCCCCTTATCCAACCGTCCGCCAAAAAAGCCTTAGAAAAATCAAAATAGCAAAATTCTCCTTTTATTTTTTTAGGAAGATTTGACAAAACACTTGAATAATAATACTTCTTCTGAGTTGACTTAGGCAATTCCTTTGCGTTTACCACCTCAAGCCAAGTATCCTTTCCAAAAAAAGCGAGCAAATCCTCGGTTGCCTCACTTGAACTGCTTGAATCTATATTTTTTAGCACAAAAGCAAGATCCGATAAATTTTCAAGATTTTCTGCCTTTGAAGAAAATTCAACGTTAAATCCAAGTACGTTATTATCTGTAAGTAATTCATAATACGCATATGCATAAGCCGCGCAAAGCGCATTACCCTTAAGCTCCTTTTTAGGAATCCATAATACGGTATAATATTTTGTTGCGCTTTTATATTTAGTGGAAAGCTCCGCCAAAAAATCGGATATCTCGCTTTGTCTTCCTATGTAGAATTTACCGTTAGGCAAATTCTTTTCGGTGTCTATACCGTTTTTAATGTCATCGGATGTAATATCAAGCGGTGTTTCATATGCTTCAAGTGAAAGTGAACACTTTATTCCCGAATAACTGCTCTCATCAAAATATTCCATAAGAGCGGACAAAAGCTTTCGGGAGGAAAAATAATTATTGATATTTTCGTTTTCATTCTTCTCGATGCAAAATCCGTCTGCGCTAAATGATAAAATTATATTTGTTTTTGGATTAATATCTCTTGCGGCATTAGATACGATAGCCGCATAATTTCCGCACATCAGAACGTAGTTATCAAAGCTTACATCTTTATAAGAGTTAAATTTTGACGGATTATTCCACGCCTTTCCCAAAACTATACCGCTAACGTAACCGTTCTCTCTGCTTGAATACCTCGATATTAGAAAATCAGTAACTGCGTGAATATGCATTATCGTCTGTTCATCAAAGGTGTTCGGTAAAGCATATTCCGCGCCGTCATTCATAAGTGTCGGAATAATTCCTCCTGAACGCAAAAGAAACTGAAGATATACGGTTGTATTAAACATACTTAAAGAACGAATTTCCGAATCAAGCTCGTCGATATAATTTTCGTTAAATGAGATTTGGTAATCATTAACCTGATAAATATGTCCGCTCGCATCATCTGCGAATATTAAATCCAAATATACGGGAATTACGGTGACCTGAGAATTAAGGCTTGAAATGCTTGAAGAATAATTTCCCGAAAGACCCTTAAACGCACTTTTATCTACTGTTTCCTCAAACGCTATATTGGTTTCGGCGTATTGCGCTTCTGTGGTTAAAATATATTTTCCGTCGGTCGAGCGAATAAATATAGCATATCGACAATATCTTTCTACTATGGAATCTATTTTAAAAGAAAAAGCAAAGGATATCGAAACGGGCGACTCGGCTATTGGAGAGTAGCTTTTATCATATATAACATCATTCTCACTTTTACCTGCGGGAATAGAATATATAAGAAGCGTCGAATCTCCGTGTAATGCAAACGCATCGTGATTCATAGTACCGTTTATGTTGACATTCTTTGTATTTGGGTCATATATACAAGAAAATGAAAGTATATTCTCGGAAAGAAGCTCATTCTCCTGAACATCAATCGCCTCCGAAAAATCACCTGCTAATACCAAAACAGAAAAGGCGGAAATCATAACAGAAAATAATAAAAGCAGCGATATTGCTCGATACATTAATCTTTTCATAAAATCCCCTCCTTTTTTCAAAATCTTATATTATTATACCATATTCAAGGCATAAATGGAATAGATATTTTTAAAATTTAAAATTTAAGTTTATTTTATATTTATTTTTAAATAATTTTGCAAAAAGCTATTGACTTTTTATCCTAAGTTTGGTATAATATTTATCGTGATATGCCGGTGTGATGGAATTGGCAGACGTGCTGGACTCAAAATCCAGTGGTAGCGATACCGTGTCGGTTCGACCCCGACCACCGGCACCAAAAAACGGATGACTTTGGTTATCCGTTTTTTTATTTTTTATATTATTAAGATTACAAAAAACGAGGCAAAAAATGCCTCGTTTTTTAATATATAATCTAAATTAGTGAAGTATGCAAACCTCTGTATCCTTATCAAAGATATGGAATCTCGACATATCAACAGCAACCTTAATCTTGTCGCCTGCTCTTGACTGTGAACGGGAAGATACACGCGCGATAAGAGATGTAGGCTCATCCTCGGGGTCACCAACTGTGAGGTAGAGATAAATCTCCGCTCCCATAAGCTCGGTAACGTCAACATTAACGTCGAAGGAGTATTCAGGGTTAGCTGCGACTGCATCTGCAACATCGGAAATTGCCTCAGGACGAAGACCAACAACAACCTCCTGACCGATATAATCCTTAAGCTCCTCTGCTTTAGCCTTTTCCTCGGGAAGCTTAAGCGATACGTTCTGGAAATCAAAGTAAACGTCTTCACCCTTCTTAACGAGCTTACCGTTAATGAAGTTCATCTGAGGAGTTCCGATAAATCCTGCTACGAAGATGTTGCAAGGATAATCATAAAGTCTTTGAGGAGTATCAACCTGCTGAATAAGACCGTCCTTCATAACAACGATACGGGTTGCCATTGTCATAGCCTCTACCTGGTCGTGTGTTACGTATACGAAGGTTGTACCAACTCTCTTATGAAGCTTTGTAAGCTCTGTTCTCATGGCTGCACGAAGCTTAGCATCGAGGTTTGAAAGAGGCTCGTCAAGCAAGAACACCTTAGGCTCACGAACGATTGCACGACCGAGAGCAACACGCTGCTTCTGACCACCGGACAATGCCTTAGGCTTTCTGTCGAGAAGGTGGGTAATATCAAGAATTCTTGCCGCTTCCTCAACAAGGCGCTTGATTTTCTCCTTGGGAACCTTATTAAGCTTAAGTCCGAAGGACATATTTTCAAATACGGACATATGAGGATAAAGAGCGTAGTTCTGGAAAACCATCGCAATCTCTCTGTCCTTAGGAGCTACGTCATTAACGAGTCTGTCGCCGATAAAGAGCTCACCCTCGGTGATTTCCTCAAGACCTGCGATCATACGGAGAGTGGTGGTCTTACCACAACCCGAAGGACCAACGAGTACCAAAAACTCCTTGTCCTTTACTTCAAGATTGAAGTCCGAAACTGCGGTAACTCCGCCCGGATACTTCTTATAGATGTGTCTAAGTGATAAACTTGCCATAGCTTTTAAGCCTCCTAATTTTATTGCAATATTATTTAGATATTATTTAGCCAATATTCAATAGTCATTTTTTTACCTATATTATTATACCAAATTTTAACCGAAATTTGAAGATGGTAAAACTACGAAATTTGCAGAATTGTTTTGTGCATTTTCAACAAAATAGATGTTTTTTGCAAATAATTAAAATTTAATAATTTTTAAAATGCTTTAATATATTAAAAATTATTTAGCTTTTTTCATTGAAAGTGCTATTCTCTTTTTCTTTACATCAACCGAAAGGACTCTAACCTCTACCTTATCTCCGAGAGAAACAACGTCAGAGGGATGCTTTACGAAGCGGTCGGAAAGCTCGGAAATATGGACCAAGCCATCTTGATGAACTCCGATATCAACGAATGCTCCGAAATCAATAACGTTTCTTACCGTACCCGTCAAAACCATATCAGGCTTAAGGTCCTCGATGTTCATTACATCCTGACGAAGCTCAACCGGCTCAAAGGAATCTCTTATATCACGTCCGGGCTTTTGAAGCTCCTTAACGATATCGTGGAGGGTTGGCGCACCGACTCCGCATTCCTCGCATACCTTTGCCGTACCGTATTCGCGTATTTTATCCTCAATTCCGTCAAGCTTTGATGCCGCAACGTCTGCCTCGGAATATCCGAAAAGCGCAAGGAGCTTATGAGCCGCATCATAAGATTCGGGGTGAACACCCGTATTATCAAGAATTTCCTTAGCATTCGGAACTCTCAAGAATCCCGCGCACTGCTCAAACGCCTTTGCTCCTATTCTCGGAACCTTTAATATAGCGCTTCTCGACTTAAATTCACCATTTTCCTCGCGGTATTTTACTATGTTCTTAGCGGCGGTAGTATTAATTCCCGCAATATATGAAAGCAAGGAATATGAAGCTGTGTTTACGTCAACACCTACGCTATTTACGCAATCCTCAACAACGCCCTGCAAAGCACCGTCAAGACGAGCAGGCTTCATATCGTGCTGATACTGACCGACACCGATAGACTTGGGGTCTATCTTAACAAGCTCGGCAAGCGGGTCCTGCAATCTTCGTGCGATAGAAACCGCAGAACGCTGCATAACGTCAAAATCGGGAAATTCCTCTGCCGCAAGCTTAGATGCGGAATAAACCGAAGCTCCCGCCTCACTGATTATGATATACTTGCAGTCATAATTTACTTTTTTAAGTGTTTCGGCAATGAACTGCTCACTTTCACGAGATGCCGTACCGTTTCCTATAGCGATAACGTCAACCTTGTACTTTTCGACCATTCCCTTGATAATCTTAGTCGCTTCCTTGGTTTTGTACTCTGATTTAGTAGTAGGATAAACAACCGCCGTATCAAGAACCTTACCTGTTTTATCAACAACTGCGGTTTTACATCCGTTAATAAATCCCGGGTCAAATCCAAGAACCGTCTTGCCTTTAAGCGGCGATTGCATAAGCAAATGCTTTAAATTATCGGCAAAAAGCTTAATTGCGCTTTCGCTTGCGGTATCAAAAAGCTCATTTCTAACCTCACGCTCAATTGACGGTGCAATCAAACGGTCATAGCTATCAATAACTGACGCCTCGATATATTTTGCGGCAGGGCTCTTTAACTCGGTTATCATTTCGGAGCAAAGATAATTCAATATAATACCCTTTTCAACGCTTATCGAAACCTTTAAAAATTCTTCCTTTTCTCCGCGGTTTATTGCAAGAACTCTATGCGAGGGAATTTTGGAAATAGCCTCGGTATGATCATAATACTGAGCATAAACCGAATCCTCCTCGGTTGCGCCCTTTGTAGAAATAAGACCCGTATCAAAGGTAATCTTTCTTACCGTCTTTCTGAAATCAGCGTTATCGGAAACGCTCTCAGCGATAATATCGCAAGCGCCGCTTATAGCATCCTCAACGCTCAAAACGCCAAGCTCCTCGTTTGTATACGCCTCGGCTTGAATTTCAATAGCAGGCTCGTACTTCTTTTCCTGAGCCAAAATAAGCTCTGCAAGCGGCTCGAGTCCCTTTTCCTTAGCAACCGACGCTCTTGTTTTTCTGTGAGGACGGAATGGACGGTATATATCGTCAACCTCGGTAATGGTTTGAGCATTTGCTATTGCCGCCGCAATCTCGTCGGTCATCTTTCCCTGCTCTGTAATGAGGTCGGTAACCTCCTGCTTACGCTTTTCGATATTTCTTAAATAAGTAAGTCTATCATCAAGATCACGCAAAACGGTATCGTCAAGGCTTCCCGTTTCCTCCTTACGGTATCTCGCAATAAAAGGAATAGTATTGCCCTCGTCAATAAGAGCAACCGTTTTTTCAACCTGCTCTATCTTTAAATTAAATTCTTCCGCAATTTTTTTAATTATATCCATTGTTATACCTCGCCGAATTTATTTTTATGTTGTTTCAATTCTTCAATTTCATTCTCGGTAAGAAAACGCCACTCTCCTCTCGCCAAGTTCTTATCAAGCTCAAGCGGTCCAAAGGAAATGCGCTCCAAATAAATTATTCTGTTATCAAGCGCACCGAGCATTCGCTTAATTTGATGGTATTTGCCTTCCTTTAAGGTAATAATTCCCTCGTCACCGTTGCCCGTAAGCTCTATTTTTGCAGGCATAGTAACGTATCCGTCGGCAAGCGTTACGCCCTTTTCAAAGCGTCTTGCATCCTCCTCGGATATAGGCTCTGCCGATTTAAAGCGATATGATTTTGATACGTGCGACCTCGGTGAAAGAAGCTCGTGCGCAAGATCACCGTTGTCGGTTATAAGCATCAAACCAAGGGTGTTTTTATCAAGGCGACCGCATGGAAAAAGCTTATCGCTTTGCAAAATTGGCGGCAAAAGGTCGATAACGGTTTTATCTCTGCCATCCTCGGTTGCACTAACCACTCCGTCAGGCTTGTTCATCATTATATAGGTATGCTCTCTATATATAATTTTCGCTCCGTAAAAAGTAATCTCATCCTTAAACGGGTCGATATGCGTATCCGCAGAGCCTACGGCTATCCCATTAACGGTAACCGCCTTTGCTCTTACCGCCTTTTTAGCCTCGGTTCGACTTGCCGTACCGGTAACGCTTAAAAATTTATCTATTCTCATAAATTACTAACAATCCTTTATTACATCAAGCACCATAAAACAGTCAAAAGCAGGAACGCCACAAAGCCGCAAAAAGCAACTCCAATGACGTATCCCCTATAAAATGACATTTGCGTTGATTTGGGTTTTCTATTTTTCATAAATACACCTCTTTATTTTTTATGTATCTATGATTATAAAATAAGCTCACTTAATCTGTTTCGCCTGCAATCTCTCCAAGAACTGCAAAATCCTTAAACACGGATGTCTGCATATCATATTCCTTTTGGTTTGTTCCGAAAACAAGCTTACCGTGCAAGCAAACTCTTGTATCAGCAGGCAAAGCACGAAGCTCGGGTATCTCTTGATAAGCCTTAGTGTCACCGAGTCTTACCGAATATTTATCAATAGCTCCATTCGGCGTTTCACCGTAAATTGCAGAAAGCTCAACAAGGCGCTCCGACTCGCCGCTTTGATTTAATAATCTTTGATAAACAAACGGGTCAAGCAGCAAAATAAAGCTTGCACCGGACCTTGAAAACTCATCAAAGCTATTCAATTCGCTCGTATTGAAGGCAGTATCAACGACATATTTTTGCTTTCCATTTTCATCAAGCTCGCTTTCGATTTTCTCTATTTGCTCTCTTGAATATATCAAAAAGCTATTCATAGTCGCTCTTGATTCCTCACCGTAAGCCTTACTTGCCACATTTCCGAGCGCACTGTTTATAGCCGCCTTTTCTTCGGGAGCGGTTACGAATTCCTTGGGCCCCGCATAAGTGAATATAATATCACTCTTAGGCGTTGTAGCAAACTGAATTATGCAAGTACCAAGCACTAAAACAATAAAAGCCGCAGCTATAGTCTGCCATTTATAATGATACCAAAAATTATCAAGCCACGCAAGAAATTTATTGCCTTGCACTGATATTTCTTCTGTTTGACGTTTTTCTTCCCTCATTATATTTCCTCAATTATTAATAAAAATTCATATATAAATCACAAAGCATTTTTATATACAACGAGGGGCTGCTACTACAGTAACAGTCCCTTGCGTTATATCTTCAACTTATGCCTTGAATACGTCAAGTATTTTTATCTCGATAACCTTGTTCTTGTTAGTAGTAGCATGTACAACGTCGCCAACCTTTTTACCGATTATAGCGGCACCGATAGGCGAGCGGTCGGAAATCTTATTTTCAAACGGATCTGCCTCGTTTGAACCAACTATCTTATACTCGCTCTCAACTCCGTCGCGCAAAATCTTAACGCTCATACCAAGACCGATAGTACCGTTATCGCTCTCCTCTACTACTATTGCGTGCTGAATAAGCTGCTCTAGCTCTTTAATTCTTGTAAAGCACTTTGTCTGCTCATTCTTTGCCTCGTCATACTCGGCATTCTCCGAAAGGTCACCAAACGAGCGTGCCTCAGCAATCGCTATTTTGATTTCCTCCATTCTTATTTTTGTTAAATAATCGTATTCGTCCTGAAGCTTCTTAAAGCCTTCTTTTGTATATTTTTGTTCTACTGCCATTGTTCTGTTCTCCTTAACCGTTTAAAATATTTATTGCCTTCAAAAGCTGATCGTCAATCGGGTCGAGCTTCTGATAGTCATATATATTAAGATTTTCTGCCTCATCCGAAAGCATCACCTTTTCGTTAGGCTCTATACCTATTCCATCATAGCTATCGCTCTTAGCAGAATAATATTCACCTGTTGTTAGCTTAATAGCGCCGCCAACTCCGGATATGCCGTACTGATAAAGAGCGTATTGCTCCAAATAGTAAACGGTTTGAATCTTACCCTTGCCATATGTGGTGTTACCCACAATCTTGCCAAGTCCATAATCCTTAAAGGTAGCGACAAAAAGCTCTCCTGCGCTTGCGGTATATTCGTTACAAAGAACAACTACGTCAAGTCCCTTGTATTTTCCGATATCCGCCTTAGATACGTTGCATCCCGCATAATCGCCCTCAAAGCTTGTTACTTCCCTAACCACGTCGCTTTGAATATTACCCGATTTATCCTTGACTCGGATATATACGTCGCCCTCGTTTAAGAAATAACTCAAAACCGCTCCCACCGAGGACACATTGCCTCCCGGATTATATCGAACGTCAAAAACGAATTTTTCACAGCCCTGCGATTTCAAAGCTTCAATCGCCGCGCAAAACTGAGTAGGGGTCGTATAATCGAAATTGGTTATTTTAACAACACCAATCTTCTTGTCGACATTACTCGGCAGCTCCGGAATTCTGTAATACACGCTTTGAGAAACTATGCTTTCACGGACTATACTAAAATTCATTTCCTCTAATCCGTTGCCGTTATCACGAAGCAAGATGAAGCTTACAGTAGTACCCTCCTCGCCGCGAAGCTTATTAAGAGCATCATCATATCCAAGCTCGCTAACCGTTAAAGGTATTCCGTCAATTACAACCGCGTAAACGTAATCGCCTAACTTAAGACCTGCCTTTTCAGCAGGGGAATCCTTTACGACATTAATTATCTTCAAAGCCTCTATTTCAACGCCTTTAAATTTAACTGTATCATCAATTATAGTAACACCAACGCCAACCGTCTTTCCAATATCCTCTCGAAGCATTTCCTCAAGCTCTGCGGGTGTATAATATGCCGCATAGATATCACCCGTTTGTCTGACATAGGCTTCAATTGCCGCTGCCATCATTTTTTCGGAGTCAGCCTCGCCATAATATGCATCCTTTATGAGTTGACCTATAATATCAAGCTCATTAGGCTGAGCAGTAGCTACGTTACCGTTTATAATCGAATTTTGATGCGCATCAACATACGCCTTTGCATAAAGCGACTGATAAATCGAGCTACATATAGAATAGGTAAGCATTAACGTCGCAACTGCAACCGCAATTAAAGACACGACAAGCGTTTTTATCGAAACTCGACGCTTCGGTTTTATATTCTCCTCTTGCGCCTGCTCACGATTGTCAAGATTATCAATTTGAGAGGCTTCATCGGGAGAGGTTGAGAAATAAACGGTTTCCGACTCGTTCACCGTATTATCGGCGCTCTCGCTTACGGTTTCACCGTCATTTTCAATAATATTCTTGTTTTCCTCTGACATTCGGTATTTTCTCCTTTTTATACAAGCTATATAAGTACCGATATTCAATATCAAATGCGAAATACCCCGTTAAGAGTATTCCGCAATTAAATTATATGTAATATTAATATTTCACTTCTTTTGAATCGAGATATTTTCTTACCATAAGAGCAACCTTAAAGGTTATCGCGTGCTCAAATTCGCGCAAATCAAGTCCTGTAAGCTTTCTGATCTTATCAAGACGGTAGACCAATGTATTTCTGTGAACGAAAAGCTTTCTTGAAGCCTCAGAAACATTAAGGTTATTTTCAAAGAAGCATTGAATTGTCATTAAGGTTTCTCTATCAAGCGAATCAAGGCTTCCCTTCTTAAATACCTCCTGCAAAAACATTTCGCAAAGCGTTGTAGGAAGCTGATAGATAAGTCTACCTATACCGAGATTTTCATAGCTGATGATATTCTTTTCGGTTTCGAACACCTTACCTACCTCAAGGGCTACCTGAGCCTCCTGATAAGCCTTAGCAAGGTCCTTCAAGCTATCTACAACGGTAGAAATACCTATAAACACCTTAGTATAAAATTCGGTTGAGAGAGTATCCGCTATATTCACCGCCATACGCTCGATATCGCGCATTTCGGTATTCTCCTTAAGCTCCTTAACAAGCACGATATCATTCTCGGAAACACTTACAACGTAATCCTTGGATTTATCGGGGAACATATTCTGGAGCATTTCAAACGGCATCATATCCGTTTTATTAAGGAATTTTATAAGAAATACAACTCTGGGCTCTTCAATATTAAAATGAAGCTCCTTTGACTTTATATAAATATCGGTAGGCAAAATATTGTCAATAATAATATTCTTTATAAACGAGCTTTTATCATACTTCTCATCATAAAGATTTTTAATATTTCCAAGAGAAACAGCAAGAAGCTTTGACATTTTCTCTGCCATCTTGTCCTCACCCTCGACAAATACTATATATTCACTCTTTGCGCCTGTACCCATATAACGATATGTATAACCGCCAACAGAAATTACATCCGATGAAAAAGGAAGCTCCTCGCAAACGCCCTGACGTATATCGCCCATTTTATTTAGATCGGAGCAAGCAATTACCGAGCCCGTTTCATCAATAACACCGATAACGCGCTCGAACGCATCCTTCATTTGATAAACTACACCTTGAAATAACCGATTTGACATATTTAACCTCAAAATTGTTTTTTGTAGAATAATTGTACATTCTATCCTATATTATAAACTATTTTTTGTTATTTTTCAATAGGCATTTGAATATTTTTTATAATTTTTTTAATTTTTTTTGTAAATATTATATCAAAAGTATAAATACAATTTGTTAAATAACAGATATTGGAATTTAAAGCTCGGAAAAGCAGACCAAGCAAGCCAAAACAAATCCCGATGCGGTTTCGGTTCTTAATATTCTCTTTCCAAGACCTACCATTAAAGCACTGCTTTCCTTAGCAAGCTCTGCCTCCTTAATTGAAAAGCCTCCCTCGCTACCGACAAATATAGCTATGCTCTTAGGAGAGGAGCTTTCCTCGGAAAATGCATCGTTTAAAATTTTACCGAGTGAAACCGTGCCGTCCCCCTCATAGCAAAACAAAATCAAATCGTTATCTTGCGCTTCATTTAAAGCATCATTAAAGCTTACAGAGCCCGATATTTCGGGAATAACGCTTCTTCCGCACTGCTTAGCCGCCTCGGCAGATATTCTTTGCCTACGCTCCTTCTTTTTTTCTTCGTTATCGTTTTTAATCTTAACGACACACCTTTCACTTTGAAAAGGAACTATTCTCGAAGCACCGCACTCGACCGCCTTTTGAATTATCGTATCAAGCTTATCGCCCTTAGGTAACGCCTGATATAACGTGATAAAGACCTTCGGCTCATTCTCGGATGATTTCTGCGACAAAATCTCGGCTATAACCTCTCTGTCATCATCAAATGAGGTTATTTTACATTTATACTCGTTCCCCTGCATATCGCAAACGGTTATTTCCTCGCCCGCCGCCATACGAAGCGAACGGGCGATATGATGGGCATCCTCACCGATTATTGAAATATTTCCGTCGGTTATTCTTTCCTGTCTTACAAAAAATCTTGGCATATATCATTCCGCCTTATTCTCTGCGTCAGCCGAAGGCTCTGCGGGAAGTACCTTAAAGGATATCATTTCACGTACCAAAGCGTTATTGTCGAGCTTATATTTAATATTAACGATATCTCCGTTTTTGAGAATTATCAAGCTCTCATCGTCGCAAAGTCTTTGCTTATATATATGACCGTCCGCGTCGGTTATATAGAATACAGATTCGCCTCCAACAGTGTAAACACTTATATCTGCAATTTCAACAGTGGCATCAGCTGAATTGGAATCCTCTACCTCCTCCTTTTCGGGAATTTTATCTATCAAGCCATTTTGCTTTAAGAGCTTAAGGTATTCCTCCTTAGCCTCAGTCTGCGTGCTTCCAGTAGCAACTATTGCATAGTTTTCTACGTTTACAAGTGCATAAAGCTTAACGAGCCCTGCGCTATCCTTAAGCACCATAATATAGGTAGCCTCACCCGATACGTTTATAAGAGATGGGAAAGAAGCAACGTAACCCTTTTCCTGAACCTGACCCTCTGCGGAATGCATAGCAGAATACTCCTCTGCACCGGTTACGGGATAGAATTTATATTCACCCGTTCTTGCGTTACTTATGATAAATCCAATATTACTTTCATCGCTTACCACCGAAGTAACGCCCGTGAAAAACCAAACGTCATCTCCGATAACAATATATCCGTAATCATCGGTTGTTACCTTACAGTCCTTATTTCCTATAATGCTATTCCAATAACCGTTCTTAAGCGTTCCGAACCAATCGTATTTTTGCGATGCAAGCGTTCCCGTAAAGACGTTATCCACCCAAGACGGAACATCGGAGAGTGCGTAAATGGTCGACTCACCGCTTACGGGGTCGAATATCACCACCTCATTTACATCATAAGCGCCAAACATTGCAATTCGAGGCTTTATGCAGGCAACTATATAATAAGGATTACCCTCGTCGTCGATTTCAAACGAAATATTACCGAATATTTTGGTAGGATATGAAAATCTAAGCTTACGCATAAGATCGTCGCCAAAATAACCGCTATCGGAATATTTAATGGGCTTTTCAAGCTCTATATACTTTGCATCGGTTACGTTTACGGGGTCAACCATTACATAACCGGGTATTCCCTGCGCCTTGTTTGCGTACCATTTAAAGAAATCCGCATATTCGAGCGTTGAAACCTTTTGAGGCGCTTTATTATAATTTATCTGCTTATAATTTGAGCTTATCTCGTACTGCGAAACAACGTTTGAAAGTGCGCCGAGAGTTCTGTTACCCATTTTTATAGCGGTATCTGTATCCATAAGCGCAATATTGTTTACAATCTCCGCCTCAGGCATATCTTCCGCAAAATCCGCCTCGGGAACCTCTATAAGATTTGCGTAGGCATTTGCATTAAAAAAGGTAGAGGAAACAAACGAGCCTACGGCCAAAACCAAAATCGGCACAAGCAAAACGCAAACACCGACTATCACGCCCGCTGTTTTCTTAAGCTTAAAATTAGACTTCGCTCTTTTATTCGTCTTGCGCTCACCCAAAAAGCTGAACAGAACGTAAGCTCCGATATAAAAAGCTATTCCGTAAAGCAAAAACATCCAAAAGCCTTCGCTTTGAGGATTGATTGCCGGCAAGGTAACGTAAAAGCTCAACGCTACAAAAATCAACGTCAATATTGCCGAAACTATAATTCTTACTGATTTTTTTTGCATAATCTTCTCCTTATATATATTTATTATTTATAAACAATTAATTAAATTCAAAAACGGCTTTTCCGTCCTCAATCTTTAAATAAGCATCAAACGCCTTACCCGTTTTTCGAGATACGAAGCCTCGAATTAATGACGTTCTGCCGCTTTCAAGCATAAGCGCTACGTTCCGCTTAGAAATTACTCTGCCGCATATAAAGGAATTAACTCTAAACGTACATCCTTCCTTATAGCCCATACAGCCGTATCCGTATTTTCCGCGCTTTACCTCCTTTTGACAAAGAGGACATTTTCCTATATAATCACCGAAAAAGCCCATATCGATATCATC
This sequence comes from Eubacteriales bacterium, assembly GCA_045643945.1. GTDB lineage: Bacteria > Bacillota > Clostridia > Oscillospirales > CAG-272 > HGM12713. The sequence continues at coordinate 56,009 of JAZRGA010000052.1, read as the reverse complement.
CTCGATAGCAACCTCACCACTCGGAGAAAAATACTTCGATATCTCGTCGGTAGCCATATCTACACTCTGCTCTATACTCATTTCTCCCCTGAATACCGATTTAAGCGCCTTGCCCATTTCCGAGGTTTTAAATTTATCCATACAAATATTCATTCGAGTAAGACTTTCTATCATATATATACCGTCGGGCAAAATGGTATAAACGTCCTTTTTAAGCTGTATATATCCGCTCTTTCTGGCGTTCTCTATTATACCCGAGCGAGTTGCCTCTGTACCAAGCTCAACGCCCTCAAGCATCGCTCTGTATTCCTCTGCGTCATCCGCTCCGACTGTATCCTCGATAGCATTTTTCTCCTCTCTGAACGGATTTTTTAAATAATTATTCAAAGTTTCAATAGTATAATGCTTTGGCGGAGAGGTTTCCTTTTCATTAGGAGCAAATTTTATATTTACCTTATCGCCTTTTTTTAGATTAGGTAAAATTTTATCCTTTTGCGTTGCATCGTCATATTTCATCCATCCCTTTTCGACTATCGAAAGTCCTTTAAGGGTGAAGCTTTCATGACCGCCTACGTCGACAGTTATCTCAACTCGCTCCGCAAGACAGTCCTCTGCGCAGAAAACCGCGATAAATCGACGAAAGACCGTGGAATAAACCTTCATTTCATCCTCGGTGAGCTTTGATTTATCAGGTATCTTATACGTTGGCGTTATTGCCGAGTGAGATTCTATCTTACTATCGTCAAATATCGTCTTTTTATCCTTGAATTTAACGGGATAACCAAGCTTTGCGCAGTTATCGAGAATTTTCTTAACCTTGTCCTTTTCTGCGGTTGCAGGATACTCGGAATTCGTTCTTGGATATGTAAGATATCCCTCCTCATAAAGCTTTTGAACTATCGCAAGGCTATCGTTCATTGATATTTTATACTTTTTACCGAGAACGCTTTGAAGCTTAGATAACGAATACAGCTTACTCGGTGAAATGGTATCCTTTTTCTTTTTAACCGAGGTTACTGTCGCTTCACTACCGTTATAAAGCTCGCAAGCCTTTATCGCCTTATCATATTCATCTTTATTGAATTTTAATTTACTTTGAAGCTCGACGATTTCTCCGTTCGTTTCTTCCTTAGAGGATATAGAATAATATTTTTCGGGAACGAAGTTTTTTATCGCCATATCTCTATCGTAAATAGCCTTTACTATCGGCACGATAACTCGTCCAACACGCAAAAGCGTTCCCGTTCGAAGCGTTGCAAGTCGAGTAAGATTAACACCGTAAAGCCAATCTATGTATGTTCGAGCGTATCCCTCGTTTGCGAGATTATCATATTCCACTTCATCCTTCATGCTCTCAAATGCCGCTTTAACGGTTTCGGGGGTTTGGTCGGGCAACCAAAGCCTTTTTTGCGTTTTTGGCGACTCAAGAGCCTTATTTACACAGGTTCGTACTATAATTTCACCCTCACGGTCGGCGTCCCCTGCATTTACTATAAGGTCAACGTCCTCTCTATTACAAAGCGTTTTAATAATATTAAATTGCTTAACAACGCCCTCGTCAACGGTTTTATCATCGCCAAGACGAAGCTCAAACTTAAAATCCGATGGAAAGCACGGTAGATTTTTCATAGTCCAATGCTTCTCTCCCTCGGGTCTTGGATTGTATGCTTCGATATCTGCAAGCGAAAACAAATGTCCAAATGCCCAGGTTATTATACAATCCTTGCTTTCAAGATAACCGTCACGCCGACTAAAAGCTCCGAGTCCCGCGGCTATATTTCTACCAAGACTCGGCTTTTCGGCTATAATTAATACCATATTATCTAATTATCTCCATTCCGCATCGGCAACAATTTTATACCCCTTACCGCGAACGGTAAATATCAATCTCTGTCCTAATGGCTCTTCAAGCTTTTTTCTGAGCCTGCATATATAAACGTCGCCAATGTTACTTTTTTCGTTTTCCAAAAGCCCTTGAATTTTTTCTCTTGAAATCGCTTCCTGCGGGCTTTTGCAAAGAAGCGTTAAAATTTTATATTCTGTATCGGAAAGAATATATTTTCGGTTATTAACACATACCAAATTTTTATTTGTATCGCTTTGACTCTCGTAAAAAACTATCTTTATGCCGTCATCGGTGCTATCACTTTTTAAAGAGGACTGCGAATATAGTCCGTTATATATCTCTCTTACCTCGCTTATTAAGCAAGGATAAACTATATCCGCGCGCTTTCCCTGCGATGAAACGGTAATTTGCTGTTTTGCGGAGTTCAGAGGCATTTGCTTTACTGTATCTACATCAATGATAGAAAGATCATACGATGAAATATCGTTATATGCTTTGGTGATTTTTTCGGCAACCTCGACGGTAAAATCAAAATTAAGTGCCTCAAGTGCAAAAAAATTTCTAACGTTCGCAGATGCCGATATTATGATAATTTTTTTATTCTTCATAATGCCTCACACCAACATTTCTTCAAGTATGCTCTTAATTTCTTCAAATGTTAAAGCCGACATAACACGGTTTCTTGCCGAAGCCGCGCCATTCATACCGCTTAAATACCAAGCTATATGCTTTTTACCCTCGGCAATACCAACTCGCTCGCCCTTTGCTTCTATCATTTGACTAAGCTGACGCAGAGCAAGAGAAATTTTTTCCTCTTGGGTCGGAGCTATGTATTCTCTGCCGTCAAGCGCGCAAAGTATTTCCTTAAAAATCCAAGGATTTCCCATAGCACCCCTGCCTACCATTATACCGTCGCACCCCGTAATATTTAGCATATTTATTGCATCGCTTGCACTGTAAATATCACCGTTACCGATTACGGGAACTGAAACGGCTTTTTTCACCCGAGAAATAATATCTATATCAATTCCAGGTCGGTAAAGCTGCTCCCTTGTTCTTGCGTGAACGCAAATAGCGCTCGCTCCGTTAGCTTCAAGAATTTTAGAAAGCTCAACGGCGTTTTTTGAATCGTCATCCCACCCCGCGCGTATTTTTACAGTAACGGGTAGCTTGACGGCATCAACTGTTGCTCTTACTATCTGCCCTGCCAATTCGGGATTTTTCATAAGTGCGCTACCTTCACCGTTAGAGGTTATTTTTCGAACAGGACATCCCATATTTATATCTATCGCAAGTGGAGCTTCGGTAGAAATACAATTTTTATAAGCTCCCTCTGCAAGCATTGAAGCTGCCTCTGCCATAAATGAAGGCTCACTTCCAAAGATTTGTATTGCCATAGGTCCGTCACCCGAGAGAACTGTTGCAAGCTCTGCGGTTGTGGAAAACTCCTTTTTCCTTGCCTTTTGCTCATAACAAAGTGATTTTGCGCAAACCATCTCACTAACGGTATATTCCGCTCCGTATTCCTTGCAAATGGTTCGAAATGTTCTATCAGTAACGCCTGCCATTGGAGCGAGAACGAGCCCGTGATGAAATTCAATATTTCCGATTTTTAATCCCATATCCTGCTCCTTTTTTGTTATTTCTTGTTTTTTTATGTTGTTTTTAATTTATTTATAGAATTTTTCGTCGATGAGTGTCAATATCTGTCGAACGATATTAATTGACAATATTTTCCAAATGTGTTAAAATATAACCATAAAGTTACAAAATTTAGGAGATACACAAAATGAAAATGCTAACCGACGTAAAAATTTACATTGTTTCGTATTTTAAAAATTTAAGTAGAGAAAGAATTGCAATTTTTATTTGCATTCCTCTTTCGCTTGTCGCTCTTTCTGTTTGCGCATTGATGCTTTTGTTTAGCAATCAAAAAACGCCAAAGCCTCCCGATGAAGCGGTATTTGTTACCGAAGCGCCTACCGAGAAGCGTACCTACCCTCCCGACAGTCCATATGGCATAAAATTCGAAAGCCTCGGAAACGGATGCTGCGCCGTAGTGGGAATTGGTGATTTTAAGGGAAAAGAATTAAAAATCCCTCACGAAAGTCCATTTGGAGAGCCCGTTATCGAAATTAGCTCCAACGCATTTAAAAACTGTGACACAATTGAAGCCATAAGCATACCGAGCAGTGTCGAGCGCATTGGGGACGGTGCTTTCAGAGGTTGCTCCTCGCTTGCCTACATAGACGTTGCTATCGACAATGAAGCCTTTACATCTCTTAGCGGAGTCCTTTTTTCAAAAAGCCGAACGCAGCTTATATTCTATCCTCCGAGCAGAGCCGAAAGCAAATATTATATAAATCCAAACGTAAAAGTGATAAACGATTACGCCTTTGAGGGGGCAAAGAATATCTCGGTAATACTCTATTCCAAAAGCACCGCAGAATTTGAATCGATATCCATAGGTAAAGGAAACGATATTCTAAAATCTCTACCGATAACCTGCAATTACGCGGGTGAGAGTAGCGGTAAATAAATTTAAAAATCATAAATAAGGACGGTTGTTGTTTCCGTCCTTATTTGTTGTTTGAAGCCTTGTTCAAAAATTAACCTTAAAAAAATCCTTTATGCGAGCCACAAGCTCACGAACGTCGCGCTTTCTTTGAGCCCAGAAAATATATTCTCTGTAATCGGTTGAAAAGCCGTCGGCATCTGCGCCCATTCGTCTTGCGATATAAACCGAGCGATACAGATGATATTTTTGTGTAACGACGATTACGCTTTTATATCCCATTTTTTCTACAACGTTTTCCATCGTTTCATAGGTGGAAAAGCCTTTATCGTCACGCACAATAGCATCTTCGGGAACACCGTTATCAATGCAAAATTTCTTCATAGAGGAAACCTCGTCATAATCCTCACCCGAGCAATCTCCGCTGAGAATTATTTTAGAGGATACTCCCTTTTCATATAATTCGATAGCACCCTTTAAGCGATCCTCGAGCATATTGGAGGGAGTTCCGTCTGGGCGAAGTCCTGCTCCTAAAACTACGATTGCATCGTATTTTTTATCAATCGAATAATCCTTATTTCCAACGGTAATTTTGCCTGCGCCCGCAATTACTATAAAATTTACAGTTAAAAGAAAAATCAAAACGAGCGCAACAATAGCTATAAAAATCCATAAAACCATCATTTTTTTACTCACGCCCTTTTTCCTTTCAATTAAAATATTAATAAATTAAAGCTTCTTTTGCGTTCTGTTTACAATCGCCTGTGCCGCAGACTCGAGATAATCATTTTCCATCATTTCAATCCATCCCTTGTCAACGAGAGCGGTAAGCTTGGGATCCATAGGAATACGAGCAAGAAGATCATAGCCAAAGTCATCTGCAATCTTATCAATATGACTTTCGCCGAACACCTTTATTTCCTTGCCGCAATCGGGACACTTAACGTAGCTCATATTTTCAACGAGTCCGTAAACAGGAACGTTCATCATCTGAGCCATATTAGCCGCCTTAGCAACTATCATAGAAACAAGCTCCTGCGGGCTGCTTACTATAACGATACCGTCAATCGGGATAGACTGAAAAACGGTAAGCGGTACGTCACCCGTTCCGGGAGGACAGTCGATAAACATATAATCTATATCGTGCCAAATGGTATCGGTCCAGAATTGCTTAACCACGCCTGCGATAACGGGTCCACGCCAAACAACGGGGCGAGTTTCATCCTCAAGCATAAGGTTTACAGACATTATATCAATTCCCGAGGTGGTTGTGGGGGGAATCATTCCGTTGTTATCTCCATCTACTCCCGCCTTAAGACCGAAAGCCTTGGGGATAGAGGGACCGGTTACGTCGGCATCAAGTATTGCGGTCTTGTAGCCGAGTCTTTGCATATTAACGGCAAGCATAGAGGTAACGAGAGATTTTCCAACTCCGCCCTTTCCGCTTACTACTGCGATTATGTGCTTTACAGAGCTTAAAGCATGGGGCTGCTCGGTAAGACTTGCCTTCTCCTTTGAAGAACAGTTTGCCGAACAGGTTGAACAGTTATGAGTACATTCTTCTGACATTTTTGAGCCTCCTTTAATATATATACGAAAATAGTCATAAACATACAAATATATTATACTACAAATAAAAATAAAATTCAATAGTTTAGAAAAAAGTAGTAAAGAAATTTACATTGAGTTAAAAATAGCAAAACGGACATCAAGCATTGATAGATGTCAGACTAAGTTATCTTAATAGAATTTCAATACATACAATTTTAAGTCCATTCTTCAAAAGTGCATTTTAGTCGACATCGAATATTCGCTTACCTTTAATCCATCGGCTAAAATATATAATTATATCTGATTTAAAAGAATTTTTCTATTGTTTTGCTAATAAACCCAAAAAGTTTTATTGTATAATCAAAAAAATTTCACATAACTCTTGCAAAACTCTTAAAATTAAGTTATACTATATAAGATTGAAAATATTATTTTATTTTGGAGGTTTTATTATGGCAGAAGCTTTAAAGAAGCTCTCAAGCTTTGACGGCGTTAACGGTCCCGTTCTTACTATTGTTATGGACGGTGTTGGACTTGCTCCCGATACTGTTTCCAATGCTGTCGCAACCGCTTACACACCTACACTTGATATGCTTATGAAGAATTACCCTATGGTATCTCTTAAGGCTCACGGAACGGCAGTAGGTCTTCCCTCGGATGATGATATGGGTAACTCCGAGGTCGGTCACAATGCTCTCGGCGCAGGTCAGGTTTTCGCACAGGGTGCTAAGCTCGTTTCTCAATCTATCGAGTCAGGCAAAATGTTTGCATCCGAAACTTGGCAGACTATCGTTTCTAACGTAAAGAGCAACAGCTCTACGCTTCACTTCCTCGGACTTTTCTCCGACGGAAACGTTCACTCTCACATCGATCACCTTAAGGCTATGATAGTTAAATCAAAGGACGAAGGCGTTGCATCGGTTAGAATTCACATTCTTATCGACGGTCGTGACGTTGGTGAAACAAGCGCTCTTGAATACATTGATCCCTTTGAGGCATTTATTGCAGACCTTCGTGACGCAAGCTTTGATATAAAGATTGCTTCGGGCGGCGGCAGAATGAAAATCACTATGGACAGATACGAGGCTGATTGGTCGATGGTTGAGCGCGGATGGCAGACTCACGTTCTCGGCGAGGGCAGACAGTTTGCATCGGCTGCTGAGGCAGTTAAAGCATATCGCGCAGAGCTTTCTGTTATCGACCAGGATCTTCCTCCCTTCGTTATCGCAGAAAACGGCACTCCCGTTGGAACTATAAACGATGGTGACAGTGTTATCTTCTTTAATTTCCGTGGCGACCGCGCTATTGAAATTTCAAAGACCTTTGATGCAAAGGACGGCGAGTTTGATAAATTTGACAGAAAGCGTGTTCCCTCTGTTGTTTATGCAGGTATGCTCGAGTATGACGGCGACCTTCATATCCCCTCTCGTTACCTTGTTTCTCCTCCCGAAATTACCAATACTATGAGCGAATATCTCACCCTTAGCGGTGTTAAGCAGTTGGCTATTTCCGAAACGCAGAAATACGGTCACGTAACTTACTTCTGGAACGGTAACCGCTCGGGCAAGTTCTCTGAGGAGCTTGAAACTTACATTGAAATTCCCTCCGACGTTGTTCCCTTTGAGCAAAGACCTTGGATGAAGTGCGCAGAAATCACCGACAAGCTCATTGAATGCCTTGAAAGCGGTGAATATAAATATTTGCGTGTAAACTTCCCGAATGGCGATATGGTTGGACACACAGGCTCACTCCTTGCAACCCGTTGCTCAATGGAAGCTCTCGATCTTCAGCTTGCGAGAATTCTTAAGGCTCTTGACAAGGTTGGCGGTGTAGCACTTATTACCGCAGACCACGGAAACGCTGATGAAATGTACGAAATGGACAAGAAAACAGGTCTTCCCAAGGCTGACAAGAACGGCAACTACAAGTCTAAGACAAGCCATACGTTAAACCCCGTTCCCTGCATTATTTACGATAACGTAACTAACGGCGCATATACGGTTAAGGCAGACGAGGGCAACTTCGGTCTTTCCAACGTAGCGGCTACTATGGTTAATCTTATGGGCTTTGAAGCACCCGAAATGTGGGATGAAAGCATTATTAAGTTTTAATTTTTAATAAAGCAAAATTAAAGAACGTCAATTTGATATGGACCTCCAAAATGTCTAACTTTTGGGTTCACTTCAATTCGGCGTTCTTTTTTTATATAATTTTTCATATATTTATAAAAAATCTTGAAAGGCAGTGTTTTCTTGGACAGACTAAAACGATTTTTTATAAACGGATTTTTAATGACGGCGGTATCGATTGCCATTCGTTATATATCGGTAGCGTTTAACGTATATTTAACAAATAAAATCGGTACGGTCGCTATGGGACTCTTTACTCTGGTTTCAAGCGTTTACGGCTTCGCTTTGACCCTTGCAACCTCGGGAATAAGTCTTGCAACAACAAAGCTTGTTTCTGAGGCTCTTGGAGGACTTGAGGAAAAAAATCGAGCCTCTACCGTTAAAGCGATAATGAAAAAAAGTCTTGCGTTTGCATTTTTTATCAGCCTTGCGGTATCAATAGGCTTGTACCTGCTTTCTCCAATTATTGCGGAACGCATTCTAAAGGATATGCGAACGTTGACGGCTTTAAAGGTCCTTTCTTATACATTAGTTCCTATCGCTCTTTCATCCTCGATAAGCGGATATTTTGTAGCGGTAAGAAAGGTACAAAAAAATGCGGCGGTTCAGGTTTTCGGTTACGCCATTAAAATATTTTCTTGCATATATTTACTGAGCGCAACAGTTGCAAGCGATGTAGAGAGTGCTTGTCTTGCGGTAATTTGGGGCGGGTCTATTGCAGAGATTTCCTCGTTTATTATTCATATACTCTCTTATGTAATAGATATAAAAAGACAAAAAAGCAAGGGTCACGCCGACGACTCGCTTGCTAAAAAGCTTATTCCCTTTACTCTGCCAGTTGCTTTTAGCGCATATGTTCGCTCGGCACTCGTTACAATCGAGCATCTACTTATTCCCTGGGGCTTACAAAAAAGCGGCTCGGGGCGCGATGCCTCACTCGCCACCTACGGAAGTCTTCACAGTATAATTTTTCCGCTTGTTCTCTTTCCCTCTGCAATATCCTCATCATTTGCAGGTTTACTTGTCCCCGAAATATCCGAGTCCGCAGCGAGCGGCGATTTTGAGCGCATTGAACGTATTACAAGTAAGGTATTAAAAACCGTATTAATATACTCAGTCTGTGTAGCGGGAATATTCATATGCCTTGCGAATGAATTTGGATTTGTACTTTTCACTGATAAAAATATAATTAAATATATTATTTTTATCGCTCCGCTTGTGCCTATAATGTATCTCGATACATCGGTAGACTCTATACTCAAAGGACTCGGACATCAATTTTACTGTATGATAATAAATATAGTCGATGCCCTGCTATCGGTAATATTAGTATGGATGCTCTTGCCACGTTACGGAATTATCGGCTATATCATCACGGTTTATTTTACCGAAACGGTAAATGCGACACTTAGTATTACTAAGCTTTTGTGCGCCACAAAAATCAAATTTAAAATATTCGACTGGATAATAAAACCGATAATGGGAATAATATGCGCTACATCTGCAACCGCGTTTATCTTATATAATCTCAATACCTACGCAGAAAACAGACTCGAAATAGCGCTTCATATCGTTATTATAACGGTTATCTATCTTACTATTCTCATACTCCTCAAAGCTATCTCACCAAAAGGAATAAAAAAAGCCATTAAAAACTTTCTTTCGGCATAAACGTCATAAACAATTAGGGTGTATCAAATCAACATTTGAAACACCCTTTAATTATTAAAATCAAAAAAACATCAATCCTTTTCCATTAGCCTTGCGCAATTGTCGCAACGCCCCAAAGAATCTAATGATAATGGATTTAAAGTGCGCTTAAGCTCATCCCGAATGGCTCGATGCTCAAAATTAGCAATCTTTTGCTCATTATCATAAACAAATCCCGCATCGTCAATACTCGGGTTGTACCCTTGCGCTCCGCAAATGATGCAAGTATTAATAAATCTTTTAGCGGACGGATTCCATTTTTCAATGTATAACGACTTTCCTCGTTTTGCAAATTTACTGTGTGACATATAACCTCTCAATACTTTTATAGTTGTGTTGCGAAATATTTGATAAAAAATGATAAATCATCGTAATAATATTTGAAAAGATAAATAAATCAAAAGAACAGTCAATATCCAAGATAGACATTCAATCAGCGAGCTGGTGTATCCTCTGAAACCCTTTCGTTTTGCAAGAAAAACAAACGGTTTTCCATAATCCTCGTTGGAGCTGTGAATTGAAGCAATAATCATACACGGTATCTCTATTATGCAAACTAGGATAGAAAATACAAAAAGTATTGGCTGAATCACCCTAATATATCCCAATGCAATCGTAAAAAACATGAAAGTAACCGTGGCTATAAAGAAAGCAATATTTAAACCGTATAAAGCTCCAAGCGAGTTCTGCTTATTGATTGAATAATACAACCAATAATTGATAAATCCTTTTCTGTTTTTCTTAATGTATGTTTTGCTCATTTTTGATAAACGAAAATAGGAATATATGCCGCTACGAAAAATTGTATATAAGAAAAGATTGTAAAACGCTATCACAATCATCAAAACATAAAACAATAGCGGTCACCTCCTGTCACTTCTTTGAGTATATAAGTATATAAATTGAACTTGGATTCTCCCGCCTCGATTGTATTGAAATCGGATAGTTTAACCCATCAAATTATCAAGAAAATCATTAGTTGATTTTTATTCCAACTTGCTTTTTATAGTCATGCAAGTCATTACGATATAAATCAATTATTTCTATGATAACTTTATTAATTTCAATCGCTTTATCCGTCATAGGGATAATTCGTTTGTTCGTATATTCAAGGACAAATTCTGCAGAATCAAAATAATGTCTAATGATATTGTTTTGAAAAATCTTATGGACAAGATTTACTCTAAAATCATTCAACTCATCAAGGAAATCGAAGACCTCCTTCGGGATCGAGGAATCACTTTTTGATTCTCCGATAAGCTTTCCTAAAGTGAATTTGGATTTTTTAAAATATGTGTCATCATAATACTGATCGTACTTTGCGCATATACGTTCCACATTTTCTTTGGTGATCTCGCCTTGTTCTATTTCCTTAACAGATCTTTCGTAACATATCAGTTTACGCAAATTAAATTCAAACATTTGTGCAACTTCAATGAAAAATCCGATATTTGCATAAAATGAAATACGAACATCATCGTTGCCCTTTGCAATATCAGAATTAAATTGTACTTTTAAATATTTGTTATTCATATAACTGTATAAGGAATAAAATCATCTGGATCAATTTCTGGAGCACTAATAATAAACGCTTTTTTCGCTGTTTCAATAAGAATGTTTTCCTTCGAATCAAGCTGTTTTAACGTAAACATGTATTTGCCGTACGCCAACCCGCTTATTGATTTAAAGAAACTTTCTGCATTCACTTTATATTTTGCAATCATCATATCATCTTTATAAAGAATAATTTCAGTTCGCGCATAATCATTACAACAAGGCTGAAAATAAATATTAACCAAATCCGCGCCGGTAGTCACTTTGATATTTGCTTTTTTTATTAATTTTTCTTTACGCTCTTTTTCTCTTTTGGCATAAAATTTCTCTTTATCGGCATACACATATGTAACGGGAAAAGTTAAATCGTCCGCTAAATTATTTTTAAAAATAATTTTAATAGCATCGATTTTGTCATCAAAACTAACATGTAAAAAGAATCTGTTTTTGCGACTTCTTTGGGGGTCTGACTCTTGTTTTAGAGGTGTTTCTTTACCGTCTGTGATTGAAAGAACAGATTCAATTCCAATATTTGCTATATAAAAAACATAATCAGTTATCATTATATCTTCGTTTTGTTTAAATATGATTTTATCTTCAAAAATGACTTTTTCCAAATCAGATTTGCCGCAAACAGATAAACCGTAATAACTATTTGAATTTTTAAATATATATTCTTGGTATTTATCCATAATCGCTCTCCTTATCCCATTTTGCAAATATAATCAATGCAATATTCTATTTCTTCAAGGCTCATATTAGATATGCGTTTATCGGGATGAGCAATATTGTTTCTTTGGAGACGCAATGATGTAAGTGCTTTTATCGTCTTTTCGTCCCTTCTCCATGATGTATACCCCCATCCATCGTCTTCTTCCCACTTTAATTGCTTATCGCAATAGCGTTTGAGCATATCAGAAAGATCACCTTCATAGTGATAATCGAATTTTAGAATAGCCTCCAGTCTTTTGCAAAGCTCTATTATAACAATTTTGAAATTGCCTTTTTTTAGTTCGGTTTCAAAATAATCTTTGGTTAAATCCTTGATAGCCTTATTTTTATTAAATTGATTTTCTAAGGTTAATACAATTTGTTCTTTACACTTTTGTAAATAACTAACCACAGAATCAAAATTCGCATGCGGAATACAATTAGGAAAATATGATCCATACTTATTGTTAGTGTTAAGATAATTTTGATTTAATGAGTAAAGCTGATATCTTATATCACATCTCATATCGGGTTGTGAGTAATTTGTTTGGTAAATTGTTGACCAGAGGAATTCAAATATTTCGTCTTCTTTCTTCGCATTCAATATAATATTAGCCAAGCGATTAAATTTATTATCTACTGCAAACTGGAACAGAGGTTTCCAATTGTCAGATTTTATTAAATTATATGTCCAATCAATAATTGTTATAGGATATTCATTTAACGTTTTTTTCACAAGTGCAAGATTGTTAATAGTCAATAATTCATCAACGCAAATAATTCCGTAATGGATTGCAGACTGTATAGCGATTTCATCGTTGCTGACGTTTTTATCTTGTTTAAGTTTAGCAACACGAATTTCATCAGAATTAGCTATGTAGCATTTACTTTGCCTATAGTGATTCATTATATTTGAATTGATTTCATTGAATTTTTCTACCAATTCAAAATCACCTCTCACAAGAGCTAACTTTATAGTTTTTTCTAAAATTCTAACAAGCCCATGTCTTCCCTCATCAAAATATCTATCAGAATATGCGAACAGATTTCCCGCACCCTGTAGCAAACAATCAGTATCGTAATATCCTTTATATTTTTCGTACGCATATTGATTGTTGCCTATGGATATTTCTAATATTTTGTTGAGTAATTCGGTATTGTTATGTAGATAACTTTGATGAATTAGATATGGGAACATTTGATACCAAACGCTTGTCATTATATCGTGCTTTGATAATATATATTGCATTGTGTCATCGTTAATTCTTGTATTTGTAACTATTATATCAAGCATATCATCACTTATGCAACATAATGTTTTATCGTGAATATAGCGAGTGTACGATTTGTCTTCAATATGAAAGAGATTTTTAATACCTGCTTTTGATACATGTTGCATAAAATTTGAACTTTGAAAATTTAAACACGAAATAATATCTTTTTTGAGTATATCAATACGGTTTGCAATTAACGAAAACTTAAATGCGGTTTCAAAATCCATTTTCTTTATTAAAGCTGGGTCCTTATCGCAAATTGCAGAAAAAACATTATAACTTTCATACTGCTTTACGTAATTTAAGATTGTTTTTCCATTTTCATCTGTAGCTTTTAAATTGATATTACTTAAAAAAGAGGGATCATCCGTCTTTGCACAATATTCTAATTTTGACATTAAAATAATTTCTTTTTCGGGAGCCTTGCCAGTAATGAGATAATCAATACTAACATTAAATAATTCGGCAAGTGCGGGGAAAAATTCTATGCTTGGAAAGGAATCATCCTTTTCCCACTTGCTGATTGCCTTGTCGCTGACTTGGAGCTTCTCGGCAAGTTCAACTTGAGTTAATCCTTTTGCTTTTCTGAGTGTAGCAATTGTTTTTCCTACGCTGTGTTTTTTATCTAACATTCCTATAAAAACCTCCTGTATTTTGTTGATATAATTCTATCACAAATTTGAAAAAAGGTAAACCTACATCTCGTAGATGTGGAATTTTTTTGATTTATGATGAAAATAATGTAATTCTACTTCTGGTAGAATTATATCATATATAGGCAAACCTGTCAAGGTGCTTGATATTTTTTGGTACTAAGGCGTGTGCTTGTCTTGATACAAGTCGATATCGCTTCGCTTGATAAAAAAGAAAAACCTAAATCAAACGTAAAGTTCAATTTAGGTTTCACTTGGCGGAGAGAGAGGGATTCGAACCCTCGTGTGCGTTAGCACAAACTGATTTCGAGTCAGCCCCGTTATGACCACTTCGATATCTCTCCAAATATTAACTAAATATAGGGTTGCGATTTTGCAACGTTGATATTATATCATAAAAAATACAAAAAATCAATACCTTTTTGGAAAAATAAAATATTTTTTGAAAAATATTATTACATCAAAAAATACCGCTAAATATCATAAACGATTTAAAGCGGTATGATTTTTAATTTATTCTTAAGATTCCATTTGCTTTCCTAAAAATATTGCGGCGGTCGTTATAAGCTTTGCCTCGGTATCGTATACAGTCATATCGGTAGTCCGCTCCTTACCAATGGGCGAAAGGGCTACCACGCAACCGATAACGTCCCCCTCTGTTATTATCGGCATAGCGCAGCTTACAAAATGTCCTGTCGGAGTGTTTATCGGGTAAATATATTCATCACCCTCGCGATAACGGTAAACGCTTCTTCCCTCCATAATTTTTTCAAGCTCGTGACTCAATGCTCTGTCCATATATTCCTTTTTTGAAACACCTGCAAGCGCTATTACAGCATCACGGTCAGAAATAAGAATTTCCAAATTGCAGGTGCGGTAAAGAGTTTCTGCGTATTGAGAAGCAAATGAATTTATCTCTCCGATAGGCGAATACTTTTTAAAAATAACCTCGCCTTCTCTGTTTGTATATATTTCAAGCGGGTCGCCCTCGCGGATACGCATTGTTCGTCTTATTTCTTTAGGAATAACTACACGTCCGAGGTCATCAATTCTTCTCACAATTCCTGTGGCTTTCATTTATATAAAAATCTCCTTAATTTACAGATTTGTACTGTTAGTATCTGTTGTTTTAAAAAAATTATACCTCCGCCTTACTTTTATTTAATACTAATACATACAAAAAAGCATCGGATATTTCACCGATGCCTTTTATTGATTCAATACTGATTAAACGAGAAGATTTTCCTCTGTATCCTTATTGAAGAAATGCATTACCTTACTTTCGAAGGTTACGTAAATCGTTGTACCGTAAACAAGAGATTTTCTTTCCTCATCAGTCAAGCGAATAGTAGGAATACGAACGATAAGCTTATCACCGTTATCCTCAACTGCGTGAATATGAAGTTCGCTTCCCATCATTTCGTTTACAACTATCTTACAAGGTATAGCTGCGGGGTCAGAAGAATCTGCAAGAATAATATGCTCAGGACGAACGCCCAAAATTATTTCCTGTGTATCTACGCCCCTCTCTGCGAGCTGTTCTGCCTTCTTACCGCTAACCTCAATCTTTGCTCCGTAAGGTGTAACGTAATATTTACCGTTTTCGCGAACGAGCTGAGTTTTAAAGGTATTCATCTTAGGTGCACCAATAAACTCCGCTACAAAAAGGTTTTTAGGCATATCAAACACCTCTGTTGGTGTTCCGACCTGCTGAATGAAGCCATCCTTCATAATAACAATACGGTCGCCAAGCGTCATAGCCTCGGTCTGGTCGTGAGTTACATAAATAAAAGTAGTATCAATCTTTTGACGGAGCAAAATAATTTCTGCTCTCATCTGATTACGAAGCTTTGCATCAAGGTTAGAAAGCGGCTCGTCCATAAGGAAAACCTTACTATCTCTAACCATAGCGCGTCCGATAGCGACTCTCTGACGCTGACCACCCGAAAGCGCTCTCGGCTTTCTGGTAAGGTACTGTGTAATACCGAGAATTTCCGCAGCCTGAGTTACTCTTTCATAAACCTCATCCTGCGACACCTTCTTAAGACGAAGGCTAAACGCCATATTTTCAAATACCGTTAAATGCGGATAAAGCGCATAGTTTTGGAATACCATTGCTATATCACGGTCGCGGGGCTGAAGATCGTTAACTACAACTCCGTCAATTTCAACAGTTCCCGCAGAAATATCCTCAAGACCCGCAATCATACGGAGAGTCGTGGATTTACCGCATCCTGACGGTCCTACGAATACTATAAATTCTTTATCGGCAATATCGAGGTTGAAATCCTGAACAGCAACCGTATCCTTGCCGTATATCTTTTTTACATTAGTTAATTTAACACTTGCCATAATTTCCTCCGATTAACCTTTAACTGCTCCACCCGTAACGCCTTCAACGTAATATTTTTGAAGTGCGAGGAATACTATTACAACGGGAATTGCTACAATTACGCCTGCCGCGCAGAACATTGTATAATAAGAATTGAGATTAGTTCTTGAAAGCCACTCAAACATACCAACTGCAACGTTCATACCCTGGCTGTTTTCGTGTATAAGATAGCTTGCCATCATAAAGTCACCCCAAGGAGCCATAAATCCCATAAGAACAGTATAAATAACTATCGGCTTTGAAAGGGGCATTATAACCTTATAAAATACCTGAAATCGTGTAGCGCCGTCAACTCTTGCTGCTTCATCAAGGCTCTTAGGAATAGTATCGAAGAAGCCCTTTGAAACGTAATAGCCCATAGCACTGCTTGCGCAATAAACGATAATAAGTCCGAGAGGCGCCATATTCATAGTAAGTCCCGCATCGGAAAATACCTTATAAATGAGTATCATCGTAAGAAATCCTGGGAACATTCCGAGAATAAGCATAAAGTTCATAAGAGCCTTTCTGCCCTTAAATCTCATACGGGAAAGAACGTAGCTCATCGCAAGAACGAATACCGTCTGCAAAACCGCAGTAGCAACGCCCATTATTGCGGTATTTATAAACCATTTCATAAAGTCTGTTTCGGTGAAAAGTCTAATATAATGCTTTAATCCCCATTCCTTTGGTAAAAGATAAGGAGTCTGCATTGTAGTTTCCGCCTTAAAGGACTCAAGAACAATACCAACGAAGGGTGCAAGCCAAATAACAGTCATAGCGATAAGTAACGTATATATTACAAAGTTACCTATGCGTCTGCTCGTCTTAATACCAAGGCTCTTTTTGCCGCTATTCTTTATATTGCGAGCATTTTCTTCGAGTTCTTTAGCGCGCGAGAGCTTATCATCGGCGAGAGCTTTATCGGCTTTTTTCAAAATTTTAGCTTCTTTTCTCAACTCGCTTGCTTCATTTAAAAGTAAAGCAATCTCGTTAGCGCGCTTCTCTTTGCTTTCCTTTAATGCTTGAGCCTTTTCCTTGTTTGCAAGCTTTTCCTGCTCTTTAAGCTGTTTCTTTAATGATTTCATATTATTTGCCATAATTACTTGTAATCCTCCTCATTCTTACTTGACGGAATTACATTATAGATGATAAGCGAAAGCACCGCAACTACCACGAATATCAAAATACCTACGATAGATGCCATATAATATTTACTTTCCGTACTTCCGAACGTCATCTTAAAGAGCCACGTTATAAGCAAATCGGTATGTCCGACAGATGCTCCGCCCGCAACTCCCTTTATCGGGTTTCCTTCCGAAAGAAGATAAATAACGTTAAAGTTATTAAGGTTTCCTACAAAGCTTGTAAGCAAATACGGACCTGTTACAAAGAGCATATAAGGAAGTGTAATCTTCATAAACTGCTGAGTACCGTTTGCACCGTCAATCTTTGCCGATTCATAAAGGTCCTGAGGAATATTCATAAGAATACCCGTTGCCATAAGCATAATATAAGGAATACCTACCCAAATATTAATTACTATAAGCAATACCTTTGCAATTATCGGAGAGTCCCAAAGAGAAACGAAATTATTCGTGAACAAATAATTATCTATAAACGGAATTTCTCCGAGAACTCTACCTATAAGTCCTGATGAGCCAAATGCTCTCGAAACATACAAAAGCGAAACAAACTGAGGAATTGCTATCGTCATAACGAGAACCGTTCTCCAGAATTTTTTAATCTTAATTCCCTTTTTATTAATCATTATTGCAACGAGCATACCAAGGAAATAGTTAGTAAAGGTTGCAAAGAATGCCCACATAAGAGTCCACGAGAGTATCTCTCCGAAGGTAAGTCCGAGTCCGCCTGCTTCGAAATTGAATATTTCGTTAAAGTGGTCAAATCCAACCCAAGTAAAGAGGTTAGAATAACCGTCGTGAGCCGCATCATAGCTTGTAAATGCTATAAGCACCATAAATATTATGGGAAGCACAGTAAACGCAAAAATGCCAAACAACGGAAGTGCCAAAAGAGTTTTGTGGAACTGATCGTCAAGAAGCGATTTAAGGTCGCTACTACCACTTTTTACCTTTTTACCCTTTGCGGTTATATCCATACACAAGCGGCACTGCTTAACCTGAAGACGCCATGTGTATATAAATGCTACAATGAAAATAACCGTAAGCAATCCGTAAAGAAGAACCTTTACCGAGTCATCACCGGGAACCCACGATTGTGTATCGTAAATTTCATTATAAACCATTTCGCCCTGAACGGTACCGACAGTAACGCCCTTCTGAAACCAATTACATTTAGAAAGCCAATAAATACCGCCACTGGGCAAAGCCATATAAGCGATAAACACTATTTCGAACAAGAGGAAAAGTATTCCTCTAAGTATCTGTCCATAATAAAAATTACCAAATCCAAAAATAAAGAACGATATTTTTACCGCCCAATTGCCCTTAGCAAAGGTAGAGCCTATGTCAAGCACTTCATTTTTTATGCCAAGACCGCAGCCTAATATACCACTGCCAATCTTCTTTCCGAGATTTTTAAACCATGTCGGAATTGCGCAAAAGAAGAGCAGCACATTATACCAAAAGGCTTTAAATTTATTTAGTTTTAAATATTCTAAATCGTTTAATTTTTTCATAACAAACGCATAAAATAAATTTATACTGACTCCTTTATATGATAAAAAGGCATTATTAGCCCAAACACAAGACAACTGTCGTCCTTGTATGTAGGCTAACAATGCCTTTTTTGAGGGGAGAGTCCAAGGGCTCTCCCCTCGTTATAGCTTTATTTAACTTAATTTATTAATTAAGCGGGAATAAGCTCAACAGTTACGGTATCGCCAAGAACGAGCTTAACCTTGTACTTGCCTGCGGTTTCAACAACAATGTTTGCACCGTTGTTCTCACCGTTTGCACCGTAGTTGTTATCCCAAGAGAGTCCCTGACGAACCTTGAACTCATTTCCTGCTGCCATATCGATAGCAACAGAGGTCCAAGTGCCCTTAGGATCCTCAGTCATAGTAAAGTCGGTATCCCAGTTTGTTCCACCAACATTACCGATAACCGTCCAAGCCTCTCTCTTCTCGGGGGGAATTTCCAACCAAGAATTGATAGCCTTAACGTAGTTCTCAAGAGATGCCTTAAGAGCTGCATCATCAGCTGCTGCCTTAGCGTCTGCGCCAAGAACCTTAGCTATATCCCACCAAGCGCCGCCGATCTGACCCTGAGGAGTTGCAAAAGCGTTCTGCTTTGCAAGAGCTGCAAGAGAAATGTTCTTCTGAACTGCCTCGGAAGACTGAGCCTTCTTGTTAGAGGGGCCCCACTCGAAGCTTGCAAATCTATCATTCTGGCACTTCTCACCGGTAAGGTACTGAGCGAGGAGCGAAAGAACTGCGCCTCTCTTAGCATCGGACTGAGGCTTAACACCCATAAGCTTGTTACCGGAGTAAGAGCCGAGGTGGTAAGACTTACCGTCTACAGTGAAAGAAGGAAGGTCGGTAGCAGCGAGGTTATCACCGAAGTGATCTGCTGCAGCCTGTGCATTCCAAATACCTGTTACAACAACGCCTGCATCGGTGAAGATATCAGCGTTAGAATCGTAAGCCTTGGACTGAGCAAGCATCTTCATACCCTTCATCGCAGCCATACCCTTGTCAGAGTTGAAGTCATCGTTGATAGCAACGAACTGTCCGTTTTCATCCATGGTCCAGGTAGAAGTACAACCTGTTGCAAAGAAGAAGGAAGCGGTGTACCATGCATTCTCAAGAGCGAAACGAATCTTTACGTTGTTTGCCTCACAGTCAGCGATAATCTTCTCAAGATTCTCGGGGTCTGTAACGATGCTCTTGTTATAGTACATATAATAGCCGTTGTCGCTTGTCATAGGATAAGCGTAAACGGTGCCTGCAACGGAAGCAGCTGCTACAGAGCCTGCATCGTTGTTAGCCTTGATTTCCTCGGTTGCCTTCTTACCGGGAGCTGCGAGAGCAGCAGCCTGTACAAGACGTGCGAGCTGGTCCTGTGCGAAGCAGTAAATGTCGGGAGCGGTTGCAACGTCTGCAACTACCTTAGAACCTGCATCTGCCTCGGTAACGCCTTCAATAGAAGCGTTGATAACAATACCGGGATTTTCCTTCATAAAGTCTGCGATCTGAGTTTTGAACTGATCAGCAACGCCTTCTTTTTCGGAAACCCACATGGTAATGTCGTAAGTGCCGGCAAGCTCAGCATTAGCGTCGCCGCTCGGCTTGTTTGTTTCGTCTTCATTATTATTGTTGCCGCAAGCTGCGAGTGCAGAAACCATCATAAGAAGAGCGAGTGTGAGAGCTAAAAGCTTTCTCATTTTCATACGAGTTTTCCTCCTGTTTTTTTTTGCTATAAAGCATATATATAATATCACTTTTAACGTGTTTTGTCAAGGACAATATTATATTTCCCGTATTTTTTAGCATTTACCCTAAAATGTAATGTTAAATTTTAGACAAAATGCCACCATCGCAAAGAGAAAAATTTTTCTACATTATATTAGAAAATATTAAAGCAATTACTTCAAAATTACACTTGTTTGAGGTCCAACGGTGAGCATATTTCCGTCAAGCTCGGCATCACCAACCCCGATAAAATCGCAAAGCTCGGATATTTCAACGCCCTCAAGGTCTGCGCATTCAGACAAATTATAGCTTATCTCCTCGGTTGATGTGTTATGAATGATAACAAGCTTTTCTCCGTTATAATCAATAAGAAATCCGCCAAGATTTTTCTCGGACGTTCCAAGTGAATTATAAATTCCGCGTCCTATAGCCTTGTACTTATTTCTCAATGCAATAAGCTCACAATAGTAATTATAAAGACTGTTTTCATCTTCTATTTGCTGTGCAACCGTTGATTTTATCTGATTTGCCTCAGGATAATTTGCGCCCGTAGGGTCTTTAATAATATCATCATCTCCCCAAAGCATAGCAAGTCTTCTGTTTGCATCGGTATTAGCCGAGCCTCGAGAGCCCCGCATACCCAATTCCTCACCGTAGTAAATAAACGGAGAGCCGGGGGTGAAGATATTCAAGTTAGCCGCCATTCTCATATTATTTTCAGTAACAAAAGCGCCTGCAATTCTATCCATATCGTGATTGGAAAGGAATGACATAACCATACCGTTAGGATTTTTTTCAATTATTCTCTTTTGCCAAGATTCGACGTAATTAGTGTAATTTGAAAGATAGCTCATTCCCTTTGCCGCAACCGAAATAACGCCCTCTTGCTGAGAGAATCCAAAGCCGAAGCAATCCATAGCCTCATAATATTCGAGTATTTCGGTATCGCCCGACCAGCACTCTCCAACGCAATAAATATCGGACTTTATCTTTCTAAGCTCTGACATATACCAATTCCAAAAATCAACGTTGGCATTAGTATTACCGTAATAGATGTATTTTATAGCATCAAATCTAAATCCGTCGACACCGAGGTCAAGATAATATTTGGCAATATTCAACGCTTCATTTCTTACCTCGGAATTGTCAAAATTAAGCTCGGGCATGCTACCCGAAAAATTGCACTCAAACCAATAATCCACTCCCGCAATTTTTTGATAAGTGTTACCGTTTATCTTTTGGTCGGTAGTAACTGCGGTATAATAATCATAATACTTATTCGAGGTATCTCCGTTCATTCTCGCACTCTTAAAATTCATAAACCAAGAATGCTGCTCCGAGGTATGATTTATAGCCACGTCAAGTATAAGCTTGACGTTTCTTTCGTGACAGAGGGCTATAAGCTCCTTCAAATCCTCCTCAGTTCCGAAGCGCCAATCTATTTTATAGTAATCGGTCGCATCATACTTATGATATGACGGAGAGGAAAAGATAGGAGAAAGCCATATTCCCTGCACGCCAAGACTCTTTCCCGAGTTAACGTCACCGTCGTTCAAATAGTCAAATCTATTAATAATTCCTCTTATATCACCTATGCCGTCGCCATTTGAATCGGAAAATGAGCCTACGAATATTTGATAAAAGGTTCTGAAATTATCATCGATATCGTCGACCTTGGGAGCTTGCTCTTTTTCACACCCAAAACTCGCAAGCGAGGTAAGCATAATCGTCACCGCCAAAAATAAAGTTAAAATTTTACGTATTTTTCTCATATTGTGTACCTTTTATTCATTATAAATCAAGATAATTCAAGATTTCCCTCTCTTACAAGTGCAAAGACCTTAAGAGATTCAAGCGCTTTTCCGTTTTTATCAAACAACGCTTGATTATCTACTGCGCATCCGCCGTACCATTTTCCCGCATCCTCGGGGTCGTATTCGGTAACGTAAGAGCTTGCCCAACCGCAGCCGTATTTTTCCCAAAGCGCACTGTTTTCCTCATAGCTGCTACCGCCTGCTGATACCCAAGTGCCCTCCCAATAAAATACGCCTAAGCAATTTTCGATTTTTGCCGCGGTCGCTATTACGTCCCGTACAAAATCAGCCTGTCCCTGAACCGAATAGGGATAGCCCTCAACCTCACCAAATTCACCGCCTATCGTGTTAGCGAAAAAGTCGGTATCGTCGGGAGTATACGCATACGAGGTTTCGGCAATAACAACCTTCTTATTATAAGTCGAGGTTACCTTGCCAAGCTCTGCTATAAGATTATCAAAGCTTCCGTGCCAGAAAGGATAATAAGAGGATGCAAAAACATCATAATCGACGTTAAATCTGTTTAATTCATACGCATACCCAGCATAACGGTTTACAAGCTCGGGATTTGAAAAATGAAGCACTACAAGCGCATCGGGACATACCTCACGCGTAGCTCTCGAGCCTGCGGACATAAGAGCGGATATTTTATCCCAATCCTTTTCACCGCACATAAATCCGTTAGTTTCATTGCCTACCTGAACCATACCGATATCGATATTTGCATCTACAAGCTTTTTTAGCGATTGCTTTGTATATTCATAAAGCGCATCGCACCTTTCTTCAAAGCTCATATTTTTCCAAGCCTTAGGAATAGGCTGCTTTTGAGGGTCTGCCCAGAAATCGCTATAATGAAAATTAACAAGAAGCTTCATCTTGTTAGCGGTTGCGCGCTTTCCCACCTTTATGGCGTTTTCAATATCGCAGTTTCCTCCGCCGTAGCCGTTTCCGCTCTTATCAAAAGGATCGTTCCATATACGGACTCTAACGTAATTTAATCCGTTTTCTGCGAGTATTTTATAAACGTCATTTTCATTGCTCTTATGATCATAATACTTAACTCCGCTCGCCTCAAGAGCGGGTACGCAGGATGCGTCCATACCGAAGATGAAATCCTTCGAGAGTCCCTCTACCCTTTTAACTCTTAAGCTATCCGAGGTTACGTTTGTTTTTATATTGTTGCCGTTTCCATCGCACGACATTGAACTTATGCAAGTCATAGCCAAAATAATTGCAATTGCAATACCTTTCAATAATAATTTTTCTTTATCAAAGCCCCACCTTTTAGCGGGGCTTTTTGTTTTATTTTTATTACTTAATAAGCGCATCGTTTACATAAACTCTGATTGAAATTCCGCTAACAGTTACGCTACCGCTATCGCGAGATATAACCTCAGCGCCTGCTCTCTCACCGTTGGCTACAAGATTCCACTCACCGTCAAGCTGAGTCGGAAGTGCCTGAGAATGAGGGTTAAGAATTGCCATAGCCTTGCCTCCGTTTGCATCAGCAAATCGAATTATAGCCATTCCGCTTCCAAGCTCCTCATACTCAACCGTTGCGGAAATATCGGTAAATATACCGTATGCCTTGCGCATTTCTATAAGTCCCTTGTAATAAAGCATAGTTTCATATTCCTTATTACCCTCCTTGAGGACAGACCAATCGATATTATTTATCGCATCGCTTGACTTATAGCTATTCTCATCGCCATCCTTTGTGCGGAGCATTTCCTCTCCCGCCTGCCAGAACGGTGTTCCCTTTGCAATCATTAAAATAGCCGCGCCAAGATTATTCATCTTGTTTCTCGACTCCTCGGTTGCATTCGGATTTGAAAGAAGAAGCTTATCCCAAAGAGTATTATTATCGTGAGCGCTCATATAGTTAACAACCATAGCGTTCTTTACGGACCATCCTTGACCTACTCCTGAGCCGCCCTTAATGCTAAATACGATTTTGGAAAGATTTGCTCCGTTGGGCGCTCCGTTAATATATCCCTTACCCGTTTTTTCAAATACGCTACCCTTGGTTGCATCACGCATTACGTCATTGAATACCGCAATACCGCCAATAGCGTCGCCCGTAGGAATTATCTTACTGATGTTACCTTGATTTGCCTGCAAGCTACCGTCAATGGTAAAGCCCATATTCCATCCCTCTCCGTAAATTACCGCGTGAGGATTGATAGTATGAACTGCGCTTTCAATGCTTTGCATAGTTTCAAGATCGTGCAAGCCCATAAGGTCAAAGCGCAAGCCGTCAAGATTGTATTCATCTACCCAATAAGACGTTGAATCAACCATAAATTTACCGAACATATATCTCTCGGATGCCGTATCGTTTCCGCAACCGCTCGCCGAGGAATTTGCGCCAGTAGAGGTATATCTGTAATAGTAATAAGGAACTATGCGATTAAACGAGCTGTTTGCATCGTAGGTATGATTATAAACCACGTCCATAATAACGCCTATACCTGCCTCATGGAGAGCCGCAACCATCTGCTTATATTCCTTAATTCTAACCTCACCGTTATAAGGGTCGGTAGAATAGCTTCCCTCGGGTACGTTATAGTTTTTAGGGTCATATCCCCAGTTAAATTCAGAATCGGGATTTGCCTCATCAACCGTTGCATAGTCATATACAGGAAGAAGATGAACGTGAGTAATGCCGAGGTTTTTAAGATAATCTATACCCACGGATACTCCATGCTCGTTCTTAAGTCCCGTTTCGGTAAATGCAAGATATTTACCCTTATACTGTGAATCGGCAATCTTATTGGAGAAATCTCTTACATGAACCTCCCAGATTATTGCCTCTGAATAATTGTTTATATTATTTTCAAGCTTTGAATTTTCAAAGCCCTCGGGATTTGTGAGAGAAAGATCAACCACCATAGAGCGATTACCGTTTACACCCGCAGATTTAGCATAGGGGTCTGTTGCCTCCTGCGTTCCGACTGCGGTTGTTACAGTATATGTGTAATAAGTTCCGTGACCGCACGCCTCTGTATAAGACCACACGCCCTTATCGCCTCTAACCATATCAACGCTCTTATAAGCGGCAACCTCGTGTCCCTTTTCAAAGAGATTAAGAACCACCTTTGACGCGGTAGGCGCCCAAACCTTAAAGGTAGTATTTGAACCGTCAATAACTGCGCCAAGGTCTTTTCCGTCATAATGATAATTGTCAGCAAAATACTTACTGTCAAATATCTCCATAGGAATAACCGTCTTTGCGCCGTATCCGTCTATTTCAAGAGTATAGCTCTTGGAAAGGTCGAAGCTCTCGGCAATTTCAATATTACCCGAGGATGCGGCAACTCCAAGACTTGAAAGGCTCTTTATCTCAATTTGACGCTCGCCCTCAAAAACCTTTACCTTGCTTATATCATCAATCGTTATTTGAGGCGCTATCTTATAAGATAGTGTTTTTTCGCCCTTCATACTTGCAAGTGAAAATCTTTTTATCATTTCAAGCGTTTTGCCTCCATCATTACTTCTAAATTGGTCCTCTACACCGCCCTTTAAATATATAACGGTTTCTCTGCCCTCAAGGATAACGTAGCGGTCCGCATCGAAATCCTTGGTTGCGCTGCCCCATTCGCTTCCACCTGGGTCGGAGCAATTTTTTCTAACGATAAATCCTACCTTGTCTATGCCAACAGGCACGTTTACAACGGCTTTTGCACCGTATCCGCACTTGTAAAGGGGATAACCCTTACCTGCAACGTCGCCCCACCACATCCAGATATCGCATTTATCGTATGTATCCTTATGATTAAAATAAATGGTTAACTGATTATATCCGTCCTCAAGCGGAAGCTTATATTCATCCTTGGGGTCAAAGGTCTCGTCATAAGACCCCTCGGTTGAATTTAAAGTATCATCGGTAGCATCGGTCGGATTTTCATTACTGTTATCTCCACAGGCTACAAGACACGATGAAAGCATCATAGCAAGAACAAGAAATAAAGATATTAATTTAAGCTTCATATGTACCTCCAAAATTCCTTATTTCGCTCTGCCTGTTTTTTCGGCAAGAGCTAACATTTTTTCACGAAGCTTTGCGGTATTATAACGAGGACTTATTCTCCACGCCCAGTTACCCTCTGCAGTGGCGGGAGTATTCATTCTTCCCTCCTCATTTGAAAGCTCCAAATAATCCTGCATAGGTACTATTGCAAGGTTTGCAATACTCGTAAACGCAAGCTCTATAACGTCATAAACTCGGCTCTGCTCCTTGTTTCTGGGGCATTCCTTATTAAAGCGCTTTTTAGCATCCTTATCGAGATTCTTAAGCCAAGAATATGTGCAATCGGAATCGTGCGAGGATGCGTATACAACGCAGTTTTTCGTATCGTAGGTTCTGGGAAGATATTCGCTGTCCTCATCGTAAAATGCAAAGTGAAGCATCTTCATTCCGGGACAACCTGCGTGAAGCAAAAGCTCACGAACGTCATCGGTTATAAATCCAAGGTCCTCTGCAATAATTTTTGCCTTCGGGAATACCTCTGCAATCTTACTGAACAATGCAATACCGGGGGCGGCATCCCATTTTCCGTTTCTTGCCGTAGCATCACCGTAGGGAATATTATAATATCCCGCAAATCCTCTGAAATGGTCGATACGAAGAATATCATAAAGAGAAAACGCAAGGTGAACACGGTTTACCCACCAAGAAAATCCGTCCTTCTCCATAAGCTCCCAGTTATATATCGGATTTCCCCAAAGCTGACCGTCGGGAGAAAATCCGTCGGGGGGACAACCTGCAAC
The DNA here is from genome assembly GCA_045643945.1 of Eubacteriales bacterium. GTDB lineage: Bacteria > Bacillota > Clostridia > Oscillospirales > CAG-272 > HGM12713. The sequence goes on along the minus strand of JAZRGA010000052.1, from coordinate 28,715 downwards.
AACGGTAGGATTAAAGTCTTCATCAAGCAAGAACTGCTCGGGCGCAGACCAAACGTCCATACTGTCGTGCGCAACGTAGATAGGCATATCACCAATCAACATAATATCCTTTTCGTGAGCGTGGCGAAGTATATCCTTCCACTCTGCCGCAAATTCATACTGAATCCATCTCCAGAAGGACATTTCATCTTCAAAATCTGCCTTAAGCTCGATAGCCTTTTTATAGTTACGATGCTCCTCGCTCCAGCTTGTCCACTGTGCAAATCCATAGTGCACCTTAAGAGCCATAAAGAGCGCATAATCCTCAAGCCAAGAAGCGTTTTTCTTTACGAAGGCCTTATACTCCTTATCGGGAGCAAATCGACCGAAGGCTGTGCGCAAAGCAACGTATCTTACGTTAAAGAGTCTGCCGTAATCTACCTTTTCAGAATCGTTCTTTTGCTCCTCAAGCTCCTCCTTTGTGAGAAGTCCCTTTTGCGCAAGTATATCAAGGTCGATAAAATAGGGATTTCCCGCTACCGATGAGGGGGATTGATATGGGCTATCACCGTAAGAGGTAGGATTCAAAGGAAGCACCTGCCAGCATTTTTGTCCCGTTGCATCGAGAAAATCAATAAAATCGTGTGCCGCCTTTCCAAAGCTTCCTATTCCGTATTTTGAAGGCAAGCTGCTTACGGGCATTACTACTCCCGCCTTATTTTTAAAACCGAAATTTTTAGTGTAATTCATATCGTATTTTTCCTTTAATGCTTTATCCGGCGTATATTCATTTTTGCCGTTTAATATTTTCTCCATATCGTATATACCGCTTACTTGCTTTACATCCTTAGCCTTTTTCAAAATAATAGCACCGTGAGCGGGCAAGGTTATCTTTATTGAATAAGAATCTCTTTGAGTAGGAATGTCCATAGCCTCGATATCTCCGATATTGGATATTCCGCTACCTCCGTATCTTTCGGAATCGGAATTAAACACTTCTCTGTATGCACAAAGGTCGGAAACGCCAACGGTAAATTCCTCGCGCGTAACGGGAGTAAAGTTTACAACAACGGTTACCTCATTTCCATCTTTATCAATACGTCTGTAAGAAAGCACGCTTTCTTCACGGTTATCGGGGTCTATCCATTCAAAGCCGTCCCAATTACTGTCATTTTGCCATAAAGCAGGGTTTTCAAGATAAAAACGGTTTAACTCGGAATGGAAAAGCTGAAGCTTAGAATGCATCTCATATTCAAGCAAAAACCATTCAATTCCCTTTACCTCATCCCATTCGCTGAATTGACCAATTTCAGTTCCCATAAAGGTAAGCTTCTTGCAGGGATGAGTCATCATATAGGTTGCAAAAGCACGCGCGCCCGCAAATTTTTGATTGTAATCACCGTACATTCTATTGATTAAGGAAAGCTTTCCGTGAACAACCTCATCGTGGGAAATCGGAAGAACGTATTTCTCGCTAAACGAATAGGTAAGCGAAAAGGTAAGCTTATCGTGATGATGCTTTCTGAAAAATGGGTCGACCTTAACATACTCAAGCGTATCGTTCATCCAGCCCATATTCCATTTCATATCAAATCCGAGTCCGTCATTTTGGAATCCCGTAACGTTACCGAATGCCGATGACTCCTCAGCAATCATTAACGCATGCGGACACATATTTTTTATAGCCGAATTAAGCTTTTTGAAAAAAGCAATAGATTCAAGATTTCTGTTATCTCCAAATACGTTCGGCACCCATTCACCGGGAGCTTTGTCGCAATCAAGATAAAGCATCGCGGCAACCGCATCTACACGCAATGCGTCTGCGTGAAATTCCTCGAGCCAATAAATTGCATTAGAAACAAGGAAGGATTGAACCTCGTTTCGTCCAACGTCGAAGCAACGTGTGCCCCATCCCTTATGCTCCATTCTATCCCAGCCTTGATATTCGTACAAGGGTTGACCGTCAAACTCATAGAGTCCGTGCGCATCCTTTGGAAAATGTGCGGGGACCCAATCAAGTATTACGCCAATGCCCTCATTATGCATAATATCGATAAAGGCTCTGAACTCATCGGGCGTACCGAAGCGTGACGTAGGCGCATAATAGCATCCTACCTGATATCCCCACGAGCCGTCAAAGGGATGCTCCATTATCGGGAGAAGCTCAACGTGTGTATATCCCATTTTCTTTACATATTTGGAAAGCTCCTTTGCGATTTCAAGATATGATAAATACCCTCCGTCGCTATTCTTCTTCCAAGAGCCAAGATGCACCTCATAAATATTCATCGGCTTATTATAATATTCAGCCGCATTTTTGAGTGCGTTCTCTCTCCAAGAGCAATCCTGCCATTTATAATTGCTTTCATAAATAACAGAAGCAGTATCGGGGCTCTTTTCGCAATAAATTCCGTACGGGTCAGCCTTATATACGCATCTGTAGGAATTCCATATTTTGAATTTATAAATATCCCCCTCGGACACTCTGTGCGCTTTATCGATATATTCCCAAATACCGTCGGTAACTCGGTACATAGGCATATCCTCGCACCATACGTTAAAATTACCTACCACATAAACCGCATCTGCATTAGGCGCCCAAACTCTGAAAACGTAGCGACCGTTTTCCTTATGCACGCCCAAATATTCGTACGCCTTATAATTTGTGCCTTGATGGAACAAATATGCAGGCAAATTATGAAGCTCATTAGTCAAAATCATCACCGCCAATTAAAATAAAATTTTATTCAGTAAGTATTAATAAGTAAAAAGTATTTGCCGCAATAATCTCTATTGAACATATCAAATATATTATTACCCAAATAAATTTCTAAATTCATTATATCATAGAATTATTTTCATTTCAAGTCTTTTTTTGACCTACCGTGTCATCTTGAAACCAAAATCAAATTATACTATATCTTAATGTTTATTCCGTTAACCGTAACCTCGTTATCGGCTCTTATAAGTATATATTTGACACCGTCTATTATTCTTGACTGAACAAGCTCACTATGCCCTGCGTTTACCTTAACGGTGACGTCGGGTGTTTCGATTTGAAGCTGCTTTGTGCCCGAAAGGTTGGTTGGAGGAATTTCTGCATTTTCTCCAAATCCCTCATCAAATCCCTTCTCGAACGCCTCGACCTTATCCTCGGGAATTCCGCAATAGCGGAGCATCTGCGCCGCATCGTCCTTGTTTATATACGGAATAACGTCATCGCCCTCGTTTTTGTTTTCCTCTATCTTTTGATTAATCTGTGCATGCAAGGATGAAACCAAGCGAAGACTGCAATCATCCCCAACCGTTTCCTGCAAAACCTCGCCAAAGGTCTGCTTTTGCTCCTTAGGAGGCATAGGCGCTTCCTTGGCAAAAAGTGCGTTTATAAGCTCGGAATAATTGTTTTCAAGATTTTTCGTATAATATGCCGCCTTATAAATATTAGTCTGTCTATCCTCGAGTACAGGGAAAATAAATCCAATTTCGGGCTTTGACAAAACGGTATCGGCGCAAACCGTTCTAAAGCATTTCTCGGGGAAATAATAGCTAAGCGAAGCCTTTCCCTCCCTTACGGGGCAAATTGCGCAAACGATATAAGAATAAACCGTTGTCGAATCCTCTGCTCTCATTCCATCTGCACTTATATCGAAAACATCGAAATTATCGTGTGCGAGAAGTATTAAATAACTTCCCTTAAATTCAAGATTTTCTATTATTTTTTTGTAAAGCTCCGCGCGAAGCTCTGAATCCTTAAGCTCAGATGCTCTAAGCTTTGATAAAAGCGCATAATTTTCACTCTCGGCAATTTCCAAGGTAGTAAATTCTATTTCGTGAAGATTAGTTCCTATATGTCCCGACAAGGTTTTTTTCAAAACCCCGAGCATACCGTTTGCATCCTCCTCGCTCATAAGACCGAGGCTTTGGTCGAACTCTGAAATTATTTCCTTTTTACTGTCAACGTAGCATCCGCAAATACGGCTTATACCGCTTTTATCGCTTCTGTAGCGTCTTCGGATTTCCGCTATCTCCTTTTCTTTCATTTTTATATCTCCCTTTCAAATGTATTATAACAATCGTTTTGATTTAATTTATACTTCATAATTGTATCATATTTTTATTTCTTTTTCAAGCGAAAAAAATAAGAAAAGGAATATTTTTAATAAAATCGCAAACTCTATTTATTGTAAAGCATCAAAATACAATTAATTTTGGGAGATAACAGAATACTATGAAAAATGAAAACAATGCCGCTACGCTTTCGCTATTGGAGGCGATATACAAAAACGTAAGAATGGGCGCAGATTCGATAATTGACATTATGCCTAAGGTTGCCGACGAAAAAATGCGCTCCGAGCTTACAAGTGAGCTTGAGCGCTATGAGGAATTTTCAAAAGAAATCGAAACCGTTGTTCTTGATATGGGAGAAGAAGCAAAGGACCAAGGCATCCTCGCAAAGCTCGGAACAAAAATGAGCGTTGCAATGAATACAGTTATAGACTCCACCACGTCTCACATTGCCGAAATGATGATTCAAGGCGGAACTATGGGAATAACCGACGCTCTCAAGCTTTTGAGAGAATACGAAAACACTTCCTGCTCGGAAAAGGCTCTTGATATTGCCCGCAGAGTTATAAAATACGAAGAAGAAACAGTTGAGCGCTTAAAAAGCTTTTTATAAGCTAAAATATATGGGGAATGCTTTTTTTAATAAAGCCTTCCCCGTTTTTTCTGTATTGTCTGTTTTTTTATTATCGCTTATTTAATCTTTCGTTCAATTTTTTTGCACCGCGTTTTGTGAAGAAATAAACTATTCCCCATATAAGCGCAAAGCTTATTATAAATATCACAGTAAAAACCATTATAGGTATAAAAGCATTAGCGAGCCATCCGTTAATTAAATAAACTATTATATAGTCAAGATAAAGAATTGACGCTTGTATTAAAATTGCAAACGGCAACGGCAATCTTTCAATTTGATATATTGCCGTTATCCCCGCCGCAGTAAATGCCAAAAACGATACGAGCAAAATTTGCTTTCCTACCTCTCCTAAGGTAAGACAATCCTCTACACCGCTCAGCGTTAAGAAAATATATATTATTGCAACTACTACTGGACCAAATCCAAACGCAATAATACCCCTTTTGCAAAATTCCTTTATAAAGCTCTTCATTTTTTCTTAAATCTCCTTTTTATTTCTCCAAAGCATCTTCGGGACACATAATCGCTATATCCGCACCTAAATTCAACGGTAACACCGCCGCCAAAATCAGTTCTGAATTTAGATATTGCTTTTTCATTTGCAATCGCAGATTTATTTATCCTTATAAAATAATGCGGCAATCTCTGCTCTATTTCATAAAGCCTTTCCTTAAGAAGATATCTGTTTCCGTCCTTATATACGATTTCGCATTTACCCTCATATGCGCTCACACATTCAATGTCCGAAAAAACAATTTGCCGTATTTCACCGTCACGAAAAACCGTAATCTTATCCTCGCCGCAATACTGCATTACAGCGTTTTCTATTGCATCGGTTAGCGAGCTTTGCTTATGCGCTATCACCGTTACAGATTCCTCTGCATTCTCATCTATAAATAATTTAAACTTCATTTTAGCCACCTCTCCTATATTTATTATATCACTATTCCAAAAAATAAAAAAGACCATTTTGATAATCGGTCTTTTTTAAGTATCATTCGGTATTATTCACCTTGCTTTGATTTAGATTTCAAGGTAACCTTTGCCATTTTTATTTCGGTGCGCGCCTCGACCTTTGCGACCTTCGCCTCAACCCTTGCAACCTTAGCCTCTGCCTTTGCGCTTATTTTTTCCTTTTTGCGTTCTATTTTTTGCTCTCGCTTATTAATAATAGGATCGACGTCCTCCTCGTTTATCACTTGGGGAAATCGGGCATCAATCATTGCCTGAGCTATATTTTTAAGCTGCGCACTAAACGCCGCTAAAGCGCAAACAAGACTGATATAATCGAGATCATCCGAAATATCGAGTGAATTGCGTTCTATTATTCCATCCAGAGCCTCAAAAGCATATTCTCTGTTGGTATCCTTTATTTCTAAATGTCTGTCATAAAGCCTTGTAAGCGAGTCGCCGTTAAAATCATCGGTTGCATACATACCCTGCAAAAGTCTTTTTATCTCGTTAATAGAAAGTGTGCTTTTAAGAGTATATATCGTAAGCATTTGCAATATCTGCTCTTTATCGTATTTCTTACCCTTGACGGGAGTTATAAGCCCCTCCTTGGAGTAATTATTAACCATTGTTTTTGTTAATTGACGTTCGTGGTATCGCTCTGAGCCGTCCTTTAATCTTTCGTTTATAAGATTTAATATTTGATCAACGTAAAGGTCTAACGCAGGTATTTGAGTGCTTTCAAGCTCTGCATCGTTTAACGCATCCTTTACAACGCTATTAAGATTTTCTCTGTCCATATAGTTTTAAATACCTCTTTATATATTATTTATATAATCATACACTATAATCGAAATTATGTCAAGCATTCTTCGAAAAATTATAAAAACGTCTTGCAAAGCAGTCATATTTTATGATATAATTCATATAAACTCGACGTATATACAAAAGGAGCTATCATGGCAAGCACTCAAATCTATGAGAAAACAGTAAAGGTCAAGGGCGCAAAGCAAACAGCAAAGCTTATCAGCGGAATACTTTTATATATCCTCTATTCTCTCGTTTGGATATTTGCGGGTATTTTCAATCCCCTATCCTCAATGCTTATATTTACTGGAGGAATTTTATCTCTTTTACTTATTATTTTAGTAAGCTATAAATATTTTTTTCTTGAATATGAATATTCGTTCTACCAAGGAACGCTCACACTTTCAAAGGTCTATGGCAAGCGAAAAATAAAGCATATTATAGAAGTAGACCTTCAAAAGCTTATCCTTATCTCTCCGTTAACCGAGCAAGCCCTCCAAAAAGCCGAGCAATTAGAGCCAGACGGTCGTATAATTGCCGTTTCGAACGAATATGCAGACGATATTTGGTTGATAGTAACGGGTGAAGAAAACGAGCCGAGAACGCTTATTTTTCTTGAAGCCGATGACCGTATATTGAATATATTGAAATCCAACGCTCCTCTTGTTTTCGTTAAAAAATTTTAATAATTTTTCCCCCTCCGTCATAAGATTTTATATCCTTACGGAGGGGGATTTTTATGAAAAAGCAATCAACGAAAATCAAATTAAGCTTTTCGGGGGCAATAATGATAGTTGCTCTTTTTTTAACACACTCCTATCTGTCCTTGGCTGCGTTAATTGCGGCTTCGCTTCACGAGATTGGACACATAGTAGCCGCAAAAGCATTAAAGGTCGACCTTTATGAGCTAAGGCTCGGGATATTCGGAGCATCGCTTTCATCAAGTCCTATGCTCTGCTCATATAAAAAAGAAATAATTCTCTGCTTAGCAGGTCCTCTCGTTAATTTAATTTCCGCCCTTGCTGTGTTTATTTTTTTCTCACCGCTACGCGATGGAATGGAGCTTTTTATGAACGCCTCTCTGTTTTTGGGATTTTTAAATCTTTTACCGATATACGAATTTGACGGAGGACGAATATTAAATTCTATTCTTTCTCTGCACTTTTCAGTAAAGACGGCAAACCGCATAACACGAATAAGCTCGTTCATACTCATTTTTATACTTTGGAGCTTATCGGTATATCTTTTACTGCGCCTTTCAAGCACTGTATCTTTATTCATTTTTTCAATATCTCTTTTCTCCAAAATATTTCTATCACAAGAAAGTAATTATTGCTAAATTTTTGCAAAAATCGGTAGAATTTACAAGAAAATCGCAAATTTAGGTTAATTTTACTCGATTTTTGCCGTATTTTTGCGCCTCATCAAAAATAATGTCTTTTTTTTTGACTTTTTTATAAAAATATATTGCATTTTTATTGATTATCTGTTACAATATTTGATATTAGATTTTTTGAGTGCGAGGCTATTAGCTTTCGACTTTTAAAATCGGTTCATTACTTTTTTTGAAGGAGTTTTTTTGTAGAATGAACAAGCTTGTTGAATTAAAAAACATTTCGAAATCCTTTGACGGAGAGGTGGTTCTTTCGAACATAAACCTTTATATTAACGATAAAGAGTTTATTACTCTCTTAGGTCCATCGGGATGCGGAAAAACTACTACGCTGAGAATTATCGGCGGCTTCGAGCATGCCGACAACGGCGACCTTTTCTTTGATGGCGAAAGAATTAATGATATTCCGCCTCATAAAAGAAACGTAAATACGGTATTTCAAAAATACGCACTGTTCCCCCACCTTAACGTATACGATAACATAGCCTTTGGATTGCGAGTTGCAAAGGTTAAGGAATCGGAAATTAAAGAGCGTGTAGCAGAGATGTTGGCGCTTGTAAACCTCAGAGGATTTGAAAAGCGAAACGTTTCACTTCTTTCGGGCGGTCAGCAGCAGCGTGTTGCTATTGCAAGAGCGCTTATTAATAAGCCTAAGGTGCTTTTGTTGGACGAGCCTCTCGGAGCGCTTGACCTTAAGCTTCGCAAGGATATGCAAATAGAGCTTAAAAATATTCAGCAAAAGACGGGAATAACCTTTATTTATGTAACACACGACCAAGAGGAAGCGCTTTCTATGTCCGATACCATCGTTGTTATGGCAGGCGGCAAGATACAGCAGATAGGCTCTCCGACCGATATATACAACGAGCCGAAGAATGCGTTCGTTGCCGACTTTATCGGTGAGTCTAATATTCTTGACGGAGTTATGCTTGAGGACTTCTCGGTTCGATTTGCGGGACAGAAATTTAAGTGTCTTGATAAGGGCTTTGAGAAAAACGAGCCTATTGACGTAGTTGTGCGACCCGAGGACGTTGACGTAGTTCCCGTTGATAAGGGAATGCTTGTCGGAACGGTTACAAACGTTACGTTTAAGGGCGATTATTACGAGATAATCGTTGACGTACAGGGATTTAAGTGGATGCTTGAAACCTCCGACTTCGTTGGCGTTGACTCGGTTATCGGTCTTTACATAGAGCCCGATGCAATTCATATAATGAAAAAGTCGGAATACTCAAATATGTTTGGCGACTACTCTACCTTCTCCGATGAAATGGAGCATCTTTCGGATATAGTTGAGGAGGATGAGGAATGACGTCGGCTCCCAAAATCAAAAAAAGAACGCCTAACGCCTCATTACTTCAACGCTTTGCGGCGGCACCTCATATAGTTTGGGCGGTATTGTTCATCATCGCGCCAATAATCTTCGTTGCTTATTATGCGTTCACCGCCACCGTTGACGGTACGGTTGTATTTTCGTTTGAAAATATAAAAGCATTTTTTACTCCAACCTATCTTAAGATATTTGCGCGTTCGGTAACTCTTGCGCTTATATCAACCTTGATATGCTTGCTTCTCGGTTATCCGATAGCATATTTTATTTCAAGAACAAAGCCTAAAACACAACGTCTGCTTATTCTCTTAATAATGCTCCCGATGTGGATGAACTTTCTTATAAGAACCTACGCTATAATGGTGCTTATACAGGATACGGGCATTATAAACTCGTTCTTGGGTAATTTTGGAATTGCGCCTATGCGTATTCTCGGAACAGAGGGCGCAGTTGTTTTAGGTATGGTTTACGATTATCTGCCCTATATGATATTACCTATCTATTCGGTTATGGCAAAGCTTGATTATCGACTTGTAGAAGCGGCGGGCGACCTTGGCTGTAATGGATTTAAGGTAATGACAAAGGTAATATTCCCGCTCTCACTTTCGGGCGTTATTTCGGGAATAACTATGGTATTCGTTCCTTCAATCAGTACCTTCTATATTTCTCAAAAGCTTGGCGGTCCAAGCACGCTCCTTATCGGTGACGTTATCGAGCAGAGCTACAACGCCTCAAACTATCATCTTACTGCGGCTCTTTCCTTTGTATTGATGATAATTCTTCTTATCGGTCTTGCGATAATGAATAAATATACCGATTCGGATGACGGAGGTATGTTGATATGAAAAGTTTTTCTAAAATATACACCGCCATCATTCTTATATTCCTATTTGCGCCTATTGCGGTGCTTATATTCTTCTCGTTTAACTCGGGCTCAAGCACATCTGTTTTTGAAGGATTTTCGCTTAGATGGTATAAGGAGCTTTTTAAAAACGCCGAAATACTCGACGCACTGAAAAACTCTCTTATTCTCGCAGTAACCTCTGCCGCAATATCAACGGTTATCGGTACTGCCGCATCCTACGGAATTCACCATATGAAGAAAAAGTGGCTTCGCCGTTCGGTTATGACGGCTACCAATATACCTATGATGAACCCCGATATTATTACGGGTATTTCGCTTATGTTCCTCTTTGTTTTCGTTGGAACATTCTTAGGTATGTCGACCAAGTTGAACTTTGGAACTATGCTTATTGCGCATGTAACCTTCTGTCTTCCCTACGTTATTCTTAACGTGCTTCCTAAGTTTAGGCAGATGGACAAGGCGCTTCCCGAGGCTGCGCTCGACCTTGGCTGCACGCCTCTACAAGCATTTTTCAAGGTAGAGCTTCCCGCAATTCTCCCCGGTGTCTTTACCGGTATGATAATGGCATTTACGATGTCGCTCGATGACTTTGTAATAAGCTATTTCACAAGCGGTGTTGATTTCCAAACGCTCCCAATACTTATTTACAGTATGACTAAAAAGAGCGTTAAACCTACGATTTATGCGCTTTCCACTATTGTATTCGTTATAATTCTCGTTCTGCTTCTTATTACAAACCGTGAAAAGACAAGCGACGAACGTCTTGAAGCAAAGCGATTAAGGGAGGAAAGAAAGCTCAAATCGGCTATTGCAAAAGCGCAGAAAACCGGTAAGCCCTTAAAGGTTAAAAAGACCTCAGAAAAGGAAATTGCGGTTTCCTACGGAAAGTCTACGAACTTTACAAAAATTATTGCAGTTATCTGCGTTTTAGCTATAATTCTTTCTACCTGCATAATATTCAGCGTATTTTCGGAAAAGACAATCACTCTTAACGTCTACAACTGGGGTGAATATATTTCCGACGGCTCTGAGGATAGCTACGATACAAATGCGGAATTTGAAAAATATTGCCGCGAGGAGCTTGGAATGAACGTTAAGGTGAATTACATCACCTTCTCATCAAACGAAGACCTCTACGCAAAGCTTTCCTCAAATGCGGTAAGCTATGACGTTATTATCCCCTCGGATTATATGATTGCAAGACTTGCAAACGAGGGATATCTGCAAGAAATCAACTTTGAAAACATTCCCAACTACGAAACCTCTATCACAGATGATTTCCGAGGACTTTACTATGACCCCGAGAATAAATATTCTGTTCCCTACACCTACGGTATGATTGGAATTATATACGATGCAAACCGTGTTTCAGAGGAGGATATCGGCTCTTGGGACCTTATGTGGAACGAAAAGTACAAGGGACAGATAGTGCAGTTTAACAACTCACGCGATGCCTTTGGTACTGCTTTCTACAAAAACGGTCAAGACGTAAATACGACCGACAAAACCGTTTGGGACAAGGCTCTTATCGAGCTTCAAGCGCAAAAGCCCCTTCTTAAAAAATTCGTTATGGATGAAATCTATAATATGATGGAATCGGGTGAGGCGGCAATCGGCTCGTACTATGCGGGTGACTATTTCACAATGCTTGATAACCAAGCCGAAAACGTAGATCTTCAGTTCTATTATCCCGAAAACACAAATCTCTTTGTTGACGCTATGTGTATTCCGACCTGCGCACAAAACAAGGAGCTTGCGGAAATCTATATAAACTTTATGTTAAGCGATGATGCGGCTATTGCTAACGCAGAATATATTTATTACGCATCTCCACACGCTAACGTATATAACAGTGAGGTTTATAAAGAGGATATGGGCGAGGACGTTATCGAAATACTCTACCCTGAGGGCTTTGACTTCCACGCAAATTATGATGCGAACTGCTACAAGGACCTTCCCGCAGATATGAAGGAATATCTTAATAATCTTTGGAATGAGCTTGTAACAGCACAATAATCTTTAACTAAAAATCCGTTCGCAAGAGCGGATTTTTAGTTTGGTTTTTTCTATTGACAATAAATTAATAATCATATATAATTATAAAAAAGATTTAAGGAGGCAAATATGCGTTGTAAATATTCAATAGGTCTTGATTTCGGTACTCTTTCCGCAAGAGGAATTATAGCGAACGTAGAAAATGGGCATCAGCTCCCGCATAAAAGCGTTTTTGAATATCCCAACGGAATTTTGACTGAAATAAACGGCTCATCTCTCCCCTCTCACTTTGCACTCCAAAATCCTAAGGACTATATCGACGCGCTCGAATACTTAATCTGTGACCTATTGAAAAACAATCCCATATCTCCCGAGGAAGTAATCAGCATCGGAATTGATTTTACCGATTGCACCGTTCTTCCTGTAAACGAGGATTTTATACCGCTTTGTTTACTTGAGCAATACAAAAACGAGCCTCATGCCTACGCAAAAATATGGAAGCACCACACAAAAGAAAAATACGCTAAAAAAATAGAAAATATCGTCCTTGATTTCGACCCCGACATTTTATCGGTTACGGGTGGAAGAATGACAAGCGAATTTCTTATACCCAAGCTTTACGAGATTTTTTGCGATGCGCCGAGCATCTATGAGAATACTCACAAATTTATCTTAGCGGGAGATTTTATAACCTATTTATTAACAGGCAACCGCAATATACACAGTAAAGCATATTCGGCAAAGCAGCACTATAACGGTAATACTTATCCAAGCCGTGATTTTTTCAAAAGAATAGACGCAGGCTTTGAAAATGTATACGAAGAAAAAACAGTAACAAGACTTTCATCGGTTGAAGGCTCGATTGGAAAAATCACCTCCGAATGGACTAAAAAGACGGGTCTTAGTCGCTCTGTTTCGGTAAGCGCACCAATTCTTGATGCGCATAGCGCTATCACCGCCTCGGGAATCGAGGACGGCCGTATAGTATTATCACTCGGAACTTCTGCGGTGGTTGAAATGCTTATCAAAAATCATACGAAAATAGACGGAATACTCGCTCACTCTTACGAATCGGTCGCAAGCGGATTTACAACCATCGAGGCAGGGCTTGCCGCTATGGGAGATTTATTTGATTGGTTTGTTAAATCATACGTTCCAGAGGAATATAACAAAACCGCAAAAAGCTTAGGACTAAATCTGCATCAATATCTTCGTTCTCTTTCAGAAAAGCAAGAAATCGGTGCGCACGGTCTTATTGCGCTTGATTGGTTTAACGGATGTCGCTCTATGACACTTGGCAACGATTTTTCAGGTATGATTTTAGGCTTACGATTATCAACAAAGCCTGAGGATATATACCGCGCGCTTATTGAATCGACCGCTTTCGGAATACGTCGCATTTTTGAATGCTTTAAACAACAAGGAATCGAAATAAAAAGCGTATCTGCAACGGGCGGAATTGCCCTTAAGGATTCCTTTCTTATGCAAACGCTTTCAAGCGTCTTAAATATGCGAATCGAATGTCTTTCCTCTACGCAAGCAACGGCATTAGGTAGCGCTATCTACGGAGCGGTTGCGAGCGGAGCTTATTCAAGTGTTGCCGACGCCTCAAGAGTAATGCGTTCAAATGTTAAAATAACCTATTTTCCAAATCAAGAGGATTTTGAAAAATACGATAAAATTTACGGGCATTATCTTACCCTATGTCAATATTTTCAAGAGGAAAATCCTGTTATGAAATTTTTATCCGATACTCGAAAATAAAACAAAAATCGCTTGAAGGAGCTTTCCTAACCAAGCGATTTTTTAATTTTCTAAAATATTTTGTTCAACCTTATCAAGTATTCTTACAATATCCTTTCTAAGCTTACTAACAAGCTTACTCGGAGCATCCTTAAGGCTTGAGCGATAATAACGCTCGAATATTTTTCCGTCACGGCATAAATATATCATTTCCTTGGTAAGAACAACGTCAAACCCATCGGTGCGAAACAACGATACATTGCTTTCATTTTCAATTGCTTTATCGGCAAGCTTTAAAAGCTTATATAAGCAAAAATCATATCCGTTATTAATCGTGAGAGCCGATGCATCCTCGACGTTTTCTAAAAGGAAAAGACTTGTAAATAAGCGAACGAAGCCAATCTCCCCCGAAAGAACGGTGGTATCTAATCGCTTCCAGCTTTTAATCTTAAATTTATAATAAAGCTCATTCGATTGCTTGGGTATCTCCCGTATTTTACTGCGGCGCATAGGAGTACATTTTTTAACCTCACCGTAATATTTTATACCCGCAACCTCGTCGCCGAACATTCTTTGAGATTGATAAAGCGCGATATATTTTGGAATCGGGTATTCCTCAACGTAAAACGCGGGAATATGATAAAATTTTCGTTTCAAGCAAATTCCAAACTGCCTTGGCGAGCGCATAACTCCGACCAAGGTATCAAGGTCGGAAAAATCGTGCTCTCTCAGGTCTGTCAAAAGCTCATCTGGAAGTGAAATTTCGGTTACGTCGGTGCTTTTTATTTCAAGACTATCGCTCGAGGCGCGTTTACATTCTTCGATGTATATATCAATAGAAATATCATCAATTTTCATAAAGCGCCTCCTTTAATCTTGGTTTGATTTATTATATCATATTTTTAATACTTTTTCAACAATCCTTTATTGATTTTAGTAATTTTATATGCTATAATATTCTTGCAATAATAAATTTCTAAGCAAGGAGAAGATTATGAAGCTTTACGTTGCGGATATTGAGGTCGAGCTTATAAGAAAAAACATAAAAAATATGCATCTTTACGTCTTACGCCCCGATGGAAAAATCCGTGTAAGCGCTCCGTTGCGACTTTCCGAGGATAAGATAAAGGCTTTTATCTTATCACGGCTCGATTGGATAAAAAACCAGAAAAAAATAATAGAATCCGAGCCGCGCAATAAACCATTAAGCTACTCAAGCGGTGAAAAAATCATAATATTCGGTCTTCCCTACACGTTAAACGTAATAGAGGGGTCTAAAAGCGGATTTTTCTTTTACAGAGGCATAGCAACCCTTTATTGCAAGAGAGGCTCTACCGCAGAGCAAAAAGAGGCAATAGTTGACAAGGCATTGCGCGAGGCACTTTATGAAAAGATAGAATCCTTATTTAAAAAATGGGAGGAAATCACAAATCTAAAGCCCTCGTCCTATCAAATCAAAAAAATGAAAACACGTTGGGGCACTTGCAATACCGCAACCAAAAAGATTTGGATAAATTTCGAGCTTGTCCGTAAAAGTGATATCTGCATCGAATACGTTATATTGCACGAGCTTGCGCATCTTCGCGTCCCCAATCACGGAAACGATTTCGTATATATAATGAATTATTATATGCCAAGCTGGGAGAAAATAAGAGAAGAATTAAATGAAAACAATTGACAAAACGTAAAGTCTTGTGCGTTCTTTAATATGATAAGCAAAAATGCTAAATGGGGAAGAAAAAGCTCTCTTCCCCATATTTTTTACTTTAATTATTTATTTGCCCAATCCGAAAGCTTGGAAAATCCAGACTTACTTCCCGAAAGATACAAAATATCTCCGTTTTGGAAAACGTAATCTGGGCGAACAGACTCATTGATATTTGAGCCGTTTTCAATAGCGATTATATTAAGTCCGAATTTACCGCGGAAATTAACGTCAACCACAGTTTTTCCCTCTGCCTTTTCGGGAAGAACGAATTTTGATATATTAAGCTTTTCACTAAGCTGAATAAAATCGAGAGATTGCGAGGTTTCAAGCCTATGCGCAAGTCGAATAGCCATATCTCTCTCGGGATATACAACGTCTGCTCCGAGGCGTTCAAGAATATCACCGTGCTCTGCGCTTGATGCCTTGGCAATTACCTTTGGCACTCCCATTGAAATAAGATTAAGAGTGGTGAGTATAGATACGTCTATCTGATCACCTATACAAAGCACAACAACGTCGCAATTATGCAGACCTACCTCGCTCAAGGTTTTCTTTTCAAGATTTTTAACAATGTAAGCGTTCTCGGTAAGCTCCTTGGCAAAATCTATGCGCTCCTCGTCCTTATCCATAATTATCATTTCCGCTCCCGCCGCACAAAGCTCTGTTGCAAGAGCCGTTCCAAAGCGACCGAGCCCGATTATTCCATAAATAAGCTTTTCTCTTTTTTTATTTTTATTTTTTGACATAGCGATCTCCTTTTTAACTATCCTATTGCTATATTTCCGAAAGGATATCTTACGCGAGAATTCCTTTGGAAATTCCAAATTGAAACAACGGTAAGCGGTCCTAACCGTCCGATATACATTACTACCATAGAAACTATCTTTGAGGCGGTAGAAAGCTCGGGAGTTATTCCGGTTGAAAGACCTACCGTTGCGGATGCGCTGACCATTTCAAACAAAATATCAACAAAATCCACCGTTGGCTCAAAAATACAAAGTAAAAGCGTTGAAATCGATATAATAGAAACGCCTATAAAAACTATTACAGAAGCCTTTTTATACGCCTGCCTCGGAATAGTATATTTAAACGCCTGAGCATCACCGTTTTTAACTGCCGTGCTTATAGTTTTAATAATTACAAAAACGGTAGTGGTTTTTATACCTCCGCCCGTCGAGCCTGATGATGCGCCAATGAACATAAGCACCATCATAACAAAAAGACCCGCGCTTGTGAAATCACCGAAGGAGAAGGTTGAAAATCCCGCCGTTCTTGCGGTAACACTTGCAAAAAATGCTCCGAGCCAAGTAATATTTTCGCCCTCGGTCATTTTTATAAGAATCGTACCCGACACTAAAAGGACAGAGGTCATAAGCAAAACAACCTTGGAGTGCATCGAATATTTTTTAAGACAAAAGCCTTTCGTTCTCATTTCTCTGATAACCAAAAAGCCGATACCTCCAAATATTATAAGCGCAGAGGTAACGATATTAAAAAAGACGTTTCCTTGATACGGAATAAGGTTATTACCTCGACCGAAAATATCAAATCCCGCATTATTAAATGCAGACACTGCGTGGAATAGGCTATATCCTAAAGCCTCATACCATTTAAACTCTTGAACAAACACAATAAATGAAAGCGCAGCACCAATTCCTTCAATTACAAGAGTTGTAAAAAACACTTCCCTTAAAAATCTCAAAGCGCCCTTTCCCGAATCAAGATTCATCGCTTCGTGAATAAGGTTTCTGCTTTTCAAGTCCATTTTTTTGCCCATAAGCATTATAAAGCCTGCGCCAACCGTTGCAACGCCCAATCCACCAACCTGAATAAGCAGACATAGCACTGTCCTACCGAAAAGGCTGAAGATAGCTCCTGCCTCTATTGTCGAAAGTCCCGTGACGCACACCGCACTGACCGACGTATAAAGCGCATCTATATACCTTATCTCAGCTCCGTCATTTAGACTCACGGGGAGAGTGAGCAAAAATGAGCCTAACAGTATGACAAGAAAAAATCCTGCCGCTATAAGCCTTACCGGTGGCTGTCGTTTTAAAAATTTTATCATAAAAAGCCTCTATTTTTGCAATAATATCAATATATTAACGTTTTAATTTTAACACATATTTCAGAAAAATACAATAGATATACGATTTTTTAAAAAAATAAATCTTTAAAGTTATTATTTTTATAAAAAGCTATTGCATTTTTTTGTTATTTATGGTATAATATTTACTACATTAAGGGAGTAGTCTGCATAGCATTATGCGATAGGGTCAACATCACGTTCTCTGGCTTTATCTTAATTGACGAGACTTATCTGCATTTTCGGTAGATATGAGCTTGTCTTTTTTTATGTCATTCTACTCAAAAAAACAAAGCAATCTAAAACAATCTAAACAATTTTAGGAGGAAAAAGTAAAAAAATGAAATTTTACTGCGAATCAGAGGAAAAGGTTCTTGCAGAAGTAAGCTCGCAAAAAGACGGTCTTACAAGTGCCGAAGCTGATAAGCGACTTTCAGAGAACGGAAAGAACAAGCTTGTTGAAGGCAAAAAAGAATCTCTTATAAGCAGATTTCTAAAGCAGCTTGCAGAGCCTATGACCATTATTCTTCTCGTAGCCGCTGCTGTTTCGGCAGGTCTTGAAATCTACGAGGGTGTTTCAAGCGGTCATTTTGCATTCCCCACCGACGTAATTATTATTCTTGCCGTTGTTCTTATCAACGCAATTCTCGGTGTCGCTCAGGAAAGCAAGGCTGAAAAAGCAATTGAAGCGCTTCAAGAAATGTCAAAGGCACAGTCCAAGGTGCTTCGTGACGGTAAGCAGATTACCGTAGCAAGCGAGGACTTAGTTATTGGAGATATTATAATTCTCGAGGCGGGTGACGCAGTTCCTGCAGATGCTCGTATAATCGAGTGCGCATCTATGAAGGTTGAAGAAGCGGCACTTACCGGTGAATCGGTTCCCGTTGATAAAAAGGTTGAAGCACTTGTAGCAGGCGAAAACGGTGACGTTGCACTTGGCGACCGCAAAAATATGGTATTTATGGGCTCTACCGTTGTTTACGGACGTGGTAAAGCGGTTATTACCGGTACAGGTATGAATACCGAAATGGGTAAGATTGCAGATGCTCTTGCAAAGGCAGAGGAAGGTAAAACTCCCTTGCAGATCAAGCTCGCTCAGCTCAGTAAAATCCTTACATTCCTTGTTATAGGAATTTGTGTTGTAATCTTTGGCGTTCAGCTCGGTAGCGCATACATTACCGGCTCTTACGAAAACGTATTCGACCCGATTCTCTCGTCATTTATGATAGCTATTTCGCTTGCAGTTGCGGCAATCCCCGAGGGACTTGCAACCGTTGTAACGATAGTTCTTTCTATCGGTGTTACGAATATGTCAAAGCGCAATGCTATTATCCGTAAGCTTACCGCAGTTGAAACACTCGGTTGTACACAGATAATCTGCTCCGACAAAACAGGTACTCTTACACAGAATAAGATGACCGTTGTTGACCACTATGGCGATAACGAAAATCTTTTAGCAAACGCTATGTCACTCTGCTCCGAT
The DNA here is from genome assembly GCA_045643945.1 of Eubacteriales bacterium. Classification (GTDB taxonomy): domain Bacteria; phylum Bacillota; class Clostridia; order Oscillospirales; family CAG-272; genus HGM12713. The sequence goes on along the minus strand of JAZRGA010000052.1, from coordinate 9,676 downwards.
GCTGAGTTTGACGTTGAAGCTAAAACCGCTATCGGTGAGCCTACCGAGTGCGCTCTTGTAAACTACGCAGAAACGCTTGGTCTTTCTAAGAACGTACAAAAGGAAAAACTCGTTCGTATCGGTGAAGTTCCCTTTGATTCGGGAAGAAAAATGATGTCCACAATTCACAAAGCAGAGGACGGAAGCCTTATTCAGTTTACAAAGGGCGCTCCCGACGAGCTTTTGAAGCGTTGCACTAAGGCTATTATAAACGATAAGATAGTTGACCTCGACGATAACGTTCGCGCGAGCATCCTCGGCGCAAACAAGGCTATGGCAGACAAGGCTCTCCGTGTGCTTGCAGCCGCTAAGAAGGATCTTTCGGCAGCTCCCGCAGCATATGATTCCGAAACCGTTGAGTGCGATCTTTGCTTTATAGGACTTGTAGGAATGATAGACCCCGTTCGTCCTGAGGTTAAGCCTGCTATTGACGAATGCAGAAGCGCAGGTATTCGCCCCATTATGATAACGGGTGACCACAAGGATACCGCTATTGCTATTGCAATGCAGCTTGGTATTATTACCGATGCATCTCAGGCTATCACAGGCTCTGAGCTTGACGATATCTCCGACGAGGAATTCGATACCGCTGTTGAAAAATACAGTGTATACGCGCGTGTTCAGCCCGAGCATAAGACAAGAATCGTTAATGCTTGGCGTAAAAAAGGCAAGGTTACCGCTATGACAGGTGACGGAGTAAACGATGCTCCTTCCATTAAAAACGCAGATATCGGTGTTGGTATGGGTATTACCGGTACCGACGTAACAAAGAACGTTGCCGATATGATTCTTGCAGACGATAACTTTGCAACCATTGTTACCGCAGTTGGCGAGGGTAGAAGAATTTACGATAACATCCGTAAAGCAATTCAGTTCCTTCTCGCTTCAAACCTCTCTGAGGTTCTTATGATATTCTTTGCAACCATCATGGCAACATTTATTCTCCCCGTTGTCATTCCCGGTGTTACAACTCAAAATCCTGCAATCTTTGCAGCAGTTCATTTGCTCTGGATTAACCTTATCACAGACTGCTTCCCCGCTCTCGCACTCGGTATGGAAAAGCCCGAGGCAGACATTATGAAGCGCAAGCCCCGTGATTCTAAGGAAGGCATTTTTGCAGGCGGACTCGGATTTGCCGTTGCATATCAGGGACTTCTTGTAACCGTTATAACATTTGCATCCTACCTCCTCGGTAGATTCTGGCTCGCAGACGCATTCCACCACGAAGCAATTCTTGCAGGAAGCTACTCTGCGGAAATGCTCGGTGTAACAATGGCGTTCCTCACTCTCTCAATGTGTGAGATTTGCCACGCATTCAATATGCGTTCGCTCCACGGCTCTATCTTCACGATGAAGAAGCAGAACTGGTGGCTCTGGGGTGCGGGAATACTCTCTCTCCTCTTGACAACACTCGTTATTGAAATTCCTTTCCTTGCAGACGCATTCGAGCTTGCTCCTCTCGGTCTTATGGAATACGGTATAGCATTCGGTCTTGCCGTTCTCATTATCCCGATAGTTGAAATAGTTAAGCTTATTCAAAGACTTATCTCCAAGGAATATTAATGAGTAATTCTTAAATAAAATTTACCGCTTTATATCAATCGTTCACCGATAGATAATAAGGCGGTATTTTTTATCTAAAAAGGTGTTAACGTAAATTCGCTAACACCTTTAAATCTATTAAATTATACTCAACAAGCTCAATTAACCTTTGCGACGGTGCTTAAGGAAACTGCGCCACCACTGTAATATGTATTCGGCTCATAGGTCATTATTTTCATAACGATTTTTGAATTGTTATTAGGAATAGTATCAAAGCTTACCGTTTTCAAATACTCATTAGGTTTAATAAGTCCTGTTTCGGCAATTACGTTTCCTTTTTCGTCGAATATGCGAAGCTTCATCCAAAGAGTGTTCTTTTCGGGATTGGTAAAATAAATATCGGCCTTTCCATCACGGATATCAACCTCGCCGCAAACGAATGCGTTGAAGCTCATTCCCTCCTTATAAACCTCGAAATATCCCTTTCCGTCAGGCACATCAGGCTTTCCTTCAAGCGACTGAGAATCAAAGCTCGGGGGGATAAATTCTGCCGTTTCCTTTATATTTGCACTTTCCCTCGGTAAATTTATGCTAATTATCGCTACAACGCAAATAAGCGCTGCTAAGATAACGCAAATAAGCACTATCAAATCTGTATTAGAACGCTTTGGAGCGGTCTTTTTTGCTTTTTTATTCACATCTAACCTCACTTAATTATAACTTATATAAATCTATAAACACCTTTTTATAAGCTTGTATAAATTATAATTTATGGGGTAGTCCCATTAAGTTGCAGAGTCTTTAATTTATGCTCTGTGCTAAATGAAACCACCCCATTGGGATTTTTGCCTTACTTAGCAGCTGCTATCTTTACGGTAACAGTACCGATGGTAGCATTGCTTGTGGGACTGCCGCTTGCGGTAAGAGTTGCAACATTGCTATCAGCGTTGTCGTAATCAACGTCAACACCGGATGCAAGTGTGAACGAACCGCCAGCAACGGTAACGTTAGCACTGCCGTTTGCAGCAGAAGCCTTTGCAAAGCTTACGGTTACGTCAATCGCTGCGTTAGAGTGATTGATAACCTTTACAGAACCCTTGTCATCAGTCCAGCTTGCAGAAGCACCGGATGCGGTATAATCGTGGGACTCGGGGTTCCACTGAGTTGTACCTGCATTGTAAACGAACTCAACGTCGGTCCAGATTACGTCAGCGCTATAAATGATTGTGTTCCTATCCTCAGAAAGAGCGGAATAGGTGAGCGTAACGTCCTTGGACACAGAGTTAAGACCGCTAACTGTGTCTGCAGCTACTGCGAATGATGCGCACATTGCTACAGTGAGAATGAGCGCAATGATCGTCAAAAGCTTTTTCATCGTTTTTTTCTCCTTTTTTAGATTTTTTATTTATTTGCATAAACAAATACAAAATTAATTTTGCCAAATAATGGCTTTGATAACCTCAATGCTTTGAAACGGTAAGTGTAACCGCTCCCGCATTCGATTTATCAACAGTTTCCGACGGAACAGAGCCTTCAAGCCTTACTATTATTTTCTTGCTTTCGTTCTCCGCTAAGATAACCTCGTCTGCAAGAGCTTCACTCTCATAAAAGCTTGCGCTAATAGAGCTCATATTCTCGGCAGGGGTGTATTCAAGAGCTATCGAAACATCAACGTTTGAACTGTTTTTAACAACAATATCGTTACCGTATTCGGTCCAGTACGCATCGCCCTTATCGTATTCGTGAATCGAAGGATTCCAACCACCGACTCCGTTTGAATAAACAAAATCCATACTGTGCCAGAGAATCTCAAGAGATATTACTGCATCTACAAGTGCGTTTCTTGCCAAAATATACGCTTCATTTAATGAGTCAAAGGATTCAAGATCATTTGCGCTCTTAGCATCAACCAACGCCTGATAAGCCGCAGTATAAGCCGCCCAGCTTTCGTTTGTATAAGCTATTGAGGATTTCGCCTCGTATTCCGCTATATTTCCGTTTGCAACGTCGATACGCTTAACGAGTTGATTTGTAGCCGTTGAAAGGCTATCGCCTGCATAATCAAGTATATTCTGATTCATAAGCTTAATCGAATAATCAGCAGTTGTCTTAGCGGCGCTAAACGCATTCCAGCTTTCGGCAGTATATTCAATCGAATTTAACGTGCTTGCCACTGAAATACTATTGGAAATATCAGTAACATCTACGCACACAGGGTCATTTACAGACATAGCGCGCGACTTATTTGCCTCCCAAGAAGCGCAACCCATAATAATTTGAGTTCCTGAGGGCAGACTATACGTTCCACCGATTTGAATCCACGCTCCGCTATAATCCTTAACACGCAAGGTACAATTGAGCCCATCGATATCAAGGCGATAATAGCTATATTGTTTACCGCCAGTAGATTCAAGATAAAGATTTATATTTTGATTTGAGCCGTAGACGTCCGATGTTTTCGCCTCTACGCGTCCGACACCTAATCTAACGTCGGAATAATTGGTATCACCGTTATTTGTGAAAGCGCCGCCTACAACCGCAAAATTATTAAGCATTTTGTTAGATGCGGTATTCGACGGAAATTCCCCAAAAAGGAATGAGGTATATTTTCCGGTAGTTAGGGTATTAAGCTTAAAGCAATATACATACTTCTTCCCTGCCTGAATCGTGTAATTAAGCTTCTTATATGCATAAGTCGCTTGATATCCACTTGGAAAAGCGGTCGTTGTTGGAGCAAACGTATAGGTAGAATCGCTTTGCGTCAAAGTGAAATTAGTTTTACTCAAGGTAGAATTGCTTGAAAAATTACCCGAATATGAGTTTTTAACCTCTGAAGCACTGCGAAGCTTAGTTACGCCCGTATACCACGTCGGATTAGTTGTAGCAGTGATAAAATCGGGGCTAAAGGTCGGCACCGAAAGCTCGTCATCGGTAGGTCTTGCCTCCTCTCCCGAGGGATATGCAAGAATAAGCGCATTAGCAACCGCACGTCCCGGCGCTACTCGTACCGGCTCGCAGCAAGCAACCTCATAAGTATCACTTCCAGTGCTCTTTTTATACATTCCCATAGAACCGCCACAGTCCATCATAAAGGCGTTTACGCAACCAACGGATTTCATATACCACGCCATTTCGCTATAGGTTGCCGACGATTCAATATATTTTGTTGTGTTATTTTCGACATAAGTACCGTGAATTTTTCTCGGCAAGGTAATTATAACAGGAGTTCCGTCTGCCTTAAAGCCGACCGCAGTTCTATTCGAGCCGTACGATGCATACGAGAAATCCTCGCTCCATGAAGCATCGTAACTACCTGTTATCTTATCTCCGTAGGACTCTTGATGAGTTCCAGTAAAGAGAACAGTACCCTCGTGAAGTATCTGCTGCTTATATCCGAAAACGTAAGGAGCATCAGCCCAAGCACCCGTCATTTTTTGAGTTCCCCTAACGGTTACACCGACCCTAAGATGCTCCAAAGCCACTCCGCACGCTATATAAACGTATCCTGCGGGAGCAGTCATCGAATTAGTTCCGCTAACGATTGATTCGATTTCACCCTCAAAATAATAGGTCTTATCCCCTACCTCACGTCCGTTAACTCCGACGTGCGCTCTCCTAAATTGCGAGCATTTAACCTTGTAAACCGTCGCACCGCGAAAATCTCTTGCAGAGTTGGTTGGAGTTATGAATGTTGGCTCTCCCGTAAAGTCAAACGAGCCATTCTGAAGAAGTGAATATTCATATATCGGATTATTTTTATTTTCTCCAAGCACCTCTAATGTGTATCTTGAATCAAAGCTATAAGGTGTCGAGCCGGTATAGTGCGACGTTCCTTTTTCGATGGTATTGTATATTACAGTTCCATCGCTTTTAAGACCGATAATTCCTCTGCCAATCTTAAAAACGTCACCGCCGTCCTCGCCCTTTTCTATATAAGATTTATATGTTTTGCCGTTCTCAATATAGATATCCTCGGGCTCGCCCATATCGGTAGTTTTCTTGTCTTCATTATCAAAAAAGCTTGCATTGGTAACTACCGCTACCTTCCACTCCGGGTGGTCTGCCTCAAACTGAGCCGCTATATCGTTTATATAGTTATTAGCAAAGCCTTGTCCTCCCGCCGCGGGAACAGAATAAACAAAGAGCTTTCCTCCCGTTGCAATTCTAACTCCCGAAAACGTATCGGCAAAGGTGTTTGATGATGGTTTTGATATATTATGCGACTTTAACAAGCTCACTAATGAAAGCCTACGTGTTCCCGAGGACTTTATAGTCGCAGAAAACAACGATACCTCGCCGTTATAGCCTATACTCTCGCTTGAATCCACTGTTACCGATTTTATTGCGTTAGACGAATTCCCAAGCATCGCAGAATCAAAAGGCGTGGACATTGCTGCTGACGATATCAAAAGAACCGGAATCGACGTACCGATTAAAATTATTGCTAAAATTGTCGCAATTATTCTTACCGTTCTCCTCATACTTTCCCTTTCAAAAATTTATAGCCTTCCGCTATCTTACATAATTATACGCATTAATTATATCACGAAATTAAAATAAAATAAAGAGTTTTTTTATTTTTTTCAAAATAATTTCCATTTCGCACAAAAAACATTTTAAGCTTTTATACATTTTTACCACTGTATATTTTTTTCTCAATTTTATCTCTACTATATATACACATTTCGCCTTGACAACGTTTGAAAATAATGATACAATATTAAAAAGTTTAATATATATTGAGGTTTAAAATGACACACGACGGACATCGGGAAAGATTAAGGCAAAGATTTCTTACATCTGCCGACAGCTTTGAGGACCACGAGCTACTTGAGCTTATACTCTTTTATTCCATTCCAAGAAAAAATACCAACGAAATAGCACATCACCTGCTCAATCGCTTCGGCTCGATTAAAGGCGTTCTTGATGCAAGCGTTGAGGCTCTTACCGAGGTCAATGATATCGGAGAAAACACCGCAATATATCTTAAAGCGATTGCAAGACTTGTTTTAAAATACAGTATTACCGAGCAAAAGGATGACGGATTGCTAAAATCACCGACAGCCTTAAGCTCTTTCCTAAAAACACTGTTTATCGGAACGCAAAACGAAAGCTCTTATATTCTTCTATTTGACAATTCGAAAAGGCTTATAACAGTTGAAAAGATTGGCGAAGGCTTTTCTATGGAGCATACCATATCGTTACGCAAGGCAGCTATGAGCGCTATTGCAAGCAACGCCACAAGTGCGATTTTGGTACATAACCATCCAAACGGTAAGGCATTTCCATCGGGCGAGGATATTCATGCAACCAACAGAGCTAAAATTGTTCTTGAGGCGCTCGGTATAATTCTTATGGACCATTTTATCGTCGCAGGCGATGAATGCCGACCTATACTCAACGCACAAAAGGCAGATATTTTTAAATAACGCACCGCATAAAAAATAACCGCTTTACTTTCTTTAGTAAACCTAAGGATAATAAAGCGGTCCTTTTTATTTAGTTATTTTTATAAATCTCGGTTACGTCCTCAACGTCAAGTATTTCCTTGCCGCGTATCATAGTTCCAAAGCCAAGACCGTAATCATTATACTCTGCCTCACCAAGCTGATTATCATATGGGTCGCAGCGCATAAATTTTTTAGGCGGATCAAATCCAAGTTGAAAATCATTACAAGCCGTCATTCTAAACGGGTCGATATTTCCAAACGAATACGCTCTCTTAAGCGGGTCAAGATTACGTCTTGCGCCTCCACCGTCAGTAAGGTCTACGGGAATCCATCCGTAAGGCGCTATATATATCTGCGCCCAATCGTGAATACTGTTAATATTAGGTCCTACTCTTAGTCCCGACTCCCATCTTGCGGGAACCTTTAAAATTCGGCAAAGCGTAATAAAGCTAAGTGCCTGCGCTCCGCAATCGCCCTTGCCGTTCTTTAATACGTATTCGGGGATTTGGTCGATGTAAAGATAATCTCTCAGATAACTGTAATTGATGTTTTCGGTTACATAATCATATACTCTTTTGGCAATCTTAAGCGGATTAGTTTCATCGCCCTTTATTTTATTGGCAAGGTCAACAAGGTAGGGTGTAAAGCGAATATGCGGAAGGGCTTCGTTTGTATAAAAGCTCGGCTGCTCTGCATCGACTCTTTCAAAATCAAGGTCAATATAGCGCACCACTCTGTCAAATTTAAAGATAACGAAAAATTCATCATCTTCCTTAAGCACCGTCTTAATGCAAGCCGTTCTATGCCCTGCTTCGGATATATACACGGGATGCGATGACTCTATAAGCTCACTGTACGGTTGACAGTCGCAGATTGCGGGATACGGAATATGCACAGTTATTTCCTCGCCAACTCGCATAAATTCTTCTTTAATTTTCAATTTCACCTTAACTGTAAAACGGTAAGCGCACAAGCCCTTTTCTTTAAGCGACAAGAAGATTTCATTTTTAAAATTATCGGGGCGAGGCTCGTGTGGGCAGATATTTCCCTGCTCGTCAAGATGCTCTAAAAACACTCTTGCAGCACCGAAAAGATTTCTCTTTGCATCATTTTGATAATACACAACACCGTTTTTAACAATATGGTCGGCATAATTCATTTGGGTAAGTTTTTTAAGCGTTTCAAGCGTACAAAGCGGAAACTTTTCTTGAATTTTTTCAAGCAATTCTTCCTTGGTGATATGATAATCGTCCTTAAGTCCCTCGGCAATCAATCGCTCAAAAACAAGGCGCTTTGCCATGTCCGACGAAGCGTCAACGGTTGGGAGAAGCTTATTTATCGCCTCGATTTCCCCCTCAAAATCATATGCATCTCTGTATTTTTTTACCTCGTCGGGAAGCTCTAAAGCAAGACAAGGCACGTCCTTTTCCAAAAATTCGGGCATTCTCATTTTTTAAATTGCTCCTATCATTAAAACTGTATATCTATGATAAACCAAAAGGCTAAAAAAGTCAAGTATTTTAAATATAAAAAAGACCGCTTATGCGGTCTAATTTTTTATTTACTATAATCATCTTATTAAATTTTCTTCAAATTCTTTAATTTTTCTATTTTTTTATTTTTTCTTAGTCTTTTTAAATATAAAATCCACACTAAAAAGCACAACGCTTATTATCAAAAAAATACATGCACCTGCAAAGCCTATGGAAGCACTTGTTTGCTTATTCTTCAATATACTCTGCTCATAACTTTCAAGCGAAACAATACATTTATCATTACACGACAAAAACACCGGAGTAATAAAAGCCATGGTATTGGTATTATTAAGCTTTTCGGGAGAACCTGAAAATTTAAAACCAACTTTATCCCCAACCTTTACATTAGCAAGGTCGGCATTTACCATTGAATCTATATCTATTGTTAATACAATATTCTCCTCTAAAATCACAGAATATGCAATAATCTTGCCTTTATTATCCACACCTTGCTTTGCTTCTTTCACTATTCCCTCAGAATAAGTTAAATCATCCAAAAAAACTGATGTGTCCTTATCAACAGAAATCAATATCGAACCGAGAAAAAATAGTATCGTTAATATACTGAAAATTATTGCTATTATCTTTATCTTTTTCATTTAGCAACCTCCATACATAGTTGCAAACATTTATTTCAATCTACTTAAAATCAAAATTTCCTGTTTCTAAATAAATTTGATTATACCAATCCGGCATTATACGGATATTATTCTTTTTAATAATTTCAAGAATAATTTTATTTGTGATAATAAAATCTAAATCAGTCTTTCGCTCATTTAACCTTATAAAAAAGCGGAAACCCTTTTGCGAAGATATACCTCCCTTGCCTATGACTCTGGTGTCATATTTCAGTTCAATCCACCTTATATCGACAATATCTACACTTACTTGTTTTTTTCCCTTTTTCAAAACCATTTGTTTATCATCTAAATATAGATAACCGCTATATTTGTACAAATACAAAAAAGCACATAATAATATCATTATAAGTACGATAAAGATAACACACGCTAATATTATTTGTTCAACATTTGATGGACTATTTAAAATCAACCAAATAATAAGAAATATTATCGGTATGACAGATAACGACATAAAAGCAATTCCCAC